>NZ_MLCR01000028.1:0-16345 GCF_001875735.1 Corynebacterium sp. NML120713
CACGACATATGTTTGAAGAAATCTTTGCCGCACACCCTGATGTCGACACGGTGCACTCCGATAACGGGGCAGCGATGACCAGTCGCAGCCTTGGCAGACTTTTTGATGCCCACCAGGTCAAACGCTCCTTCAGCAGGCCGTCGATTAGTAACGATAATCCGCATATGGAGTCGTTGTTTCACACCATGAAAGGTATGGCCTACTACCCGAGGGCTTTTGCCAGCATTAAACATGCAGCGGCCTGGGTTGATGAGTTTACAACGTTGTATAACCACCGGCCCCACAGTGGGATTAATGGGTACACACCGCAAAGCGTGCTAGACGGCACGTGGCAAAAGCTGGAGGCTAACCGGCGAAGTGCCGTCGAGCAAGCCCTTGCTGATGGGGTAATTACCGCGCGACCGAAAACACCGATTGGGTTGCCTGAGAAAGTCACGATTATCCGCACAACAACTAAGACAGCGCCGATGCCGCGTGCATTGATGATGCATTGTTAACCATGAATCTGGCCCACAACCACTTGACACAGAGCGACGAGGGGTGCGACCTGGGGAAACGCAAAACCCACCCGCCGAAATACTGGAATTTGGTGCGCGTTTCCGCCTAGAGTCCGCCTAGAGGAGATCCTGCGCCGCCTCACGCGCGTTGCCGATCACTGCCGGGACCCCAACCCCGGCAACCCAGGCGCCTGTCACACCAACGCCGTCGATACCGGCGAGGGCGTCCTGGACCTTGGCCACGGTGGCCAGGTGGGTGGCGTCGTAACGCGGGAGGCCGCCGAGCCAGCGCTGGACGAAGATCTCCTCGACGCCGGCGGCGCGGCCGTCGAAGCCGGTGATGGTCTGCAGGTCGTCGAGGGCCCAGTCCACGAGGTCGTCCTCGCTGGCAGTCAGGGCGATGTTATCGCCGTAGCGGCCGAAGCTGGCGCGTACAAGGGCGCCGCCGCGCTCGGCGAGGTGCGGCCACTTACGCGACGAAAGCGTGAACGCCTTGGCGTGCACGTCCTTCGCATCGGTGCTGACCAGCACGCCGGAGTTCTCCGGCAGGCCCTCGTCGGTGGCGAAGCGCAGGCCCACCACGGCGGAGTTCGCCAACTCGACGGAGCGAAGCGCTTCGGAGGCCTCGGGGGCGATGTCGCGAAGCAGCAGCGCGGTCGTCGGCGCCGGGGTGGCCAACAGCACGCGGTCGTAGACGGTGTCCTCGCCACCCTTGAGGCGGAACCCCTCGCCCTCGCGGCTGATGGACGGGATGAACGCGTCAACGTAGATGTTTGCGCCGGACTGCTCCGCGAGTGCCTCGTAGAGTTCCTGGTAGCCCTCGCGGAAGGACGCGAAAATGGGTGCCGGTTTCGAAGGCTTCGAGGCATCAGAAGACCCAGCCGCGGCAACGGCCTTCTTCCGGGCCGCCTCCAAGTTGGCGACCGCCGTGGAAAGGTGCACGGGGCCGTCGGCGGCCAGGCGGTCGAACTCGGCGGCGAGCTGCGGCACGGTGGCGCGAACGCCCAGGTCGTCGGCGGTGCAGGAGTACACCCCGCCAAGCAGGGAGGAGACGATGTTGTCCACGACGTCGTCGCCGTAGCGCTCGCGGACCAGGGCGCCGACGCTCATGTCGCCACCGATGGTCCACTCGAAGCCTTCGCGCTGCGCCTCGGTGTCGATGCGCCGCGCGGTCTCCTCACTGACCAGGTGCGCGACCGGCTCGGAGGTGGAAGGGATGCCCATCGTGCCACCAGCCGGCATGGCGCGGGTCTCACCGTCGACGTAGAGCAGGGAGCGCATCCCCGACGGGGAGACCAGCGAGTCCTGCAGACCCAGCTCCTCGACGAGCTGCTTCGCTTCCGGGCGGCGCGCGATGAAGGCTTCGGCCCCCATATCGGTGGGGCCGCCGTCGAACGCAACGGTGTACAGCTTGCCGCCGATGCGGTCGTTGCCCTCGTAGACGTCGACGGTGTGGCCGGAGTTGCGCAGCTCAAACGCTGCGGTCAGCCCGGCAAGCCCTGCACCGACAATGGCGATATTCAATGGGGATCTCCTTCGTTATGCTTCGTGGATCATTGCGACAGCGTCGGTGATGGCGCCTGCATCGGTGGTCGGCAAGACGCCGTGCCCGAGGTTGAAGATGTGGCCGGTGGCGGTGCCTGCGTCGATAGCTCGGGCGGCCTCCGCCTTGATGCGGCGCACTTCCTCCTGCACCACGGCGGGGCCAGCGAAGAGCATCGCCGGGTCGAGGTTGCCCTGCAGCACGCGCGGGGACGCGAAGCGCTTCGCGGCGACGTCGAGCGGCACGCGCCAGTCGACGCCCATCACCTCGGAACCCGCCTCCGACATCGCGCCGAGCAGCTCACCCGTGGCCACACCGAAGTGGATGCGCGGGATCACACCCTCGACCTCCTTCAGGATCTCGGCGGAGTACGGCAGGACGTGCTCGCGGTAGTCGGCCTCGGTGAGGAAGCCTGCCCAGGAGTCGAAGAGCTGCATGGCGTCGATGCCGGCGTCGACCTGCGTGCGCAGGAACGCGCTGATGGTCGGCACGAGGCGGCGCATCAGGGCGTGCCACGTGTCCGGGTCGCCGTGCATCATGGCCTTCGTCTTCTCGTGGTTCTTGCTCGGCCCGCCCTCGATGAGGTAGCTGGCCAGCGTAAACGGCGCGCCGACAAAGCCGATCAGGGCCTGGGTGTCGGTGAGCTCGTCGAGAATCATCTCGATGCCCTTGGCCACTTCCTCAACGTTGTGGTCCAGCACCGGCAAATTATCGACGTCCTCTTTCGTCGTAATCGCCTTCTCCATCACTGGGCCGCGGCCCGGCACGATCTCCACGCCGATACCCGCCGCTTTCAGCGGCACGACGATATCGGAAAAGAGAATCGCCGCATCCATGTCGTGGCGGCGCACCGGCTGCATCGTGATCTCGGCGAGGAGCTCCGGTATGAAGCAGGAGTCCAGCATGGAGATGCCTTCACGGACTTTGCGGTATTCCGGCAGCGAGCGCCCGGCCTGGCGCATGAACCACACCGGGGTGCGTGAGGGCGTGCGGCCGTTGGCGGCCTCAATGAACGGGGCAGAAGAAAGGTCGCGTCTGGTCATAGTCTCCCACCCTACCGCCGTTGCGGTTTAGGTGGGAAAATGATTTGCCCGCGAGGAGTGCGCCTCAATCACGAGCGAGCTGCCGAGCATGAGCAGCGTGGCCCCCACCGGGGGCAGCACGCCGATCGCGGCAAGCACGATCGCGGTGGAGTTGTACGCCCAGGCGAAGATCATGTTGTAGTCGATGATGTGGCACACGCGGCGCGCGTGCGCGATGAGCTGCGGGACGGCGGAGACGTCGTCGCGGATCAGCACGGCGTTGCAGGCGCGGGCGATGGTGGAGGACTGGGCGTCGATAATGTCGTCGGTGGCGTAGAGCAGGCCGACGTCCGCCACCTTGATAGTGGGAAGCGCGGTGGCGTCACCGATCATGGCAACCGTGGCGCCCTTCGTGTGGATGGCGCGAACCGCCCCCGGCTTGTCCGGCGCGGTAATGCCGGCGAGCACGTTGGACATACCCAAAAAGTCGGCAAAGCGGCGGGCCACCGGGTAGGTATCGCGGGTGAGCATCACCGTCTCTACGCCCATCTGTTCCAGGCGGTTGATGGCCTCGTGGGCGTCGTCCTTCGCGGGGTCGTAGAGGGTGATCACGCCGCGGTCCTTGCCGCGCCAGCGCACCACTACAGGGGTGCCTCCGGCGGTCGCGGCCATCGCGAGGCGGCCGTGCAGCTGGGACAGGTTCGTGGGGCGCCACAGGCAGGCGTCGAAGGACTCGGTGCGGTCCTCGTCCTCGTCGCCGTAGGTCAAGGTGAGGCGGCCGCGGAACTCGCCGCCGGGCGTGATTTCCTCGTTGCTCATCTCGATCCACGACGGCACATCGGCGCTCTTCGTGCGCCCATCGCGCGCCTCACGCGCCGCCTTCACCATTGCGCGTGCCGACGGGTGGTTGGACTCCACCGACAGCGCACCCGCCACGCGCATCACCATCTCCGGGCTTTCGCCGCGCTCGGCGGTGACGGTCTCCACCGTCATCTGCGGCTTGACAAGGGTGCCCACGCGGTTGAACACGGCCGTGTCCGTCGACTCCAGCGCGCGGAAGGTTTCGCCGTCGCGGATCAGGATGCCGTTTCGCACCGCCGACTCAATGCCGAGGCGGATCGCCAGCGAAGGCGAAATCGCCAGCGCCACCGGCGCCACCACCACCAAGATGGCCAACGCCGTGGAAAAGCCAGCATTGTAGTTGCCGGTCAGCAGCACCCACAGCCCAAAATCTAAGATAGCCAGCGCATAGGCCGCCGGGATGAGCAGGCCCGCCGCGCGCGTGGACATCAACGTGGCCTCGTTCTGGTGGCGCAGCACCGCGTCCACCCAGCGCTCCACCGCGCCCAGGCGGGTGGTGTGTCCGACGCGCTCCACGCGCATCTTGATCTTGCCGCTGCGCAGCACCGACCCGGCGCGCACCGTTGAGCCGACTTTCACCTCGGAAGGCTCGCGGGCGTCGATAATCTGGGGGTTCAACACGCCAGAGCCGCCGACCACCTCGCCGTCGGCAGGGATGATCTCGCCCGCGTGGACGTAGACGTCATCCCCCTTGTTCAGCTCGACTGCCGGGAAGTCTTCCTCCGTCACGTTGCCCGCCCGCGAACGACGCACCACCTTGTACACCGCGTCCGGATCAGGGTTGCGGGCCTGCAAATCCTCCATGAGGCGGGGGCGAGCGCGCATGGTGAAGTAGCGTCCCACCAGCAACAACGTGGTCACGGCGCAGGAGACCTCGAAGAAGATCTCAACGTCGTGGCCCATCTGGTGCGGCACCCAGCCACTACTGGTAGTCCAGCCGATCTGCCCAGCGGACGTCAGCACCACCGCGACCAGCGACCACAGCCAAGCGGCCAAAATCGCGATCGAGCTCGCTCCGTCCAGCGCGGAAATCCCGCGGCGCACGCCACCGAGCATCGCGCGGTGGAACGGGAACGCGCACCACAGTGCGACCGGCGTGGACAACGCCAACGAACACCACTGCCAGCCCGGGAACTGGAACTGCGGCACGTACGCCATCAGGACGACCGGGATGCTCAGCACAATAGCGATCCACATGCGAAGCGGCGTGACCAAGTCGCGGGCGGTAAACAGTACGTCCTGGCCACGCATCATGCCGCGGCGCCGTCGGGCAGTGCGCACGAACCCGCTCGCGCGCGCCGTGCGCAGGGAGCGCTGCTCGTGTTCCTTCATCCGGCGCATCCGGCCGGACATGCCGCGCGTGCCGCGCCGCGGCAGCGTGTGATCCACCACCGAATGCCCCTGGGCGCGGCGGCGCAGCGTCGAATCCGTCAGCTGCACCTCCACCCCGAAGCGCTGCATCACCTCGGTGATCGTGTGCGGTGCCGTGGTGTCCGGCGCGGTCACCCACGCCATCTTCGTCGGGTACACCAGGCGCGCCTGCACGCCCGGCAGCTCCTCGAGGGCCTCCTCGATGTCGCGCAGCTGCGCGCCGTCCTCCAGGCCCTCGAGCTCGAACGCGTAGGAAGCGTGGGGGCGCAACGTGTTGCCGTTGCTGTCCTCGGAGTGGCGCGAGTCCGGGTCGAAGCCGGCGTCCTTGGCCGCCAGGCGGGCGTCGTCAATTGAGCGCGTCACATTATCAGCCATGCGCCGTTACTCCACTTCTTCCCTACTGCTGCTACTGCTCAGCCGGACGCAGATAGTCCTGCGATTCCTTCCGGGAAGCATAGAACAGCCCCAATGCTCCCGCCACACCGACCACGATCTGCACCGCACCGTCGACGGCGAACAGCGCAACCGGCACTTTAGTCGCAGCGGGCGTCATCAAGAAGAGCGTGAGCACGCGCACCGCGAAGAAGACCGAGAAGACCTGCAGCACCCGCGTGGCGTTGAGCATCCACTTTCCGCGGCGCTGCACTGAGCGCAGCGCCAGGACAAACACCACGATGATGCCCAGCTGCAGCAGCGCCATCAGCACAACCGTGGCGTACATGCTCGCCTGCATCATGTTCTCCGGGATCGCCTCCGACTGGTTCTTCGCGGCCTGGTTCGCCGCCTCGCGCAGCGCAGCCGGGTCGAGCACCGTCACCACCACGGCGAGGATCTGGTGCAGGAGCTCACCGAGGATCATCACTGCCCACGCGCCGAGGAGATAGCGCACCGCCTCGGGCTGTTGCTGCGTCGGCTCGTCCTTCCGGTGTCTCGGTGGCAGGGCCGGGGCCTGCGCCGCGGGAGGTGTGTTAGCCATGAAGCTCCTTCAGCGCACGCGCGCCCTCGATTGCGTAGTACGTCAAAATCTGGTCCGCGCCAGCACGCTTGATAGAGGTCAGCGACTCCATCATGGTCGCCTCGAAGTCGATCCAACCGTTTTGACCAGCGGCCACCATCATCGCGTACTCGCCCGAAACCTGGTACGCCGCCACCGGCACCGGCGACATGTCCGCCACGCGGCTGAGCACATCCAGGTACGGCAGCGCAGGCTTGACCATGACGAAGTCCGCGCCTTCCTCAATATCGAGCTCGGTCTCGAGCAGGGACTCGCGCACGTTCGCCGGGTCCTGCTGGTACGTGCGGCGGTCGCCCTTCAGGGAGGAGCCGACCGCGTCGCGGAACGGCCCGAAGAACTTCGACGCGTACTTCGCCGAGTACGCCATGATGGCCACGTCCTGGTAGCCCTCGGCGTCGAGCCCCTCGCGGATCACGCCGATCTGCCCGTCCATCATCCCCGACGGGCTCACGATGTGCGCGCCCGCAGCGGCCTGCGCCAGCGCCATATCGCGGTAGAGATCCAAGGTGGCATCGTTATCCACCACCTGATTGCCATACTTATCGACGCCCACTACGCCACAGTGCCCGTGGTCCGTGAACTCATCCAGGCAGGTATCGGCCATAATCAGCAGATCCTCGCCGAACTCCTCGCGCAGTGCGCGCACGTTCCGGTTCAGGATGCCCTCCGGGTCCCACGCGACGGAACCCGTGGCGTCCTTATCCTCATCGAGCGGCACGCCGAAGAGGTCCACACAGCGGATCCCCTCCTCGAGTGCCTCGTGGCAGATCGCCTTCAGGGTGTCCGTGGTGTGCTGGTACACGCCCGGCATGGAGGCAATCTCTCGGCGTTCGGTGATGCCATCAGCCACGAACAACGGCAAAATAAAATCGGCCGGAGCCAGTCGCGTCTCCGCGGTGAGCTGCCGAATCGCAGGATTCTGGCGGAGGCGACGTGGACGGCGTGGAAGATGATATGTAGTCATGTGCTACATCATAACGCCGGTTTCCGACGCGCCCTCCGCTTCTTCCGCGGCGGCGGCAGCTCCCCAGCTGCCCGCAGGGCAGCGACGTGCTCGGCAAGCGCGTCCACCAGCGACGGCACGTCCGCAACCTCTGGTACGACGTCGACACGCAGCCCCTGCTCGCGCGCTGCCTCAGCCGCCATTGGGCCGATGCACGCGATGATCGTGCGCTGGTGCGGCTTACCCGCGATGCCAACCAGATTGCGCACCGTCGAGCCGGACGTGAAGCAGACTGCGTCAAACCCGCCGGTCTTGATCATGTCGCGCACCTCAGGAGCTGGCGGGGCCGCGCGCACCGTGCGGTAGGCCACGACGTCCTCGACGTCCCAGCCCTTCTCAATCAGGCCATCCACCAGCACGTTCGTACCGATGTCCGCCCGCGGCAGCAGCACCCGCGAGACCGGGTCGATGTCCTCGACGTACTCGGGGAACACCTCCACCAGGCCAGCGGCGTTCTGTTTCGTGCGGTGCGGCAGCAGCTCCGGGCTCATCCCTAGCGCGCGCAGTGCCTCCGCCGTCTTGCGGCCGACCGCCGCCAGGTGCACACCCGCGAACGCGCGGGCGTCCAAGCCAAGCTGCTCGAACTTCTTCCACACCGCGTGCACAGCGTTCGTCGAGGTGAACACCACCCACTGGTAGCGGCCCTCCACGATCCCCTTAATCGCGCGGTCCATCTGCGCCGGGTTGCGCGGCGGCTCCAGAGAAATCGTCGGCACCGACTGCGGGATCGCCCCGTACGACGCCAGGCGGCTGCTCATCGCCTCCGCCTGCTCCTTCGCACGCGGCACCAGCACTCGCCACCCGTACAAAGGACGGTTTTCCCACCACGAAAACTTCGATCGATCATCATTCACAGTACCGAGCGTCACCACCAAAGAACCAGGCAGATCCGCCGTCACCGAGTCCATGGTTGCCAGGGTCTCCAGGGTCGCATCGACCGTGCGCTGCAGCCGCGTCGTTCCGTTGGCCGTGACGCTGCACGCCAGCTCACTCGGGAACCCGCGCTGCATCAACTGCGACGCCATCTCCGGCAGCTGCTCGCGCACCGCCTGCAACACCAACGGCTGCGGCGCCTGCGACAACTGGTCCCAGTCCACCGGCCCGTTCGCCAGATCTGCTTCCGTATACGTTGAACCAAGCGCGATACCCGCAAAGGACGGCACCGTCGACGGCAGCGACATCCCCGGCACAATCTGGAATTCCAGGCCGGCGGCCGCCACCGCGGCGATCTCCTCCCGCACGGCATCGCGCGTCAGCGGGTTCCCGCTGACCAGACGGATCACATCCCCGTCACCGTCATCCCCCTTGCGGATCACCTCGGCCGCCGCCTGCAGCGCCGAGCGCAACCGCGCAACAATATCGTCCGTGCCAAGCGGCACCTCTTCAACCTCAGCCGCGGTTGGGTCCGCAGGCTTCGGCGGGCGGCGCCGCGCCCCGGAGGCCTTCGCCTCCGCACACATCGCCTCATACTGGGCCTCCGCGGCGTCGATCTTCTCCTGCGGCACCGCGCACGCTGCGGCAAGAACATTTCGGACACCCTCAAGAACATCCGGTTCCACCAACGCGATAGAATTGCGTTCCATCACCTGGCGAGCGCGAATCGTCAGCAAATCGGGATTGCCAGGTCCGGCACCGACGAAGATCACCTTCCCCGGCTGGGGCGTGATTGAGGGCAGTGTCATCAAAATGGTCTTTTCTGGTCTTGTATAAGGCGTAAAGAAGTGTCCCGGCGTACAGCGAGTCCCAAAGGGACCCCTATACACCGAGACGATTGGACGTATGGTAGTTACACCTTAATTTGCATACGCCGTGTTTCAAAACCTGTTTCAAAACCAGTCTGAAAACTTACTGCATAATTTCTGCCGCCCCGCGCCCAATCAGCGTCTGCGCAAGCTGTGTGCCCAGCTCACGGGCGTCCGTGCCTGTTGCCTCCTCAATCAGCTGCTTGGAGCCATCCAGGGCGAATACCCCCGCCCGCAAGGTAATGGTGCCGTCAGCGATGGTCGCGTGCGCCGCAACCGGGGCCGTGCAACCCGCTTCCAGGGTTGCCAGCACCTGGCGCTCCGCCGCCGCGCACGCAAAGGAATCCGCATGCAGCAGCTTGTCCAGGCCCTCGCGCAGCGCGGTGTCGTCGACGCGGCACTCGACGGCCAGCGCGCCCTGCGCCGGAGCCGGCATGAACACCTCAGCATCGAAGACTTGGGTGGCGCGGTCCGCGAACCCACCACGGACCAAGCCCGCATATGCCAGGACAATCGCGTCCATCTCGCCGCTTTCCACCCGGCCCATGCGCGTCTCAATGTTGCCTCGCAGCGGGAGGATCTCAAGGTCAGGGCGCAGCGCGCGCAGCTGGGAAACACGGCGCGGCGCCGAGGTGCCCACCTTCGCGCCCTTCGGCAGCGTGTCCAGCGTCAGGCCGTCGCGGGCGATGAGTGCCTCGCGGTGGTCTTCGCGCTCCGGAACGATCAGGTAGGTGCGGGGCTCTGGGGCCGTCGGCAAGTCCTTGAAGGAGTGCACGGCGACGTCCACCTCGCCGTCGAAGAGGGCGTCGCGAAGCGCAGACGTAAACACGCCGACGCCGATGCGTTCCACCGGCGCGTGGGAAACATCCCCGGCAGTTTTCACAATGTGCAGCTCAGACGGGTAACCGTGCGCGATCAGGGCATCACGCATGTGACCCGCCTGCGTCGTGGCCAAGTGCGAACCCCGCGTACCAATTTTCAGCATGTAAATTACGACTCCTTCAACTTCAATTCGTCGGGACTCGGCAACCGGTCCATATCAGTAGCGGCCGACACGGGGCGCACCCCAAACAGTTCCTCAACGGCGGTCTCCAGGCTAATCGAGTCCGAGCTCGCCGCCAGCTCCTTAATCTTCACCGTCGGCTTATGCAGCAGCTTATCCACCACACGCTTCACCGACCGCGCCACCTGCTGGAAGTCCTCTTCACCCAGGTCAGGAAGACGCTTGCGCAGCCGCGCCAGCTCCTCCTCCGAGATCTCCGCGCCAATCCGGCGCAGCTGCGCCACCGCCGGCGCCACCTCGCGCATCCGCTGCTCGGAGCTAAACACCTGCACCTCCTCGGCCACGATCGCCTCCGCGGCCTGCAGCGCCTTCGAGTCCTCCGAGTCTGCGTTGTGCAGCTGCTCGTGCAGGTACTCGATGTTGATCAAGTGCACGCCGTCGTGCTCCAGTACCGAATTGTCAATATCGCGCGGCAGCGACAAGTCAATCAGCATCGTCGGCCCCGAGATGTCCTCGCCCGAAATGGTGAACCCATCCGACGCCGTCGCCGACACCGTAATATCCACACGCCCCAACGCCCCCGCGCGCGCATTAAAGTCCACGACCTCCGCAGCCACCCCGGCCTCCCGGGCATGCTCCGCCAACCGCTCCGCACGCGAGCGAGTGCGGTTCGCAATAATCAACTTATCGACGCCCCTCTTGCCCAAATGCGTCGCCGCCAACGAGCTCATCGCACCAGCCCCCAACACCAGCGCAGTCTGGCCCTCCAGCGTGTCTATCCCCATCGTCTCCATCGCCGTATCCAGCGCGAAGGTCACCATCGAGCCGCCCGCATCATCAATCGACGTCTCCGTGTGCACACGCTTGCCCGTATGCAACGCCGACTGCGCCAACGAATGCAACGCCGGGCCCACCGTGCCCTGCTCCGCCGCGTGCGTATACGCGGTACGCACCTGCCCGATGATCTGCTGCTCCCCCACCACCATGGAATCCAGGCCGGAGGCGACCGTCAACAAGTGCTCCGCAGCCGCGTCCGAATACCGCACGTACAGGTAGCCGCGCAGCTCCGCCTCACTCACCCCGGAGACCTCCGCCAGCACCGCCAACACATCCTGCACACCCGCATGGAACGCGTTGGCAACCGTGTACACCTCCAGCCGGTTACACGTCGAAATGATCATCGCCTCAGACAACGACGGGCGCTCCACCAGCGCCGACGCCGCCGAATGCTGCACCGCATCATCCATACTCAAGCGTTCCAACAACGCAACGGGCGCCGAGCGGTGCGACATCCCTACAACGAGAACACTCACTCAATCCCTCCAGTCAGCCGTGAATCAAACCAAAGGATAGCGCGTCACTCTGACAGCGCCTCGGCCAGGTCCGCGTTATCCACTTCCCAACACGCGAACTCGTCCCCATCAATCACCACAACCGGGACGCGATCCCCGAACTCGGCGTTGAGCGACGGAGAGGCGTCGACATCTACAAGCGTGAGCTGCGCGCCGCACTGCTCGACCACCGGGGCGATCTGCGCGGCCACCCGCTCGCACGACCCGCAGGTAGCGCGCACCATCAGTTCAACCTGTTTCATCTCTCCGCCAATCTTGTTTACGATACAAGCTATCACGTCTGCCACACGGTGAAAGGCTCGCTGGCAATGTCCGACCACAAAGAACTCCTGGCCCAATGGTCACTCACCCAAGGCAACCTTCGCCGCTTCCTCGAAGAAGTTGCCCTCCCACCTCTCGACGCCGAATCCCAGCGCACCGCTGGTAACGCCGCCGCAGCCGCCGCCATCGAAGAAACCTTCGGCATCAGCATCGAAGAATTCGCCACCGGCGTCGACTCCGTCGGCGGCGCCTTCAAAACCGCCGGCCGGGAGAAAATCACCCAGCCCGACCCCGACGTCCCCCAAGACACCGAGGCGGCCGCGTTCTTCGACATCGACAACACCCTCATCCAGGGCTCCTCGCTCATCCTGCTGGCCAAAGGCTTGGCCAAGCAGCGCTTCATCACCCTTCGCGAGCTCCTGCCCGCCCTGACCAAGCAAATCCGCTACCGCGTCTCCGGCTCCGAAAGCGCCAAAGACATCGCCAAAGGCCGCGAACAGGCCCTCCAAGTAGTCAAAGGCAAGAACGTCGAGCAGCTCAAAGAGCTCTGCGCCGAAATCGTCGACCGCCAAATGCTCGACAAGACCTACCAATCAACTATCGACGCCGCGTCCCGCCACATCGCCCAAGGCCAACAAGTCTGGCTGGTCTCCGCCACCCCGGTCCAAATCGGCCAGGCGCTCGCGGAACGCCTCGGCTTCACCGGTGCACTCGGCACCGTCGCCGAAGAGGAAAACGGCAAGTTCACCGGCCGCCTCGTCGGCGACATCCTCCACGGCCCCGGCAAGCAGCACGCCGTGGCGGCACTGGCGGCCATCCAGAAGCTCGACCTGGAAAAGTGCACCGCCTACTCCGACAGCATCAACGACCTGCCGATGCTGTCCATGGTCGGCAACCCCGTCGCCATCAACCCTGACCGTGCGCTGCGCCGCTACGCGACCGGCCAAGGCTGGACCATCGAGGACTACCGCTCCCTACGCCGGTACATGCTCCCGGCCCTCGGCGCTCTGGCGGGCGGCGCGCTCGCTGCCGGTGTCGCGGCTGGCGTGGTGGCGCTGCGTCGACGGTAGTTCTTAGGAACCCTGCACCAAATTCCTATTTTTTCGCGAGCGGATCTGAAAAAGCCCAGGTCGCTGAAATTGAATGAGGGAATTTGGTGCGGGCATCACCGCTCAAGCCACTCCGAACGCAGCAATCCGTGGCGGGAGCATGCCGCCGACCACGCCATCGGCGAAATCTTCACCACCATCCGCCGCTGGCACAGCGGGCAGATGCGTGGCGCGTCGTAGGGGCGGGCCGGGTCGAGGGGCCAGGCGATGTCGCCAGAGAGGATGGCGTCGGCAAGATCGGTGTTGTCTGGAATGCGCATCAGAGTGACTTGATCGTGTCGTAGAGGATGCCGTGGCCGGAGTTCACCTTCTGGCCGACGGGCGAGATACCCAGGTTGATGCGCGGCCGGGAGCTCCCGTCAAGGACGCGGTCCACGGCGTCGCGGTCCTTCTCTATCGGACGGCCAAACGTGGTCAGATAATTACCGCCGATGATGGCGTTCGCGCCGCCCATCAGGCCGGCTTCGGTGCCGTCGTCGCCAAGGGCGAGCTCGGTGCCACCGGCGAAGCGCAGCTGGGTTGTGGGCATAGCCAAGCGGAACGCGGCGACGGCCCGAAGCGCCTCCCCCTGCGGGACGAGTGGCCGGTCGGCGAACGGGGTGCCGGGACGTGGGTCGAGGAAGTTCATCGGCACTTCGTGTGGCTGGATCTCGGCGAGCTGGGTGGCGAACTCAGCCCGCTGCTCAATCGTCTCCCCCAGACCAATGATCCCGCCACAGCAGGTCTCCATCCCCTCAGCGAGCACGTGCTCGAGAGTGTCCTTGCGTTCCTGCCAGGTGTGGGTGGTGACCACGTTCGGGAAGAAGGATTCAGCGGTTTCGAAGTTGTGGTTATAGCGGGACACGCCCATCTGCGCGAGTTGGCGCGCCTGTTCACGGGTCAGAATGCCAAGCGAGGCAGAAATAGAGATGTCCACCTCCTCCCGAATGGCAGTCACCGCCGCCGCAACCTGGTCCAGCAGGTCCTGCGTCGGGCCTTTCACGGCGGCGACGATACAGAACTCGGAGGCGCCCATCTTCTCGGACTGCTTCGCGGCCTCCACGAGCTCGTCGATATTCAGGGTGACGGCACGGACCGGGGACTCAAACAGTCCGGACTGGGAGCAGAAGTGGCAGTCCTCGGGGCAACCGCCAGTCTTCAGGGAGATGATGCCCTCCAGGGAGACGTCGACGCCACAGTGCTTGATGCGAACCTGATGGGCTAGATCGAGCAGTTCCGGCAGGTGTTCGTCCTCGATGGTGAGGATCTGCACGAGCTCTTCCTTGTTCAGGCCTTCGCCCCGCTCAAGGGCTTTTTCGCGTGCGATGTCGAGGATGTCGGTCATGGTTTTGCGCTCCGTTCAGTGCGGGGACGTGTTGTAAGTACGCATCAGTGTAGACCGCAATTGAACACCGTTCAGGTGTTTCGTGCCCCAACCTCCACCCACATCAAAAAGTTCCCGCGATCACAGAAATCCGAGGAACTTTTCGCAATTTCGGGGTACTCCACCCGCCCGAACACCCGCCTGACCTGCAAAGTGTAGTAACAGGAATGTAGTAATCCGCTTTTTTGGGGCTGCGGATGTTTTGTTGGAGTGCATCACGAGGGACTTTGTCTCGTAGTTATGCACTCAGTGCCTGTCTATGCTCAGCGATGGTCGTATAACCATCACCAAGTGTCGACTTCAACCTTGTATGGATATAGAAGTCAATGTAGGACTCAATATACTCGCGCATCTGCGCAACTGTCATCTGCGACGTATGCGCCCTGCCTTTGAGTAGTTCTTGTTTCATCGTGCCGAAGAACCCTTCTGTGCGCGCGTTATCACCACTGGTGCCCTTCCTGGATAGTGACGGGATGTAGCGCCACCTGGCCCGACACCACTTGCCTTCCTGACACTTCGGACAGTCCAGGCGGTTATGCGTGTGATCGGTAATCAACTTCACCCACTTAGTGCTGCGGTAGAGTCCACCCCGGTCAGAATGGATAATTGGCTGCACCCCGTCAGGTTTTACCGCATCAATACGCGCGATCATGTCTGCGACCAGATCATGATTCGGTGATGTCGACATGGTCACCGCAATGGGCATTCCGTCATAGAAGTCAATAGCGGCAGACAGATAGAGTTTGCCGTCTGGGCAGTGGATTTCTGTGACATCGGTACCGATTTTTTCCCACGGTGTATCAGCATGAAAATCATGGATTAATCCCTTGGCATCAGCGTGGGTGCGAAAGTGCTCAGATAGCTCGATGACTTCAGGCGTTGGCTGCTGTGCGGTGTCGTGACATGCACACGCAGTGGTGCGGGGTTTGACCAACAGGAGGTTTGCTGGACTGTGGGCGGTCTCACCGGTGTAGGACGAGTACTTCGTTGACTGCTTCGCCGGTGGCCTGCATGCAAGTTCACCCATTAACTCACGCACGATCTTTTCCGATACCCGATGTCCTCGAGCTTTCAGCCAGGCATGGATACGCCGATACCCATAGCTTTGATTCGACTCAGCAACTGCTTGCAGGATCATCGGTTTGTACTGCTCACGACGCGCACTACGCCGGGCCAGCACACGCTGATGCTTGCCCTGGTGGTGATAAAACGTTGACTCGGCAATACCAACAAGCTGACACGCTTTCTTGATAGAGACACCGCGGGCGTCCGTGATGGCAACAACGACGGCGGCCTTCGCCGCTGTCGTGAGTACACCGTCACGGACGGTGACTTTTCCCTGCGTCTCACCACCCATGAGTACTTCAATAATCGCGTCTTTGACTGCTTGGCGGTCACGTTCATCAGCCAGCATCTTTTTCAACACTTCCGGATCATCCGGCAAAGCATCCAAGTCAGGTATTGGGCCAGGCCCGGGCAACCACTCATCAACCGGGCGTGGCGGTGTCGCAGTGTTGCGGTTGATGGTGGTTCGTTGGTGTTTGCGGGCTCGTTTGGTTTTGCGGTTATAACTCACGCGTTTCATTGTGGCTTGATATGCCGCATCGAACGTCATCGACGCTGCGTCGTTGCGTTCTTCTTCGTCAGGCCATAATTCACGCGTCCACCTGCCTACCGAGTGAAATGACACCTGGAACTCCGCCGCGATCCGGCGCAGTGACTTCGTGGAGGTCAGTCTGCGCGCGACGGCTTTGGCGATCGCCTCCGCGGTTGGGGGACCATCAGATCGGATGTAGCCGTTGCGTCTGTCAGTAATCCAGTTTTTCACCGAGCCTGCTGCGGGGCGTCGGCCGGTAACGTGTGCTACCCAGTCGCAGACCTCGGGGGTGGTCATGCCTTCGAAGTACTTGTCGACCGCGGACTCGCGGACGGTGTCGGGGAACTTTGCGGGCATCGGAATACCTTCCAGCCCTCAACACTCCAACAAAATGTCCGCGCTCCCTTTGGCCCGATTTCGGGGATTACTACAATCCTGTTACTACCATTTGGGTTTTAGCCACGCCCACAACCGCATTTCGGGTTAAGCGACAAAATGTGTGCTTTTTTGGATATGGATTCCAGGTCCTGCCTGGGCCTACGGCGGGACAGTGCTCGTTGAATCGGGATTCCCTGCCGTAGACCGGAAGGTCCACCACTTCAGGCG
>NZ_MLCR01000021.1:0-15831 GCF_001875735.1 Corynebacterium sp. NML120713
CGGCATTGATGGTCAGTGGAACCCCAGCTTAGGCGTGAGAAAAGGGTGGGCTGGACGCAGCTAAACACACACAAAATGTCCCTTATCGCGACACGCCGTAAAAACACACAAAATGTCCCTTAAGCCGGCACTCGCGCACTCGGGCCCCCAAAAACCAAAAAACAACGCACCCCAGGCGAACCCAGAGTGCGTTGTTTTTAATTGGCGGTAGCGGCGGGATTTGAACCCGCGGAGGTTTTACCCTCACTCGCTTTCGAGGCGAGTACCTTCGGCCGCTCGGACACGCTACCGCAAACCAGAGTAACGGTTCTTGCCCGAGCAACCAAATCAAGGCGGGGACTAGTCGTTCAGTTTGTCCTCGACCTTGGCGGCTACCTCGTTTGCCTTGTCCTTGACGGAGTCGGCAGCCTCGTTGACCTTATCCTTTGCATCGCCAATGAGCTGGTTGGCCTTGCCTTCGTTCTCGAGGGACTTGTCGTCGGAAAGCTTGCCAGCTGCTTCCTTAGCGGTGCCCTTCAGCTTGTCTGCTGCTCCTTCAAAAGCCATGTGATTGCTCCTTTTCGTTTCGTTCTTAAGCTAACGGTTCCCCATCGTAGCCACTTTGGCAGGGCGGCACTGTAACGATTCGGTTAAGTATTAGCGCAGGTCCCGGAAAAATTCGGCGAGCAGTTCCGCGTTTTCGGGTTCCATGATCCCGCCGCGGACTTGGATTTGGTGGAGGTGGTGAGGGTCGCGGAGGGCGTCAAGCAGGGAGCCAACGGCGCCGGTTTTGGGCTCGAAGGCGCCGAAGATGAGCGAGTCGATGCGGGCGCCGAGCAGGGCCCCGGCACACATGGTGCAGGGTTCCAAGGTGACGACGAGCTCGCAACCGTCAAGGCGCCAGGTCCCGAGGGTGCGCGCGGCGTCCCGGATCGCTTCGACTTCAGCGTGGGCGGTGGGGTCTTGGCGTTGTTCGCGCCGGTTTACGCCGCGGCCGATCACCTCGCCGCCAGCGTCGAAGACGAGGGCGCCGACGGGCACGTCGCCGGGCGGGGTCGTTGCCGCGAGGTCGAGCGCTTGTTGCATGCGGGCGGTGGCGCGCCGCTGCCAGCTTGAGCAGGCCACCGTTACCGCAGTGCTTCGTGAAGTTCGTCGGCGAAGCCGAGGGCGTCGGCGATGTCGTCGATGAGGTCGGCGGGTTCTTCGTCGGCGTCGAGGAGCAGGCTGAGGCGTTCTTCGGTGAGGCCGAGGTCGGCGAGGATGTCGAAGTCGCCGTCGGCCCAGCTGTCGGTGTCGTCGAGGTCGATGTCGGGGATGTCGCAGCCGGCTTCTTCGAGGGCGTCGGCGGCGTAGTCGTCGTCGACGGCGATGGGGGCGTCGCTAAGGAGGATGCGTGCCCTGTTTGGGCCTGGACGCAGCACCACAACGTACTCATTTTCGACGTTGAGCAGCGCAAACGCCGGGCCTTCGCTGCGGAGGCGGCGTACTGCGGCGATGGTGTCTTCCAGCGAGTCGAAGCTGTCGTTGTAGCGGTGCACGGACCATGCGCCGTCGTGCTGGGCGACTGTCACTGCGTACCCGTCTGGAAATTCCTGTGCCATGTCTCACGACATTAGCCTGCACGCAGTGAATTTGTCACTAGAATGTGAAACCGTGACTGCCTCATTCCTACATTCTTCGCGCCACCTGCCTCCCGTCTGCATTGTTGGGCTGGGGTTGATCGGTGGCTCCATCATTCGCGACCTCACCGCGGCCGGCCACGATGCGTTCGGCTACACGCACTCGAATGCGGGCACGAGGGCTGCGCAAAAAGATGGTTTCGACGTCACCAACGACCTCGAGGCCGCACTGCAGAAGGCAGAGGCGCAGCAGGCCCTGATCGTGATCGCGGTACCGATGGATGCGGTGGCGACCGTCCTGGACGCCATCGCGGAGCACGCCCCGAGCTGCGGCATTACAGACGTGGTCAGCGTGAAGCAGCCGGTGTACGACCTCGTGCTGGAGCGCGGTCTTGAGGAACGCTACGTTGGCGGGCACCCGATGGCCGGCACCGAGTTTTCCGGCTGGTCGGCGTCCCAAGAAGGGTTGTTCCAGCGCGCGGCGTGGGTGGTGACGTATGACTACGCGGAGAGCGTCGACAAGGTGCCGCAGACGTGGGCGAGCCTGTTCGCTGACGTGTGCAACCTGGTCGCGGTGACGGGCGCTGAGGCCGTGCCGGTGTCAGTGAAGCGCCACGACGAGGCAGTGGCCCGCGTGTCCCACCTGCCGCACGTCATCGCGGAGGCGCTCTCCGTGGTCGGGGATCGCGGCGGCACGCTGGCGCAGTCGCTGGCGGCTGGCTCATTCAAGGGCGCCACGCGCGTCGCGGGCACGGACCCGTCGCTGGTCCGCAACATGTGCGAAACCAACGCGGAGAGCCTCGTGCACATCATTGACGAGTTCACCGAACTGCTTGCCGACGCCCGCTCCGCCCTCTCCGCCGACGCTCCTTCCATGAAGCGCCTCGCCGAGAACGGCCACCGGGCGCACACCCGTATGCTGGCGCGTTCGGGCGCGCGACGTGAGTCGGTGTCACCGGTGAAGATTTCTTCGCGCCCTGTGATGCGCCTGCACCCGGGCGCGCCAGGCTGGGTGAAGCAGCTGCGCCAGATCGAGTCTCTGGGCGGGCGCGTCGAGGTGTTCTAACTCGCGTTTGCTAGGTACGGCAAAGGCCCGAGGGGATCACTCCCTTCGGGCCTTTACTCTGTACTGCTAATGCGCTTTATGCGTCGCGGCGACGTCCCATGAAGACGTACGCGCCACCGATCAGGAACAGCACAATGCCGAGCGTGATCACGCCGGACATCGGGGTACCGGTATCGGCGAGGTCCCCGCTGCGGGTCGACGTGGTCGTCGAGGAGGACTTGCTGGAGCTGCGCTTGCTGGTGCTCTTCGCCGTGGAACGGGACGCTGCCGTGCTGCGGGACGTTGCGCTGGTCGTGCGTCCGGTGGACACGGTGCCGGAGCTCTTCGAGTTAGAGAACGTCGAGGTCGTCGAAGTCTTCGAGCTTGTCGACTTCGAACCTGCAGCTCCCGCGCCTGCACCCGCAAGGGCACCGAACGCGCCGAGCAGTGGCTTGACTTCCTTGAATACCTCAAGGATCTCCTGCGGCTTGGACATCGTGCTCGTTGCGCGGGTGTCCTTGTTCAGGGTGATTTCCTTGACCAGGTCGTCCTTCTTGATCTGGATGGATTTGTTCTTGTAGCCTTCCGGTGCCTCTACGAGGCGGACAGTGAAGCTCTTGTCGTTGAGCTCTGCTGGCAGGGTGGTAGACAGGTAGCCGTCGGCGTCGGTTGCGCCTTCGAGTTCGAGGTTGTCCAGGCTCGGGACGACCAGGCGTGCGCCCTCGACCGGCTTCTTCTTTTCACCAGTGCCGGCGTAGATCTCGACCTCGAGCGTGCGCTGCTCGGTGGCCTCTGGCGTCGGAGTTGAGGACGGCTTCTCACTGTTGTTGGCCGGAGGCTGCTGCTTGTCCGCATCCTTGTTCGTCGGCTCAGCAGGTTTCGCAGCTTCAGCGTCAGACTTCGTCGGTTCGGACGGCTTCTTATCCGCCTGCTCCGCAGTATTGTCAGACCTCGGGGCCTCCGCATCGGCCTTCGTCTTGTCCGAAGCCGACGTATCCGTGTCCTTTTCCTCACCCGCGTGCTTGATGGCGGTGAATCCGAACTTCTTATCGGCGCCGAGCACCTCGCTGAGCGTGTCGTCGCCGTCCTGGGAGAACGTGGCCACGAGCTCGTCGCCAGGGCCGATCTTCAGCTGCGTCGGCTTGAACTCAACGGTGTTGCCGTCCTTGTCGCCGGCAACAAAGACGTCGGTGTCCTTGGTCACTGCGTAGGCAACCTCACCCAGACGATCGATGCCCTCGGTCTTCACGCCACGCGCCACCTTCAACGTGGTCACGCTGAGCTTGTCGGTGTCGGTGTTCAGGGTCCACAGCGCTGGCTTGCCGTCGAGGGTTTCAGCGTATGCGTGCAGGTACTCCCCCTTCGGGTCGACCTTCTTGGAGGCCGTGCCCCACGCACCGGGTGCCTTGAAGTCCTTCGGCTTGCTGAAGGTATCCACCGACACCTTGTGCTCGGTGAACACCGGGGTGGAGGCCGTGCTCAGCTTGTCCAGGTCGATGGCGTAGTAGCTGTCGCCGTCCTTAGCCAGCTCCTCCGACACAATCAGGCGACCATGAGAGGTAATGGTTGCCGTGGTGATGTCGGTTGGAAGTGCGCCGTGCTCGACGCGTGCAGCCCCAAGATCCTCGACGTTGCCCGTCGCCGGGTCGATCTTCAGCAGGTGGTTCTCCTGCGGCGCGGTGGACAGCGCGTAGACGCTGCCGTCGGTTGGGTGCCCCGCCACCGCCGTGTACGTCCACGCACCGGACTCGAGCTCTACACCGCTCGTACCAGTGCCCGGCTTATCACTTGTCGACGCCTTCTTCGCCTTCGCTGGCGTCGTCGCCACTGCTGGCGCACCCGCGACGGACGGAGAAACGCTCACGGTTGGGGTGGCGCTGGCGCTCGGCGTCACGCTGGAGGAAGCAATGCTCGAAGGAGCGGTTGCTGTCGTGGTGACGGGCGCCTGGGTGGGCGTCTCGGTCGTGGTGTCAGCGTTCGCTGCCACTGGGACGAGTGTGAATGTCCCGGCGAGTGCGGACGCCATCGCCAAGCGGCCGTAGTAACCAGCGGTCTTCGAAATTTTCATTGTTCCCTCTCGTATAGGTTGCGGGGCTGCAAACCCAGTAATCCACCATTCAATGTACAAAACGATGTGGTACTTCTCAAGCAGCAACCCGCCACCATTTTCGTGGTGGCGGGTTGCTTTTCGCTCGTCCTTAGCGCTTTGGGCTAAGAGACCTTTTCCTCACTAGGGGTCTGCTCTTTCTTGCTGGAGCTTTCACCCTTGCTGGAGCCGTCAGCACCAGCTTCGCAGGCTGCGTAAGCAAGGCCCACCGCGATGGCACCGACCGCGACCAGGATGATGGCCAGCACTGCCGGACCCGCTGCTGGGTGCAGCTGCTCAAGCTGGCGGCTGATCTGGTTCATCCACGCCGGACGCTCGATTGCGAGCTGCGGCATGGCCTGGTTGAACTGCTTGACCACGGCGTTGAACTGATCCTCGTAGATGACCAGGCTGCCCGCCATCGCGCCGACCAGCAGGCCGAGCGGGATGAGGTACATCGCCGGGTTCGAGGCGGAGGAGGTCTCCGTGATGCAGCGCCCAAGGGAGCTGCCTTCCTTCGGAACTTCCGCCTTCACCAGCTGGATGCTGAGGTCCGTCGGCTGTTCTGCTTCGACCTCGAACAGCTTGGTGGTGATCTTCCCACCCTTGGCTGCCTTCTCGGTCGGGATGCCGTACTCGCCAGCGATCTTCATGACGTCCTCGGACGGGTTGGTCACGCGCAGCTTGTACTTGCCAGGCGTGACGTTGCCGTAGGCAAACTTTCCGTTACCGTCGACGGTTGCGCTCAGGGAGGTCTTGTTGTCCTCCGAGATGAGCTCAACCTTCGCCTCCGTGAGCAGGCCAGCCGGCAGGCCGCTGAGCACACCATCGATGTAGCCCTTCGGGGTCTTGCCCTCGGACACAATCACGTGTGCGTTACCCCACGAGTTCTTGTTCGGGGTAACCGTCAGGATTGACGGTGGGTCCTCCTCGTAGATGCCCTTCTCTTCCTCAATACCTGGGCTACGACGAGGCTGGTCAAGGTCGGCCTTCACCAGCGCCTTGTTGTGGTGACGGGTGCCTGGCTTCAGCGGCGGTAGCGCAGCGGTGAGGAAGACGCGCTCGCCTGGCAGCAGGGTGCGGTTCCAGTCACTCGGCAGGTCGATTTCCATCGGCTTGCAGTCGTTGGAATCGTCTTCACTCGTGCCTTCATTCCACTCGCAGACCTCGTCCGTCAGGGTGACGTTGTACATCGGTGCGGCGCCACGGTTCATGATCTCGTAGGTGAAGTACATGTCTTCATCCACATCGAGGGACACTGGCTTGTTCTTATCCACACCGAACCGTGCGTTGACCTTCTTCTCCACAGAGGCAGAACCAATTCTTGCCACTGCGTTATCAGGTGTCGACGCCACCATCTGTCCCTTGCTGCCCGTACCGCGGGCCGTCGCGATGTTGTTCACAACGGACATGTCCTTCTGCGGCGGAATCTTCGCGGAGGCAAACACGTGCTCGCCCGGCTCCAAGGTGCGATTCTCTGGCTTATCCCAGCCCTCAGGCCAGGTGATCTTGGCATCTCCCAGGAATGGGTCATCCAGGGTGATGTTCTTGATGATCTCGTCGGTCTCGTTGGTGATCACGAAGCCGTAGATCAGGTCCCAGTCCTCAGGGAGGATCGGGGCGCTGTCCATATCGTCGGCATCGTACCCGCGGACACGCTTGCTCAGCTTGAGCTGCTTCTCCGTCAGGTGGACGCCCGGGATTGCAACGTCCTGGCCAGGCTTGACCGGCACATACATTGGGTCTACGTTCTGGATACCCTGCGGGGTGAACACCTCGATGGTGGAGGTACCCGGCAGCGCCTTATCGAAGACGAACTTACCATTCTTGTCGGTGGCGACCACGCTGGTATCACCACGCGGGTCGGTCGCGGTCACGATGACGCCCTCGACTGGGTTGCCGGAGCCGTCGTCAACAACACCTTCGACGTTGCTTCGCGGTGCCTTGATGCTGACAAGGCCAAGCTCGATCGCCTTGTCCTCAGTGACAGTGACCTTCTTCGGCCAGTCCTTCGGCTTTGGCCAGCCATCTGGGACGTCGAGCTCAATGGTGTACTCACCTGGCTCAAGGCGATCCGTGGTGAAGTAGCCGTCCTTGCCAATCTTCACCGCTGGAAGTGTCTCGATAGGCTTGCCGTCCTCGTCAAGGCGTGGGCTGCCGTCCTTATTCTTTGCGGTGCCCTTGATGCGAACCGTGCCGCCCTTGATTGGGTAGTTGCCGTCATCAAGGAGCCAGCCGCTGATCGTGCCTGGTGCTGCACCTGGCTTCGGGTTCGGCGTCGGCTTGCGCTCGAGGTAGACCCGCAAGTCGCCGTTCGTCTTGCCAGCCTCGACAACGACACGCTGGTAACGCGGCGTATTGAAGCCCTCCGGTGCCTCCACCTGGACGACGTACTCGCCCGGCTCGAGACCGGAAGCGGTGAAGATACCGGAATCGTTCGTGGTGACCTGCGTAGATCCGCCACCGAGGCGGAGGATGTTCACCTTCGCGCCAGCAATCTGCTCGACTGGCTTGCCCTCGCTCACGCCGAGCACGTTGCCCTGCAGGGTACCCGTGGTCGGGGTGTTCTCAACTGGGATCCTCTCCAGTTTGATGTCCTGGGCATAGTTGTCCAGGCCCGTCTCGATGACAACGGTGATGTCTGCGCGCTCGAGGTAGCCCTCCGGCTGCGCGATCTTCAACTGGTAGTTACCGGTTGGGATGCCGTTGCGACGGAACGAACCGTCAGCGTTAATAGCCACCGGGTAGCGTCCAGCGTCACCAACAAGAACCAGGCCGGTCTGCGGCAGCGGAGCATTCGTCGCCTTGTCGTAGACACCACCGATGAAGCTACCGGTTTCGGCCTCCACCTCGCTCTTCTTCAGCGTGATGGTCGGGACGACACGCTCCTTACCTGCGTCGATCTTGACCGGGATGTTGTCCACCGGTTCGTAGCCAACCGGCTGGGTCACCTTGAGGCTGTAGGAGCCTGCTGGGATGGTGGCGTCGTCAAATGTGCCGTCTTCGGCGACCTTGACGTCGATGGTGTTGCCCTTGCCGGAGGTCGGCTCGAGCGAGATACCAACGTTCGCAACCGGTTCACCGGCTTCGTCCTCAACGTTGCCCTTGATGGTGCCCTTCGTCGGCTTCGTCTCGAGGGTGATGTCAAGAGCCGTTTCCTCGGCAGGCTTCACCGTGGCGGTCAGACCGCGGACCGGTTTGAACTTCTCCGGCTGCACAACGTCAACCGTGTAATCGCCCACCGGGACCTTGGTGAAGGAGAACGTGCCGTCTTCGGCAGATTCAGATTCGATTGGCTGCTGGCCTGCTCGCTGCAGCTTGATCTTGACCTTGCCAACAGGCTCGCCGTTCTCGTCACGGACAGTGCCTGCAACGTCGCCGATCTCGGCGGTGAACTTAATCACGCCCAAGTCAGCTTCCTTGCCTGGGTAGACCGTCAGTGGTGGAACACTTACGCGCTTGTAGTTGTCCGGGGACTTGACCTCAACATTGTACGTACCTGCTGGTAGCTCTGGCACGGCAATGTTGCCTTCGTTGTTGAATTCCAGATCGATTGGATCGCCGGACTCCGGTACCAGTCGGATCTCGGCACCGTCGACAACCTTGTTGTTCGAGAATTCGACCTTACCCTTCATGCTGCCTGGCTTGCGCTGCAAGGAGACCTGGACAGGATCCGTACCCTGGCCAAGCACAACCTCGAAGCTTTCGCTCTCACCAGCGAGGTGGGTGTCAGTCTCCTCGACCTTCACCGTGTAGGTACCCGGCTCCATCTTGTCGAATGCAAAGCTACCGGACTTATCGGTGGTCTGGGTCTTTACTACCTCACCGTTCTGGATCAACTGTGCTTCGACGCCTTCGATGGCATTGCCGCCGTCGTCAAGCACGGAGCCGTTGAGGCGCTTAAGGTCTCGGGTGACCTCGATGGTGATCTCTTTCTGATCACCTGGCAGCAGACCGTTCACGGTGAGGTTGTTACCGGTGTACTCGCTAGTCTTCGGGACCTCAAAGGTTGCGTTGCCTTCGCTGAGGCCCTCGACGACGAACTTGCCGTCCTTGTCAGTCGTGACTTCTTGCGTGCCTTCGTTCGTCACCTTGACGGTGGCGCCAGCAACTGGCTGCTTGTTTTCGTCGACGACGGTACCGATCACCGTCGCGGACTCGTTGGTCACCCTGACGAATTCCTTGTTATCAGCTGCTGTGGTGCCAGGCTTGATGGTGACGCCGGACTTCGATCCACCCTTGTGGCGATCCGTCGGCTCAACCTCAATCGTGTAAGTACCTGGGCGCAGCTCGTTGAACTCGACCTTGCCGTTCACGTCACCGGTGCCCTTGGTCTCTGCACCGTTTTCATCAATCAGCTTGATGACTGGTGACGAGATAGCACGGCTCTTCTCATCCATGACGTGGACCGTCATGGATGCATCTTTACGACGCAGCTTCACATCGCGAACGACGTTGCCCGCTGCATCGACCTTGAGCTCAATACCCTGGGCCTCGTCGTATGCTGCAGAGTCGTCAATGGTGACCTTGTAGGTACCGACTGGAACCTTATCGAAAGCGACCTTGCCGTTTGCGGTGGTCAAGTCCTTGTTGATTTGCGTCTTGTAAGCGTCAGACTGCGTGCCCTTAAGCCGTACCTTCACACCGTTTACTGGCTGCCCTGCATCGTCAGTGACGTTAATCGTGACGGTGCCCGGGTTACGCGTGACGATGTAGTTAGCGCGGCCACCTGCAGCCCACCTCACGGTGACCTTACCCTGCGTCGAACCATGAGTGTCGTTTGCCTCAACCTGGACGATGTACTCACCAGCAGGCAGGTTGCCCGAGGTGTACACGCCGCGCTCGCCTTCGGTCCAGGTAGTGTCAACGTCCTTGAGAGTCAGCTTTGCGCCACTGACTAGCTCGCCGGCCTCATTACGGACGGTCGCGACAATTGGAGCGCGATTTTCCTTGAGGTCAAACTCAACCTTTGCAGCCTCTCCAGGCTTGACGGTGACAGACTTGGTCGTCTCGTCGAAGCGGCCATCACCCGAGTTTCGGACCGTGACCTCGTACTTACCTGGCAGCAGCTTCGCGGAACCGGTATTTGCAAAGGAGAACTTACCGCTCGAGTCAACGCCACCGAAGTCGATGTACGCGCCGTTCTGGCCCTTTGCTTCCACCGAGACACCACCCGAAGCAGGCTTCCCGTCGATGCGGACGGTGCCTTCAATGCGGGAGGTTGCTCGGTCGACCTTGATGTCTTCGACAGTCTTCCTCTCCGCTGCCTTGAGCGCGGAGAACTTCTGCGAGGCCTCTGCGTAGGTGCCGTCACCTGCGGCAGCAACGGTTACCGAGTCAGTACCAGCCGCGACCCTGTTAAAGGTGTAGTAGCCGTTCCAGTTCGTACGAACCGTCTCATTGCCAACTCGAACTTCGGCATTCACCACTGGCTTGCCATCGTCGTAGATGACGCGACCGTTGATCTCGCCTGGGTTCTTCTTCAGCGTGATCTCCTGGACTTGCATGCCATTCTTGGGATCAATCGTGACGGTTCGAGGAGCATTCTCGAACGTGTACTTGTCGCCCAGGTCGCCCTTCGGAGAAGTCAGCTTGAGATCGTAGGTGCCTGGGTACAGCACCTGCTGGACAAAGCCGTTCTTATCAGTGACGCCCTTACGTCCTTCAGCCCCGTTTGCCTTCTTATGGTTCGGGCTCGGAGCGACTTCCCACGTCACGCCCGCAGCGCCCTCTTCACCGCCGAGGAACTGGAGAAGGAGTTCCTTCGTCATAAAGTTCGGCTTCAGCGGGTCAGGAAGATCGTAGGTTTTGCCGCCTTCAGTCTTATTGACAGGCACTGACGTATTCAGTTCGTAGGTGTAGTTATCAATTGCATCGACCTTGACCTGAACTGTCGCAGTGGGCTTCACGCCTGCAACAACGAACTGGCCGCGACCGTCCGTCTTCACGCTCTTGCCGTTTACAGAGACCGTGGCACCAGAAATTGGCTTATCGAACTGGTCAAGCACCACGCCCTGGTAGGAAGCCAGCGTCTTGGACACTGTGGCGCGCACAATCTTAGTTTCGCCTGGAAGCACGAACTCATAACCGCTGCCTACGACCTTTCCGTTCCGGTCGATCAGCTGGACGGATACCTCACCTGGGTTGACAACACCAAGGTCGTATCCTGCTTGATTCTTGTATGGGTAGTCACCCCAAGTCCGGTTATTGTATTTCAGGCGAATCTTTCCGCCATCAAAGTTCTCGTTGCTTGGGACCTGGATCTCTACCTTCGCGCGGGCCTCTTTCAACGTTGGTCGGAAGTCAACTCCGTCGATCGTACGGTTACTAATATTCACCGTTCGTGAAACGGTATTGATGTAGTCACCAGAGAGCTGGAAGCGGTAACTTCCATTGTCCAGACCTTGAATCTTGTAATCCCCAGAGTCCAGGAGGGACACCTTCCGGACCTCGCGTTTGTTTTGGTCAAACACTGTGAGGGTAAGCCCCTGCGCAGCATTGAACGAGTAACCAGACGGCAGGTAAACCCTACCGCTTACCTCCTTGCGCTGCAGGTAGAACCTGATTTCACTTGGCCGGTTCCCTGGGATATTGAACGACTGTGCTGATGTAGGGAAGTACTCATCCGAGCCGCTGTACCAAATTTGGTAGTCGCCGTAGCTTCCGGTTAGTTCAGTCGACGACCAATTCCCATGGTCAATTGAAGCTCCGTTACTCGGGCCAAGGTCGGTACGTTTGATCTGCAGGCTACCTCCCGTGTTCCACAGCGGGTAGCCATGACGATCGTGCATATGGACCAAAACGGTCCCCTTGCGCTCCTCAAGTTTGATATTGAGGTAGGACTGCTGGTCAGCACTGATTGTAACGCTACCGCTTGACGTTGAAGTCTTATCGTTCAGGCGAGCTTCCCAGCCGTACGTCCCAGCATTGAACTTCTCGCTCACAAACCAGCCGTTGCCACCAACTTGAACTGGGCGCCCATCAATCTTCAGGTCAACATCGGAGGCCGAGTAGCCATTCGGTACCTGTACAAGGCCCGCTACCCAACCTTGTTTGGGGGCTTCTGGTTTCTTTTCCTCAGCTTCACGGTGCCCAAAGCCTCCCTGAAGGCGACCTTGCTCGAAGTTTCCCAAGAGCTTTCGATCGAGATCGTTCGCAGACTCAATCCACAATGAGTGGACGTCAGACTGTGGGAGGTAACAAGGCGAAGAGGTGGTGCACTTGGAGGAGAGATCAAGCTTATAGGACTTCCCGTCAGAGGTGATCGGAAAATCAAACTCGCCTAGAGTCTCAACAACTTCAGCACCCTGCTTGATCTGGACTTTTACCTTACCGATCGGCACGATCGGCTTTTTGGACTCCAGCCAAGGAGTGATTGTAAAAATCCCGGAGATAGGGATTGGATATCGCGCCGACCCTACAGACTGTATCGCCCACGAAATTTTTCGCTGCCCCTTTTTAGTCACTTTTGCCTGCTGAATGGGCAAATCAGTGATAACAGTTGCCGACGCCGACGGCAGCGCCACCTCGGCGGCGTGGTCGCTCACCGCCGGGACGGCCATCCCACCGATAGCTAAAGAGAAAGCGGTCGCCGTAGCAACGGCCGCTTTGCGAATGCTGGAAAACAGCCCGCGTCCGGACTTACCGTTTCCGGTCATTATGGTCTCCTGATTCGTACGTTATTGAGAGAAATTCGAAGCCTAGGAGCGAGCGCACAGACTTCTCCTAAGTAATCTGTACAAATATACGTCGTTTACCACCGTCAGCTCAAGCTAAGAGCTACATATACGCAGCGCAAGAATCGCAAATCCGCTCTTCGCACCGCTCCAACTATCGACGCCCCCTCCGACCTGCGCCCTTAGTCCAAATCAATGAGGCACCCCCAACACACACCGGGCAAACCTTGCAAAAGCTGAGAGCAGCGGGTCCCCCTTTTTTTGTTTCCCCAGTTCACTGATGGCCAATGAGGAAATGAGTGCCAAGAGACGCAATCCGAGAAAACGTGACCAATATACGCACAGGTCAGCAAAGGACTAGACTTCAAGGGGTGCGTCTTTTGGGGTTAAGGGTCAAAAAGTGTGTCCGGAATCGCGGATTTTCACGGATTGACCTGTAGGTTTCCGGAAAGTATATGCTCCGGAAGCATATATCTAGCCCCCGACGGGAAATCCTCGGTGTGGCAGCCGTGATGTGCTATGCGCGGCGTGGTGTGGTGTCGCAATGTCGAAGAACCAACCACGCTGCCACTGCGGCGGTGAAATGAAACGCAACGGCACCACCAGCAAAGGCACCACCAGATGGCGCTGCAAACAATGCGGCGCCTCCAGCGTCAAACGTCGAAACGACATCACCAACGCGGCAGTGTTCACCCAGTTCATCGAGCATTGCACCACCGCAATATCACTCGACGACCTAGCCAAACGAAACGGTGTTAGCCGCGCCACCATGAAGCGGCGCTTCAAGTGGTGCTGGCTCGTTGATGTGCCTGACCCCACCGCCGGCCACCACAAGCGGATCTACGACCAGGTATTTCTCGATGGCACCTACACCGCCGGTGGCTGCCTGATCGTCGCGGCGACCATCGACCACGTGATCGCCTGGCACTGGTGCAAACACGAAACCACCCGCGACTACCAACTGCTGCTTGAACGCATCGAAGCCCCACTCATCGCCGTCATCGACGGCGGCCAAGGCGCATACAGCGCAATCAAAAAGTGCTGGCCGACTACGAAAATTCAACGCTGCCTCGTCCACGCCCAACGCGTGGTCCGCCGCTACACTACCACCAACCCACGCACCGATGCCGGGCGCACCATCTACCGACTTGCGCTGAAACTGACCCGGATCACCACACTGGATGAAGCCGCCGCGTGGGGTGTGCAACTGCACGAGTTTTCAACGATCTACCGGGAATGGATGAACGAGAAAACCATGATCAAAGACCCCAAAACAGGTGCATGGACCCGCGTGTGGACCCACCACAACGTGCGCAAGGCCTACAACAGCCTCAACCATCTTTGGCGGTCCGAGATGCTGTTTGTCTACCTCAACCCGCCAGCAGGAGTCCTTGCGCCCGAGCGGATCAAATCCACCACCAACAGCTTAGAAGGCGGCATCAACGCCCAGCTCAAACTGCTCGCCAGAACCCACCGCGGCAGATCAGGCGAACGACAACGCCGCATGCTGGATTGGTGGCTCTACTTAAAAACGGAACTGCCTGACGATCCAGTACGAATCGCCAGGCAGTCCGACTGGGGCCAGGGCCAACTCGCCAAAGTATCCACCCTGACCCAAACCGAGAACCAAGCCGACCACGAAACAGGACGCCCAGCCCTCTACGACAACGCTATCGACACCGACTACACCCACTCAATCGGCATTCAAAAAGGCCAAATCTAACCCCCGCGACACGCCGAGCCAGACACACATTTTGACCCTTAACCCTTTAAATGGATATAATTAGACCCATGTTGATTTCAGGTACCGCTTTCTTGCGGTTGCGCACCAACCGCTAAGGCGGTTTCCTACCCCGTAGGTTAAAAACCGCTCCGGTCCTTTAGCCGGGCGGCTATTTGTCATGCCCGGCTCCCTTTCAAATCCAAGGAGCACACCTGATGTCTGCATACGGACACGGCCGTCACGAGCATGGCCAAAATTTTCTCACCAACCACAAGATCATCAACTCCATCATCGACCTTGTGAAACAAACCTCCGGCCCCATCATTGAGATCGGACCAGGAAGCGGTGCCCTCACTCACCCGATGGCCCACTTGGGGAGGGCGATAACGGCAGTTGAAGTGGACGCAAAACTAGCTGCCAAAATCACACAAGAAACCTCCTCGGCGGCGGTCGAAGTGGTCCATGATGATTTCCTTAACTTCCGGTTACCCGCCACTCCCTGCGTCATTGTGGGAAACATTCCCTTTCACCTCACCACTGCCATTCTTCGAAAGTTGCTGCATGCGCCAGCATGGACTGACGCTGTACTCCTCATGCAGTGGGAAGTCGCTCGCCGCCGGGCCGGGGTAGGCGCAAGCACGATGATGACGGCTCAGTGGTCCCCATGGTTCACATTTCACCTGGGTTCTCGGGTACCAAGGCATGCTTTCCGGCCACAGCCAAACGTTGACGGGGGGATCTTAGTGATCCGCCGGGTGGGTGACCCGAAGATTCCGATAGAGCAGCGCAAAGCCTTTCAGGCGATGGTGCACACCGTTTTCACTGCCCGGGGACGCGGGATAGGGGAAATTCTCCGAAGGGCAGGGTTGTTTTCATCACGTTCAGAAACACAATCATGGTTGCGCTCGCGAGGAATCGACCCCGCGACCCTACCTCCCAGATTGCACACCAACGACTGGATCGATCTCTTCCAGGTGACTGGTTCCTCTCTACCTCACCATCGACCCATTTCACCATCGGGAAGTAGTCAACGACCTCCTCAACGGAAAAACCGAAGCCGGCGGCGTTAATCCCCACCAAAACCGAAATCCACCAGTAGTACTAAAAGGGCTCTTCCGGTTTTAGAGTGCATTGATTAGTTCGCCGGGGGTTCGGGCGTGGCACAAGATATTGGGGTCCTTGGCTTTGTAGGAAAAAGGTATCTAATCCATCCGTACAAAACTAAGGACCTACTGTGCAGCCTAACGGAAATGTCATCGTCGATACCATCTGCCGCACCGCAAAACTAGGAACTACTATCACCGGTGCCACAGAAAACGGTGACGTCACTGTTATTGAAGCCGAACCCGTCGAGCCGATCAATGAATGCCCTACCTGCGGGCAGCCTGGAGTATTCCGCGACCACGTCATCCGCAGCCTGGTCGATCTGCCCATCGTCGGCCACCCAACAACTTCATGTGCGCCTTCCACGCTACCGGTGCACCAACAAGCGTTGCTTGCAGAAGATCTTCCGTGCTGGCCTTGCCTGCGCGCCCGACAATTCAAAGACCACGGACCAGGTGACCCACTGGATCCTGCAACGACTCTGCCTAAATCGGATGAGCGTTGCCGCTGCACCCAAGTCATTAGGCCTGGGGTGGGATATGAAGTGTCCCAGGTTTTGTTCCGTTTGATGAAACCCGTTTTTGAAACAACGTACGGAG
>NZ_MLCR01000030.1:0-15142 GCF_001875735.1 Corynebacterium sp. NML120713
ACCCGACGGCCGGCCGAAAGTCTACGACACCGGCATCGACACCGACTTCAACCCCTCCTGGGCCATCCGACACGGCTGGGCAGGACGCTCATAACCCCAGCACAACACCCCACAACCCACCCATCCCAACCCCTGAAAAAGCACACATTTTGTCACTTAAGTCGACACGCCGAGAAAAGCACACATTTTGTCGCTTAACCCTCGTTAGTGGGTGTCCCGCAGGCCCCGAGGGCGGTCACGGCGAGGAGGGCGCAGCATGCTCGTTTCACCTCCACCACCCTAGTGCCCCGGGCACGAAAAAACCCGCACACGAGGTGCGGGTTTTCACGAGTGCTGAATTAGCCCTGACGAGCCTTGAAGCGTGGCTCCTTCTTGTTCAGGACGTAAACCTTGCCACGGCGGCGCACAACCTGGGCGCCCGGCTTGTTCTTCAGCGACCGAAGCGACTTGCGGACCTTCATCGGGCGCTCCTTTCTAATCGAGGATCTTCATCTTCGTGCGACCACTGGAAACAGTCTGGTCGCGACACGTCGCGTTATATTACCCCATCACGTGGGGAAACCAAAACGCCGGTGCTACTTGGTGTAGCGTTGCTCCATTTCCGACGCCACTTCGTCCAGACTCCGGTTCATTGTTTCGGGGACGAAGTAGCGGACGAATCCTGCTGCAAGGATGCCACAGATGATGAAGATGGAGAAGGTGGCGGTGGCGGAGAGGGCGTCGACAAGTGGGAGGAAGAACTGGGCGACGATCCAGTTCATGACCCACAGTGCGAGTCCTGCGAGGCCCATGCCGGCGCCGCGGATTTGTGGCGGGACCAGCTCGGAGATGAGCAGCCAGGTCGTGGGCGAGACTGCTGCTTGCTGCGACGCGATGAACAGCGCCATGCAGGCGAGTGAGACCCACGCGAGTGCGGCGTTGTTTTCCGCGGCACGGTATGTGAGCGTGAGCGCGAAGAGGAAGATGACGTTGCCGCTCAGGCCGATGAGCAGTAGTCGTTTGCGGCCGATCCTGTCGATGACCTGCAGTCCGACCCAGCACGCGACGACGGAGACGAGCCCGATCACCATGGAGGTGTAGACGGCGTTTTCGGTGGAGAGGCCGACTTTGTTCATCATCGTTGGCGCGAAGTAGACGATGGCGTTCACACCGGTGACCTGCTGCGTGATGCCGAGCAGCGCGGCGATCAGCACGGTCATGCGTAGCCATCGAACGTTACGCAGGCGGGCCCACTCGCCGCCGCGCTGGGCGCGAAGCTCGGCGTCTTCGGTGGTTTCGAGGGTGAGTTCTTCACGGGTCATGCCGACTCGGTCGCCGATGGTGAGGGCTGCGTCGATACGCTGGTGGCGGGCGAGCCACAAGGGCGTTTCAGGCAGGAATGCCATGCCGATGGCCAGCGCGGCTCCAGGCACTGCGGCGAGTCCAAGCATCAGCTGCCAGCTGCCGGTCGAGGCGAGTGCGGAGTTCACGGAGTACGCGAGCAGCTGCCCCACCACAATCATCAGCGTGTTCAGTGACACCATCTTGCCGCGCACCCGGGCGGGCACCATCTCCGAGATGTACATCGGCGCCACGATAGACACTCCGCCGACGCCGACCCCTAAGAACGTTCGGGCCGCCGCGAGTGCTTCCACCGACCCCGCAAGCGCGCACCACAGCGAGCCCGCAATGAACACGAGGCCGCCCATTATTAAGGTGCGTTTGCGCCCGAGCCTGTCCGCGACCGACCCGCTGCTGAGCGCGCCGACTGCTGCGCCGACGAGCAACATCGAGGTCACAAGCCCTTCTTGCCCTGGCGTGAGCTGGAATTCGGGGGTGATGTAGAGCAGCGCGCCGCTCATCACGCCGGTGTCGTAGCCGAAGAGCAGCCCGCCCAGCGCGGCGACGCCCGCAACTTTCCGGACGTAGCTTCGTTGGGCAGTGGTGAGTTGTTGCATGCATACCAATATGCACCGTGGGTACGCTGGTTCCTATGTCTCGGCCAGATTCACCGCAAGTTAGCAGCAAACAGCAAGAGATCATCGACACGCTCGGGGTCCAACCTTCGATTGATCCCGCGCGAGAAATCGAGCGTCGCGTCGCATTCCTCTGCGACTATGCCCGCGCAGCCTCCTCAGCCGGTTTCGTACTCGGCATTTCCGGGGGCCAGGACTCGACGCTCGCAGGTCGCCTCGCACAGATCGCTGTCGAGCGGCTGCGGGACTCGGGTGTCGACGCCCACTTCCTCGCCGTCCGCCTCCCCCACGGTGTCCAAGTCGACGAGGACGACGCCCAGTTGGCGCTCCGCTTCATCGAACCGGATGAGACGGTGACCGTTGACATTGCTCCTGCCACGAAGGCGCTCAGCGATGAGGTCGCCGGTGCGTTGGGGGCGCCCCTCAGCGACTTCAACAAGGGCAACGTGAAAGCCCGCCTTCGAATGGTGGCGCAGTACGCGCTTGCCGGCGAGCGCAACCTCCTGGTCATCGGCACTGACCACGCGGCGGAAAACGTCACCGGTTTCTTCACCAAGTTTGGCGACGGCGCCGCAGACCTCACCCCCCTCGCCGGCCTCAACAAACGCCAAGGCGCAGCTCTCCTCCGCGAGCTCGGCGCCGACCCTCGCCTCTGGGAGAAAGTCCCCACCGCCGACCTGGAAGAGGACCGCCCGGCGCTGCCCGACGAGGAAGCACTCGGCGTGACCTACCAGCACATCGACGACTACCTCGAAGGCAAGCCCGTTCCGTCCGCGGCGGCGGAACGCATCGAGCACCTGTGGCGCATCGGCCAGCACAAACGACACCTGCCGCCAGGGCCAGATTCCTCCTGGTGGAAGGCTTAAGCCGTCAGGTCTAACGTCGCTTGCGCGGCGTTGGCGAGCTCACCCGCGTACGCCGGGCCATGCGTCAACGCGTGCACGGCCAGCGGGTGAAGCTGGTGAATCGGGATGCGCCGACGCCAGCCCGAGCCCAGGCTGGCACGAGACTCGTAGCCCTCGACAATGTCTTCCAAAAACGGTGCGCCGAACAGTGCCAGCATGGCGATGTCTGTCAGCGGGTGTCCACTGTGCGCCGCCGGGTCAATGAACCGCGGGCCCGACTCGTCGAAGAGCAGGTTGCCCGCCCAAAGATCCCCGTGGATACGCGCCAGCGGGGCGTCCTCATCCTCCTCAACGAGCGCAGCGCAGGCGCGTTCCACGAGCTCTAGCTGCTGCTTCGAAATATTTCCCGCCACATGTGCAGCCCGCGCAAACGGCAGCACCCGCTGCTCGGTATAAAACTTCGCCCACCGCTGCTCCGGCACGCAGTCCTGCTCTACCCTGCCGATGAAGTTCGGGCCGTCCCACCCGGTCGGCGGCGCACCGAAGGCTTCAGCGCCCATCGCGTGGATCTTCGCCAGCTCCTCCCCCGCCCGGCGCGCCGCGTCACGAGTGGGCCGCACGGTCTCGACACGTTCTATTCGCAGCGTCCGCTGCTCCTCGTCCACGCCGCGGACCTCCACGACTGCCTCGCTGCCCTCGCGCAGCCAGCGCAGGCCGGCGGCCTCGCTGCTCGCCTGGCCCGGCGCGGTACAACGCTTACTGAAATCACTCAAGGTGGCCCTCCAATGCAAGCAAGAATCGCTTCATGTCTTCCCCACCACGGTAGCGCCCGAGGTGGCCGTCGCTACGCACGACCCGGTGACACGGAATGAGCAGCGGCAGCGGGTTGCGCGCGCACGCAGTGCCGACGGCACGCACCGCCCCCGGATTATCGACGTCCACCGCTAGCCCCTTATACGTCGTCACCTCGCCGAACGGCACGTGTTGGAGCGCGCCCAGCACCTTCGTCCGGAACGGCGGGAGGCCCTCAAGGTCGAGCGGGGCATCGAAAGACGTTCGTGTCCCGGCGAAGTACTCCTCGAGCTGCCCGCGGACGGGGCCGATCGGGCCGGGGCGTGCGCCGGTTTCCCGGATTGCACGCTCAGCGTCGTCGCTCGGTAGCGCAATCCGGCGCACTCCGCGGGGCGAAACGACAACCGTCAGTGTTCCGACCTGCGTCTCGACGGTAGCGAACGATGTTGGATACATGGCACCAGTACTAGCACCTTGCTATGGTGCCAGCCATGACCACCTACATTCCCCCACCCGGATACTCAGCGATCACGGTCCCGGAGGACCACGACGGGCGGCGGATACACAAGTTCCTCGCCAGCTACACCACGTGCCCGGCGACCATGCTGTTCAAGCTCGCACGCAAGGGGGCGCTGCGTGTCAACCAGAAACGTATCAAGCAGGATTACCGCGTCCGGGCTGGGGACGCGATCACGTTGCCGGGTGAGTTCTGTCAGGAAGCGAAGAGGGCGTCGAAAAGTAAGAGCCACGGGTTTGAGGTGCTGTGGGAGGGGCCGACAGCACTGGTAATCAACAAACCTGCGGGGGTGCCGGTGCATGCGGGGACCGGGACGCGGCGCGGCGTTATCGAGCGCATCCGTGACGTGTACCCCGACGCTGAGCTTGCGCACCGCATCGATAAGGAGACGTCCGGGGCGCTGCTGATCGCGCTGAATCACGCGGAGCTGCGCCACCTGCAACGAGCCTTCCGCGAGCAGGACGTGGTCCGCATCTACCGCGCGGTCGTGGAGGGACGCTGGGCGGGCGCGCGCGACGCAAAGGCCCCGATCGCGCGAACACCAAAAACCATGGTCGTACGTGCCGACGGCGACGACGCCCACACACGATTCCGCCGCGTGGAAAACCGCGGTCCGAACACGCTCGTCGAGGCCGAGCTCATTACTGGGCGACACCACCAAATCCGCGTACACGCCGCCCACGAGGGCCACCCTATCGTCGGCGACCGCGCGTACGGCTCACGCACGGGCGCGCAGCGGATGTTCCTGCACGCCTACCGGCTGGAGTTCACGCTGCGCAACGGCGAACGCGTCGCGGTGACGGCGCCGGTCCGGGAACACAAAAACCGCAGGTCCTAAGCAACCTGCGGTCTTTTCTGTGGAGCTAACGGGATTCGAACCCGTGACCCCCACACTGCCAGTGTGGTGCGCTACCAACTGCGCCATAGCCCCGCGCACGCTAAAACACGCGTAGGAGTCAGCTTATACCGTGCGTTTAATGCGAGGCAAATGCATACAGAGGACCTTCCCGCTCTCCTGAGGAAATAGCCTCTCCTTCAAGCGAGCGGGAAGAAAGCACGTTAATAAGTACTACCTAGGTTGCCGTCCCTAGGTAATACATTGCATCACAGACTACGCAACCACCGATCGATTTGGTCCTTCACCGGGGTCACTGTGGCAAGGATACCCAGTGCGATCAGCAAGAGCCCGGTAAAGACCACTCCACAGACAGCTGCGCCAGTGCTGCTCCGATTGTCCGCCTTACTACTTTGGCTGGAAGAATCGCTGGAGCATATTCCACGTGACTCGGAACTTGAATTACTGCTCGAGTCAAGCTTAACGCTCGTGGTTGGCGTCGGCTTGGCAGACGTGGTCGGCTTGGCAGACACACTCGGTGACGGCAGTGCCTTTGTAGAAGTCTCCACGCTCGTGCTCGGCTCCGGCTTGACAGACGAACTCGGCTTTGGTTTTACACTCGTGCTCGGCTTCACCGTCGTGCTCGGCGCCGGCTTCACCGTCGTAGTCGGCTCCGGCTTGGCAGACGTGGTCGGCTTGGCAGACACACTCGGTGACGGCAGTGCCTTTGTAGAAGTCTCCACGCTCGTGCTCGGCTCCGGCTTTTCGGTCGTGGTCGGCTCCTCGCTCGTAGTCGGGTTCGGCTTCACGCTCGGCTCCGGCTTCACCGTCGTCGTGGGCTCCGACTTCGCGGTCGTGCTCGGCTTCACTGTCGTGCTCGGCTCCGGCTTTTCGGTCGTGGTCGGCTCCTCGCTCGTCGTCGGCTCCGGCTGCACCGTCGTCGGCTCCGACTTTGTAGACGTGGTTGGCTTGACAGACGTGCTCGGTGACGGCACTGCCATTGTAGAACTCTTCACCGTCGTCGTCGGGTCCGGCTTCGCGGTCGTGCTCGACTTCACTGTCGTAGTCGGCTCCGGCTTGGCAGTCGTGCTCGGCTTCACGCTCGGCTCCGGCTTCACCGTCGTCGTGGGCTCCGGCTTCGCGGTCGTAGTCGGCTCCGGCTTGACAGTCGTGCTCGGCTCCTCGCTCGTCGTCAGCTCCGGCTTCACCGTCGTAGTCGGCTCCGGCTTGGCAGTCGTGCTCGGCTCCTCGCTCGTCGTCGGCTCCGGCGACGGCTCAGGATCAGGGGTCTCGCGCAGCAGCATGATACTCAACGGCGGAACAGCAACTTCTCCGTCCGAGGAAAGAGCCTGCGGTTCGTCGTAGACGTCCATCCCCTGAATCATCACTTCATACTCGCCGACAGGCAGTGGGGCCTGCCATGGTTCGGTCGCAGCGTTTACGTACACAAAGGCATCAACATCCCCGGCAAATGCATCCTTCACGGTGTAGCCCACGTGATTCGTGTTGATGCTGTCTGCTCCCGCAGTGATTTCATGAGTGTACTTGTTGTTGATCGCCCCATAGCTCGGTAGGCGCATGAAATCGTACTGCTTGCGGAACGCGTTCAGATCGCGGAATAACTGCACTTCCTTTGCGAACTGTGCTGCCCTGTCATAGTCGAATACGTTGACTGCGTCGGGCGACTTATACGAGTTATGGTCACCCGACTTCGTGCGCAGGAACTCTTGCCCTGCGTGGATAAACACTGCTCCGTTCGCCAAGTACTGCGTGGCGGTACCCAGCGTGTGCCGCTTTGCGATCTCTCCATCAGAGGCGTGCGGCATGCTGCCCTTGAGCTTGTCGAACATCGTGTAGTTGTCGTGGGCCTCGTTGTACACCACGGACTGCTCCGGGCCTAGGTAGTCCCGCACGTGCTGGGCACCCTTAATGTTGTTCAGCAGATCCCACGAACGGTGTTCCTGGTTCGCGCCGTTGATGAAGCCGGTGTGTGTCAGCTCGAAGTTATCGCCCTTGACGGTGTCGCGGTATTGATCATTGAAGAAGGCAATGCCAGGCAGTTTTTTGGCGTTCTTCTGGTTCGCGCCAAGTACGCCAGCTGGATGGTTCCCCATTTCCCAGCCTTCACCGAGAATGACGATCGACGGATCAATCTCATTGAGAGCTTCACGCACGGCGTTCATCGTCTCAACGTCATGGATCCCCATAAGGTCGAAACGGAACCCATCGATTCCATAGTTCTTTGCCCAGTACGTCACAGAGTCAACGATGTACTTGCGCATCATCAGCTGCTCTGAAGCAGTTTCATTGCCGACGCCGGTCCCGTCAAAGAAGTTACAGTTAGAATCCATCCGGAAGAAGTAGTTGGGAACCGTCTGCTGCAGTGGCGAGTCCTCCGGGGTGTATACGTGGTTGTACACCACGTCCATAATGACCCGAATATCGTTGTCGTGCAGCGTTGAGATCATGGACTTCAGCTCCACAATGCGCGCGGTTGGGTCCTGGGGGTCCGTCGAATAGGAGCCCTCAGGAACGTTGTAATTCTGTGGGTCGTAGCCCCAGTTGTACTGTGCGTTAAACGACAAGTCGCCGGTCTCATCCACGGACCCAAAGTCGTAAATCGGCAGCAGCTGCACGTGGGTGACGCCCAGGGACTTCAGGTAATCCAAGCCGGACAGGTTACCCGCCTGCGTCTTGGTCCCGGCTTCGGTCAGCCCCAGGAACTTCCCCTTATTTGTGATGCCATTGTCAAGCCCGATGGTCAGGTCACGCACATGCGCCTCGTAAATGATGGCGTCTTTCATCGAAGAGAAAGGTGCCATCCGCTTACCGTCCCAGTTGTTGGGGACAGTCTTCTCCGCATCGATGACTACGGTGCGTGTTCCGTTCGCTGTCACCGCCCGCGCGTACGGGTCGACAGCTTCGTTGACTGTTCCGTCGTCGAACGCCAGGCGGTAACGGTACTCCAGTCCTTGCTGGTCACCATCGATGGTGAGCTCCCAGGTTCCACGCTCGCCCTGCGTCATCGGAGTTACAGCAGCGTTGTCGGAGTAGTTCACGAATTCTACCGACTTTGCCGTTGGTGCCCAGACCCTAAACGTGGTCTTATCCGGGCTGTAGATCGCACCGAGCTCGCCGTCGTAAAAATACTTCTCGTTGAACTCTTTCGAATGCAACGCAGAGCACTTGTTCTCAGGCGCCGGTGGCACGTCGTCCTTAGAGTAATAAATCGTGGAGTCACCCTCAACTAGCCAGATTTCGGCTTTTCCATCCGGGAAGTCCGAAACATAAAGGTCATCAGGACTATTCTTCGACGCCCACTCATTACCAGGATCCGAGCGCCGCACTACAAGACCAACTTTCTCGATCCCCTTGGGGTTTTCGTGCGTGATGGTAGCAGTGTGATCATCCGTGAAATCTACCCTATGCCCACCCTCATCCGGCAACCAGGTCCACACATTCCAGTTTTCGTAGTTGTTGTCGTGCCGCACATAGTGCACGGTGAGCGAAACCTTCGTTGGCAACCCATTCGGTTCCTCTGCAGGAATGAACTCGTAGCTGCTGTCGGTGCCAATAGTTACATGTCCCGTTGTGGGGATATCGCGCAGATCCTTCGATTGCCACGCCCACTCCTGCTCTGCAGTCGAGCGACGCACAATCAAGTTGACCTTGTCGTGCCCAGCAACGGTCGGGATTTCCGCAGTAAGCTGCCCAGCCCCATTCTTTCCAGTAAAGGGAACTGACGTTCCGTCATTCTCTCCGTACCAAACCCAAAGGTTGTACTCGCTTTCTGGGACAGCAGGATCAGGGGTGAAGCTCACCTGCAATGCGCACTGCGCTCCAGTGCGGAACGGCCCATCGGGCTTATAGCTGAAGGAGCATGCGTCTGCCTTTGCATACACCGAGTTACCGGTCTGTACGCCCTCAAAGACTGCGGACTCCCATATGCGGTTTTCCTGCTCGTCCTGCTGGAGCGAAAGCGTATCTGTACGATACACCTGGAAATTTAAGGGGTGTTCGTCTGTTGCGATAGTCGCGTACAGGTCGCCATTAGGCAAGACACTTGAGAACATCTGCCGCTGCTTGTTATAGCCCTGCGCCCAGTAATCCACACGGTAGGTGGTAAGCGGCTTTTCAACCGCAGGATCCGGGGTGAAGGTCAGGTACATTACATCAGCGTTTTGGAAGGCTCGCGCATCCGGCGCAGTACCTCCCGTAAACACCAATAGGAATGTCAGCAAGAACCCCAAGATGCTCTTATATGTTGGTGATTTCATTGGCCCTCCTAGACCAAAACAGCATCAAGATGGAAAAATATGACCATTCCTTAAGCTAGCATGACTCAGACACAATTCAGTCACGATTAAGTTCTGAAGTAATCTGCATCACTGTAAATTTCGCAGAAATACAACCTCACACCCTCAATCGGGGGACCAGTTACCTTTCATAACAGCAAAAAGCTCCCCATCGGTTTTGCAATCAAACCAATGGGGAGTTTCTTCTCTTGTGGAGCTAACGGGATTCGAACCCGTGACCCCCACACTGCCAGTGTGGTGCGCTACCAACTGCGCCATAGCCCCTTGAACTCTTTCGAGCTTTCATCACCATACACGTGGAGAGAGCCTGGCCACAAATCATGCAGCCAGGCCCCACGCGGACATACAATTAGCTGTTCGCGACGGTATCGACCCAGTTGTCGATCTCGCCTTCAACGTCCTTGCCGTCAACCATGACGCGCGGAGTCCACGCCTCACCGGCGCGCTCTTCCTGCAGCTTCATGTTGCCGTTCGACATTGCGCGCGCCGCATCGTAATAGGTCTTATCGCGGATGTCCTGTACCGCCTTGTCGCTCGCGCCGTAGTCGCGGGCCAGGTCAGCGAGGTCGTCGTCGGTCACCTTCGAGTACACGTCCCTCTGATTCACCATCAGGTGGTCGCGGAGGTTCATCATCGCCGCCGGCTCATCATTAGCGACGAGTGCCAGCTCCGCAGCCAGCCCCATCGTGGAGTGGCCATTGGTCAGGCCATCGAGCGTCACCATCGGGCGCAGCTCAACTTCGATCTTGCCCTCACGCAGCTTCTCGAGCATCTGCTCATCCGTCGCTACCGCCAGATCTGCACAGTGTGGGCACGAAAAGTCCTCGTAGAGCTCTGCCATCGGCGCGTCGTCGACACCTTCGGCTGCGAGGCGAATGAAGTGGTCGTCCTCGTTCCAGCTCACAGTGATGCCAGTGGTGTCAATCATGTTCTCGGCCATGGCTGCCTCGCGGCCCTTCTTGCCGTTGACGAAAATCAGGCCGATCACAAGCGCCGCGATCGCGATCACTGCAACGATTGCCCAGATGAACCCTGCACCGTTCTTCTCGTTCGGGTTCTTCACCTTACGGGTAGTCACGTATTTACTCCTTGACGTTGGAAATTGCCCAACAGCTTAATCGCTGGATGAGGCTATGGATAAATCGCAAACTTCTTGTACGGCACATAAATCATGAACAAGGTCGCCGCGATCAAGACAAAGTCACGCAGGATCGTCTCAATGAGGTTCGTGCCCTCATCTGACGGCTGCGGGCCAAAGCACCCACAGTCGATGACCAGCCCTCGCGACCACGCCGAGTACATCCCGATGATGAACAACACCAGGACCCCGATCGAGACCCAGCCGCATTCGCGCAGCTTGATGCCAGCCAGCAGGAGCAGCCCACCGGCGAGCTCCAACGGTCCGATCCACTGCGCCAAAATATTCGACCACTCATGGGTGAAAATCTCGTACGCAATGATATTTTGCGCCACTTCCATGTGGGCGCCGATCTTCGTCCACCCGGCGACAATCCACACAGCCGCCAGCCCAAATCGCGCCGCAGCCGACGCGATTTCCAGCAGCTTGCCTCTTGCCTGTTTGGTCTCGTGTGTCTCAGTCACGATTGGTCATTCTATCCGAGCACCTGCGCAACAAGCTCCTTCGCAGCCTGCTGCACCTGCGCCAAATGCTCCTTGCCCTTGAAACTCTCGGCGTAAATCTTGTACTTGTCCTCCGTACCCGATGGTCGCGCCGCGAACCAGGCGTTTTCCGTGGTGACCTTCAGGCCGCCAATCGGTGCACCGTTGCCTGGTGCCTCGGTCAGCTTCGCGGTGATTGGTTCACCAGCCAGCTCGGTCGCGGTGACTTGCTCCGGGGAGAGCGCCTTCAGCGTCGCCTTCTGCTCGCGGTTCGCCGGAGCATCGATACGAGCGTATGCCGGGGAGCCGAACTTCTCAGCGAGCTCAGCGTAGCGTTGCGACGGCGTCTTCCCCGTCACAGCTGTAATCTCCGCCGCGAGCAGATCCAGAATCAGGCCGTCCTTATCAGTCGACCACACCGTGCCATCCTTCCGCAGGAAGGACGCACCCGCGGATTCTTCGCCGCCGAAACCAACGGTGCCGTCGATAAGCCCTGGCACGAACCACTTAAAGCCAACCGGGACCTCAACGAGCGTGCGCCCGAGCGACGCCACAACGCGGTCAATCATCGACGAGGACACCAGCGTCTTGCCAACCGCGGTGTTGTCCGCCCAGCCCTCGCGATGTGAGAACAGGTACTCAATCGCGACGGCGAGGTAGTGGTTCGGGTTCATCAGGCCGGCGTCCGGCGTGACGATCCCGTGGCGGTCCGAGTCAGCGTCGTTGCCGGTAGCGATGTCATACTTGTCACGATTGTGCACCAGCGACGCCATCGAGTCCGGCGAGGAGCAGTCCATGCGAATCTTGCCATCAGTGTCGAGCGTCATGAAACGCCAGGTCGGATCGACCTCCGGGTTCACCACGGTCATATTCAGGCCGTGCTTCTCAGCGATTGCACCCCAATAATCGACGCTCGCTCCGCCCATCGGATCTGCGCCGATGCTCAGACCGGATTCACGAATCGCCGCAATGTCGACGACGTTCGGCAAGTCATTGATGTAGTTATTCAGGTAGTCGTAGCGCTGCGCACGCTCATCGAGCACACCAGACGCCGCGGAGCGCTTCACGCCCTCCAAACCGTTTGCGATGTACTCGTTCGCCCGCTTCGCAATCCAGTCAGTCGCGTCCGTGTCAGCCGGACCACCCGACGGCGGGTTGTACTTGAAACCACCATCACGCGGGGGATTGTGCGACGGCGTAATCACAATGCCGTCCGCGCGCTTCGGATCAGTACCCGTGACCCCGCCAGAAAGCTTCGCGTTGTGCGACAAGATTGCGTGCGACACCGCCGGAGTCGGTGTGTAACGCCCAGCGGCGTCAACAAGCACCTCAACCCCATTGCCAAACAGCACCTCAAGCGCGGAGACCATCGCCGGCTCAGACAACGCGTGCGTATCGCGCCCGATGAAGACCGGACCGCCAATGTTTTGCTCACGACGGTAGTCGACAATCGCCTGCGTGGTCGCCAGAATATGCACCTCATTAAACGCGTTATCCAGCGAAGAACCACGGTGACCAGAGGTACCAAACACCACCTGCTGGTCAGGATTGTGCGGGTCTACATCACGGGTGTAGTAAGCAGTCACCAACGACGCGATATCGATCAAATCTTCCGGGCGGGCAATCTGGCCAGCACGTTCATGAGCCATACGACAACATCCTTTCGAATACGTTCACACCCATCTTTCCCTTTTTTGGAAACTTCCGCCAGAAAAATCGTACAAACCGTGTACACACGGAAGGTTATGTGTCTATTATCTCAATCACGTTATCGGGAGAAAGGTAACCTGGCCCACACCCTATTGCGAAAGGATCACGATGGCTGCGCAACTCAACGAAACCCTCGGTACGATTGCCTCGTTCGTCTGGGGCCCATTCCTGCTCATCCCGCTGCTGCTCGGCACGGGCCTCTTCCTGACCGTCCGAATGGGTGGCATCCAGTTCCGCACGCTCGGTCGCGCGACCCGCCACGCGTTCGTCGATAAGAATGAAGAAGGCTCCGGCGACATCAGCAACTACCAGGCCTTAACGACGGCCCTCGCCGCAACAGTCGGCACCGGCAACATCGTCGGCGTAGCCACCGCGATCTCGATCGGTGGGCCGGGCTCCCTGCTCTGGATCTGGGTCACAGGCATCGTCGGTATGGCGTCGAAATACTCCGAGGCCTACCTCGGCGTCCGCTTCCGCACCACCGACGACAAAGGACGCCAACAAGGCGGACCACACGAGTACCTCCGCCGCGGAATCCCGGGCCCGCTGGGGTCCGTGCTCGCGGTCGCGTTCATGCTCTTTACTATCTTCGCGTCTTTCGGCATCGGTAACCTCACTCAAGGCAATTCCATCGCTGCAGGCATGCAGGAAGCATTCGGCATCGAACCTACTGTCTCCGGCATCCTGATCTTCATTGGCGTCGGCGCAGCCATCTTGGGTGGTATTGAAGGCATCGGCAAGATCACCGCAGCATTCGTCCCCCTGATGATTGTTCTCTACGTCGGTGGCGGCATCGTCGCACTCGCTTTGATGGCAGACCAGATCCCTGCAGCTATCTCTCTCATCTTCCACGACGCGTTCACCGGCTCAGCCGCGACCGGTGGCTTCGTCGGCTCCACCATCATGATGGCAATCCAGTTCGGTGTTGCCCGCGGCATCTTCTCCAACGAGTCCGGCATGGGCTCCGCAGCAATCGCCGCTGCGGCAGCGAAGACCCAGCACCCCACCCGCCAAGCGCTGGTATCCATGACCCAGACGTTCATTGACACCCTGATCGTTGTTACCATCACCGGCCTTGTCATCGTAACCTCCGGGACCTGGGACATGGGACGCGACGAGGCAGCAGTCATGACCGCACGCGGCTTCTCGACGGTCCTGCCAGGCACCTGGGGCGGCGACATCGTCTCCGTTTCCCTCATCTTCTTCGCATTCTCTACGATCCTGGGCTGGTCCTACTACGGCGAACGCGCCGCAACCGCTCTCTTCGGCCAGTGGGCTTCATTGCCATACAAGATGTTCTTTACCTCCGTAGCGTTCCTCGGCGCCACCACGCACCTCGAACTCGTATGGACGTTCTCCGACCTGGCGAACGGCCTCATGGCAATCCCGAATCTCATCGGCCTACTGCTGCTTTCCGGGCTCGTCGCCCGTGAGACTCGCGAGTACCTCAAATTCGATCCGAAGCTTCGCCGTAGCCCCGAGGAGGTTGCAGTATTTGTAAAGCAGCAAGGCATGAATTGGGAGTAAGCGCACTAGTAGACTTCTGGTGTGCAATTACAAAACATTGAGTCGAATGAGCCCCTCGCGGTAGGCGTCGGAGCTGGCACGGGAGCACTTACACGCTACGTGCTTACAGCGGGACTCCTTGCGGTGCTGCCTGCAGCACCGCATTACGCTTTTCTGGTCACGCTTGGCATCAACGTCTTAGGCAGCTACGCAATGGGTTACTTCCGACCAGGCCCATTACTCGGCACAGGTTTCCTCGGAGGCTTCACGACGTTCTCCGCCCTCACCGTCGCCGCATCGCAAACGACTGCAATCACTGCGTTCATCTACGTACTCTCCAGTGTTGTCTTCTGCATCGCTGGCTGGTGGGCTGGCGACACCATGCGTGATCGCAAGGAGGCAGGTGATCGATAGTGTTTATTGACCCAATTGCTATCCCTGCAGTGTTCTTTGGCGGCACGTTAGGCGGCGCCGCACGGTGGTGGATTAGTTCCGCCCTCCCACCGCGCAAGGGCACCTTCACTGCCAACGCTGCTGCATCCATGGTCCTCGGATTTACAGTCGCAATGGCGCCTTTGTGGGCGGTGTTCATTGGAACGGGGTTTGCTGGTGCGCTCTCTACATGGTCAACGCTCGCCAAAGAAGCAGGAATGCTGCTCAAAGAGCGCAGGTACGCACGATGCGCAAAGTATCTGTTGTGGACGCTCGCCGTCGGCGTTGCATTCGCAGGGCTAGGCGTTATGCGCGGGAACGCGGCATTTTAGACGATTACCAAGCGCTGCAAATACTTTTGTGTGGTGTCTCTGTTGGCCAGAATCGGTCACCACCCACACACAACCATCCCTGTTTGTTTGTTGTGTGGGGGTGCACAAAAAAGAGTGTGGTGGGTACCACCACCCCCAACAACGGGAATAATGGAACCCACCACACACAAGAAAATGAAGTTATAGGCCGGCGGTAACCTACTCTCCCACACCCTCCCAGGTGCAGTACCATCAGCGCGGGCGGGCTTAGCTAACCGGGTTCGGAAAGGGACCGGGCGTTTC
>NZ_MLCR01000004.1:0-5712 GCF_001875735.1 Corynebacterium sp. NML120713
ACCCACCACACACAAGAAAATGAAGTTATAGGCCGGCGGTAACCTACTCTCCCACACCCTCCCAGGTGCAGTACCATCAGCGCGGGCGGGCTTAGCTAACCGGGTTCGGAAAGGGACCGGGCGTTTCCCCGCCGCCATCAACCACCGACACGACCAAAAAATCGTGCCAACACAATACTGTTGATAACAACGACAATATTCAAATAATCAGCACAGGCATGTCATGCCAGACACTGCACAGTGGACGCAAACACTCTTTTTCTTCTCGCGGAAGAACACTCATTAATTTGACCATAACCAACACCAACATGTGTGTGTTTGTTTTAGTCTCGGCGTAAATTAGTACCAGTCACCTTACACACCTCACAGTGCTACCAGATCCGGCCTATCAACCCCATCATCTCTAGGGAACCTCAAACGAAACCTCATCTCAAAACAGGCTTCCCGCTTAGATGCTTTCAGCGGTTATCCCTCCCGTACGTAGCCAACCAGCCCTGCTCCTGGCGGAACAACTGGCACACCAGAGGTACGTCCGTCCCGGTCCTCTCGTACTAGGGACAGCCTTCTTCAAGTTTCAACGCGCGCGGCGGATAGAGACCGAACTGTCTCACGACGTTCTGAACCCAGCTCGCGTGCCGCTTTAATGGGCGAACAGCCCAACCCTTGGGACCTACTCCAGCCCCAGGATGCGACGAGCCGACATCGAGGTGCCAAACCATCCCGTCGATATGGACTCTTGGGGAAGATCAGCCTGTTATCCCCGGGGTACCTTTTATCCGTTGAGCGACACCACATCCACAAGTAGGTGCCGGATCACTAGTCCCGACTTTCGTCCCTGCTCGACTTGTAAGTCTCACAGTCAAGCTCCCTTGTGCACTTACACTCACCACCTGATTGCCAACCAGGCTGAGGGAACCTTTGGGCGCCTCCGTTACATTTTGGGAGGCAACCGCCCCAGTTAAACTACCCACCAGGCACTGTCCCCAACCCAGATCATGGGCCAAGGTTAGACATCCACTACGGTCAGAGTGGTATTTCAACAACGACTCCATAATCACTAGCGTGACCACTTCACAGTCTCCCACCTATCCTACACAAACCGCACCGAATACCAATACCAAGCTATAGTGAAGGTCCCGGGGTCTTTTCGTCCTGCCGCGCGAAACGAGCATCTTTACTCGTACTGCAATTTCACCGGGCCTGTGGTTGAGACAGCAGGGGAGTCGTTACGCCATTCGTGCAGGTCGGAACTTACCCGACAAGGAATTTCGCTACCTTAGGATGGTTATAGTTACCACCGCCGTTTACTGGGGCTTAAATTCTCCGCTTCGGACATGAGTCCTAACAGGTCCTCTTAACCTTCCAGCACCGGGCAGGCGTCAGTCCGTATACATCAACTTAACCGTCTTCGCACGGACCTGTGTTTTTGATAAACAGTCGCTCCCCTCTATTCTCTGCGACCCCCACCAGCAACACACCGAAAAAGGCATGCAACCAGCAAGGGCCCCCCTTCTCCCGAAGTTACGGGGGCAATTTGCCGAATTCCTTAACCACAGTTCACCCGACCGCTTTAGTATTCTCTACCTGACCACCTGTGTCGGTTTCGGGTACGGGCCATACACATACATCGCTAGAGGCTTTTCTCGACAGCAAAGGATCACCACCATCACCCAACAATTGGGCTACGCATCACGCCTCACACAAAATATCGACCGCATTTCACAAGTCGACGTGCCACACGCTTACACCAAGAATATCCAACACTTGGCGCGGCTACCTGACTGCGTCACCCCATCACTGAACTACCACGGATCAGGCCCCACGCATCACCAACAACCACACACCCAAAAGGATGCGCATGTTGCCAGTTCAGGGTGGTTAGTATCACCGCTTCACTCTTTGTCGCATGCATACGGGTACGGGAATATCAACCCGTTGACCATCGACTACGCCTGTCGGCCTCGCCTTAGGACCCGACTCACCCTGGGAAGACGAACTTGACCCAGGAACCCTTAGTCATCCAGCGGATACGATTCTCACGTATCTCTCGTTACTCATGCCTGCATTCTCACTCGCACACAGTCCACCACCCCTTACAGTATGGCTTCACCCCATGCACGACGCTCCCCTACCCATAGTAAAAACTATGCCGCGGCTTCGGCGGTGTACTTGAGCCCCACTACATTGTCGGCGCAGAACCACTCGACCAGTGAGCTATTACGCACTCTTTCAAGGATGGCTGCTTCTAAGCCAACCTCCTGGCTGTCTTCGCGATCCCACATCCTTTTCCACTTAGTACACCCTTAGGGGCCTTAACCGGCGATCTGGGCTGTTTCCCTCTCGACTATGAAGCTTATCCCCCACAGTCTCACTGCTATAGAACACTTGACCGGCATTCGGAGTTTGGCTGATGTTGCTAAGATGATAGTCCCGCTCAACCAACCAGTAGCTCTACCTCCGGCAAACTACTATAACGCTGCACCTAAATGCATTTCGGGGAGAACCAGCTATCACGGAGTTTGATTGGCCTTTCACCCCTACCCACAACTCATCCCCTCAGTTTTCAACCTAAGTGGGTTCGCGCCTCCACAACCTCTTACAGCTGCTTCACACTGGCCATGGGTAGATCACCCCGCTTCGGGTCCAGGACATGCCACTTACAACACCCAATTAGGATTCGCTTTCGCTACGACTACCCCACACGGGTTAACCTCGCGACATGCCGCTGACTCGCAGGCTCATTCTTCAAAAGGCACGCCATCACACACACGCGGTGCTCTGACGGATTGTAAGCGCACGGTTTCAGGAACTCTTTCACTCCCCTCCCGGGGTACTTTTCACCATTCCCTCACGGTACTTATTCACTATCGGTCACACTTAGTATTTAGGCTTACCGGGTGGTCCCGGCAGATTCACAGCAGATTCCACGAGCCCGCTGCTACTCGGGCAAACAATCACCACAACACGACACGCCTTCACGTACAGGGGCTCTCACCCTCTCCGGCACACCATCCCAGGTGACTTCCGCTAACACGCCGCATCATAGGGGTACATGGCAGCATACCCACAATCATCGCCCACAACACCACACGCGCAACCCCTGCCAGGTATCACACACGCATGGTTTAGCCTCATCCACGTTCGCTCGCCACTACTAGCAGAATCACAATTGTTTTCTTCTCCTACGGGTACTGAGATGTTTCACTTCCCCGCGTAACCCCCACACAGACTATACATTCATCTGCAGGTAACACTCCATAACAAGTGCCAGGTTTCCCCATTCGGACATCCTCGGATCAACGCTTTGTTGGCAACTCCCCGAGGCATAACGCAGCCTCACACGTCCTTCATCGGCTAAGCATGCCAAGGCATCCACCGTACGCCCTTGTAACAAAACAAAAACACACAACAAACAAACAACAAACAACCACCACACACAAACAGCATGACAATCACTTGTTGTTAGGCAAACTTACAATCAAAAAATTCTTCCACAAGAATAAAGATGCTCGCGTCCACTATACAGTTCTCACACAACACACCCCACACACCAACCACCAACCAAACAAGTCAGTGATCAACACGCGGAATCATTCAAGACAACACAACTGCTGCCTCAGACACCCAACAGTGCACCAACACACAATAATGATTACTTCTTTTTGACTACATAACCCGGTCACACTGCAACCACAACCACAACCACCACACGAATGCATGACAGTCTGTGACTGGTGTGTCTCCACCCGGAAACAACAAATTGGCAGCCACACCCACGGTGACTCAACCAACAAACAAGCCCACAACTGTGAGCCAACAAAAAATAAACTCCTTAGAAAGGAGGTGATCCAGCCGCACCTTCCGGTACGGCTACCTTGTTACGACTTCGTCCCAATCGCCGATCCCACCTTCGACAGCTCCCATGACAGGCCACTGGCTTCGGGTGTTACCAACTTTCATGACGTGACGGGCGGTGTGTACAAGGCCCGGGAACGTATTCACCGCAGCGTTGCTGATCTGCGATTACTAGCGACTCCGACTTCATGGGGTCGAGTTGCAGACCCCAATCCGAACTAAGGCCGGCTTTGTGCGATTAGCATCCCCTCACAAGGTAGCAAACGCGCTGTACCGACCATTGTAGCATGTGTGAAGCCCTGGACATAAGGGGCATGATGATTTGACGTCATCCCCACCTTCCTCCGAGTTAACCCCGGCAGTCTCTCATGAGTCCCCACCATTACGTGCTGGCAACATAAGACAAGGGTTGCGCTCGTTGCGGGACTTAACCCAACATCTCACGACACGAGCTGACGACAACCATGCACCACCTGTATAGCGACCACAAGGGAAACCACATCTCTGCGGCGATCCGCTACATGTCAAGCCCAGGTAAGGTTCTTCGCGTTGCATCGAATTAATCCACATGCTCCGCCGCTTGTGCGGGCCCCCGTCAATTCCTTTGAGTTTTAGCCTTGCGGCCGTACTCCCCAGGCGGGGCGCTTAATGCGTTAGCTACGGCACAAATCCCGTGGAAGGGACTCACACCTAGCGCCCACCGTTTACGGCATGGACTACCAGGGTATCTAATCCTGTTCGCTACCCATGCTTTCGCTCCTCAGCGTCAGTTACTGCCCAGAGACCTGCCTTCGCCATCGGTGTTCCTCCTGATATCTGCGCATTTCACCGCTACACCAGGAATTCCAGTCTCCCCTACAGCACTCAAGTTATGCCCGTATCGCCTGCAGTCCCACAGTTAAGCTGTGGACTTACACAAACGACGCGACAAACCACCTACGAGCTCTTTACGCCCAGTAATTCCGGACAACGCTCGCACCCTACGTATTACCGCGGCTGCTGGCACGTAGTTAGCCGGTGCTTCTTCTCCAGGTACCGTCACAAAAAGCTTCGTCCCTAGCGAAAGGAGTTTACAACCCGAAGGCCTTCATCCCCCACGCGGCGTCGCTGCATCAGGCTTGCGCCCATTGTGCAATATTCCCCACTGCTGCCTCCCGTAGGAGTCTGGGCCGTATCTCAGTCCCAATGTGGCCGTACACCCTCTCAGGCCGGCTACCCGTCGACGCCTTGGTAGGCCATTACCCCACCAACAAGCTGATAGGCCGCGAGCTCATCCCATACCGCAAAAGCTTTCCACAACAATATCCAAAAAGTTGTCCTATCCGGTATTAGACCCAGTTTCCCAAGCTTATCCCGAAGTACAGGGCAGATCACCCACGTGTTACTCACCCGTTCGCCACTCGAGTACCAGTGCAAGCACTGGCCTTTCCGTTCGACTTGCATGTGTTAAGCACGCCGCCAGCGTTCATCCTGAGCCAGGATCAAACTCTCCACAAAAACTATTTCAGAAAGAAACAAGGCCGTGAAAAGCCCAAAACCTAACCAAAAACAAACCAACCACCAACAACAGTCAGTGTCTGGCAAAATCCTAAAATTACAAAAACTGTAAAGTACAAACAACCGGTCCCAACCCGACGGGGCAAAACAGGACCAGTCACAACCACATCAACCAAACAGTCAACATAACCGTGTAAAACTTGTACCAGTAACCAGTGACACCCAATCATAGGTTCAAGCATCACCGCCGGCACACACCAAAACATGGCACACAGCACGCAACCAAAAGTCAATGCAATCAAAAAAATAAAAAGTACATTGGCACACTATCGAGTTCTCAAACAACAACCGCACACCCAA
>NZ_MLCR01000003.1:0-2946 GCF_001875735.1 Corynebacterium sp. NML120713
TTTGCGGGAGAGGGCGAAATCCTACGCTAAGGCTTTGGCCAACGATATTCTCCGGTAAGATTGATGTGTTCCCAGGGGATAGGAGAAGTCGCTTGATATCTAGTATGACGTCTGTCGCACCTGCTTGATCGCGGCCGCGATAGCTAGATCGCGTTGCTCCTCTTCTCCATCCGCGTTCCAAGCTGCGGAAAGGCACCCATAAGCGTACGCCTGGTCGAGCAGGCGACGCGGATCGACGTCCAGCGCACGAGAGAATGCGTCCGCCATCTGTGCAATGCGTCTAGGATCGAGACAAAGGTCGTCTCTGTCAGCCGGATCGTAGAACATATTGGCGGCGCCAAAGCCCACTTCACCGACCAGACCGACGGGATCTATCACCAGCCAGCCGCGACTGGAGAACATGATGTTTTCATGATGCAGATCGCCATGTAGCCCACGCAGTTCCGAGGCATTGCTCATCATTTGATCGGCTATAATCGCCGCGTGGACGTAGTCAGTTTGACAACCTGCGTTTTGATCATCGCGCGCCCGCTGAAACAAAGCTGCAAAGCGATCCCGGATCGGGAGAAGGGCAGAAGGCAGGGGTTCCTCAGATGCGGCATACAGCTTCGCCATTAGTTCCGCTGCAATTTCGGTCGCCTGGTAGTCGCCGTGCTCGGCAACGATGTGAGAGAGCATTCGCTCCCCGGCATATTCGAGCAACATCAGATTGTTCTCACGACCGAGCAACCGGACTGCTCCCCTCCCATTGCGCCATACCAGATAGTCGGCCCCGCGCAGTTCATCAGCAATGTCTTCTATAGGTTTCAATCCCTTGACGATTGCAGGAGTCCCGTCTGGCAATGAAACTTTCCAAACGAGGCTGGAAAAGGTGTCCGCAATGAGAACAGGTTGCGAAACGTGCCAATGAGCAGGAAAAACAGGCGGCATGAACATCAACCCCAAGTCAGAGGGTCCAATCGCAGATAGAAGGCAAGGCGTTCGCGGTCGGGGGCTTCGATCCCCAATACATTGAATAGGACAGCGAAGGCGCGCTCTGCTTCATCTGGCGCTGCCCAGTTCTCTTCGGCGTTAGCAATCATGAGTGCCAAATCGGCATAGCGATCTGCTGTTCCGAGCCGCCCAAGGTCGATCAGACCCGTGCATTGAAGAGTTTTAGGGTCCACCATGAAGTTCGGCATGCAGGGATCACCATGGCAAACAACCATATCGGTGCGCTCTTGGTCGAGCCGCACCGGTAGCTCTCGTTCGACACGAGCCAAAAGATCGAGCTGCGGCGTACTCTTGTCCTCGTCCGGTAAGAAGTCGGGATTGACGGCATTGCGGGACACCACATCAACGGCGCGTCCGAACATTCGCGACAGCCTGCGCTCAAACGGACATTGATCAACCGATAGGCTGTGAACAGCGCCAAGTTGCTGCCCCATTGACGGCCACGCTTTGAGCAAATCCGCTCCAGACAGATCAGCCGCCGGTACTCCCGGAATTGCCGTTATCACCAAGCATGCACCCTCCTGTTCCTCCTGCCAGTTGATCACCTCGGGGCAAGCCACACCTCGACCTTTGAGCCAAATGAGGCGGTCACGCTCTCCAGCGAGCTCACCGCGGCGGGAAGCAGGTGCGATTTTCGCGAAGGCATGCCCGTCACCACGTCGAAAAACAAAATCACCAGATTCTCCGCCTCTGACAGGCAACCAGTCAGAATGCGATTCACCAAAAAAAATATTAGTTCGATTCAATGGAGGTTCCTTCAGTTTTCTGATGAAGCGCGGAGGTGGCTCAACCTGCGAAAAGAAACGAGTTGCTACGTAAGTCCGAGAACATGCTTTCCATGGTCTCTGAGCTCGCCTTTGGGACCGACATATCGGTAGAGAGTGACGCGCTCGATGCCGAGTTCCTTGCAGAGATCGGAAACTGAAGTATCGCGCTGGGCCATGGCGGCTTGCGCGAGACGCACCTGAGCTTTGGTGAGCGCGAATTTTCGTCCGCCCTTGCGACCGCGCGCTCTCGCGGAGGCGAGACCCGCCATGGTGCGCTCTCGGATCAGATCCCGCTCGAACTCGGCCAAGGTGGCGAAGATTCCGAACACCATGCGACCGGACGCAGTCGTGGTGTCGATCTGAGCGGGCACTGTTGCAAAGTTAGCGATGAGGCAGCCTTTTGTCTTATTCAAAGGCCTTACATTTCAAAAACTCTGCTTACCAGGCGCATTTCGCCCAGGGGATCACCATAATAAAATGCTGAGGCCTGGCCTTTGCGTAGTGCACGCATCACCTCAATACCTTTGATGGTGGCGTAAGCCGTCTTCATGGATTTAAATCCCAGCGTGGCGCCGATTATCCGTTTCAGTTTGCCATGATCGCATTCAATCACGTTGTTCCGGTACTTAATCTGTCGGTGTTCAACGTCAGACGGGCACCGGCCTTCGCGTTTGAGCAGAGCAAGCGCGCGACCATAGGCGGGCGCTTTATCCGTGTTGATGAATCGTGGGATCTGCCACTTCTTCACGTTGTTGAGGATTTTACCCAGAAACCGGTATGCAGCTTTGCTGTTACGACGGGAGGAGAGATAAAAATCGACAGTGCGGCCCCGGCTGTCGACGGCCCGGTACAGATACGCCCAGCGGCCATTGACCTTCACGTAGGTTTCATCCATGTGCCACGGGCAAAGATCGGAAGGGTTACGCCAGTACCAGCGCAGCCGTTTTTCCATTTCAGGCGCATAACGCTGAACCCAGCGGTAAATCGTGGAGTGATCGACATTCACTCCGCGTTCAGCCAGCATCTCCTGCAGCTCACGGTAACTGATGCCGTATTTGCAGTACCAGCGTACGGCCCACAGAATGATGTCACGCTGAAAATGCCGGCCTTTGAATGGGTTCATGTGCAGCTCCATCAGCAAAAGGGGATGATAAGTTTATCACCACCGACTATTTGCAACAGTGCC
>NZ_MLCR01000018.1:0-2453 GCF_001875735.1 Corynebacterium sp. NML120713
ACGGTAGTTGGTGATAGATCCTGACCATCTGCTGTTTCTGGGTATCGCTATAGGTGACAATCCCGCGATCTTCAGTGTTGGGGATAAACACGACTGCCGCAGCATCCGGCATGACCAACTCACTATCGGAAAGCGTGGCACCGGGTGCAAGGGTGACAGTCGGCAACGCCAGCACATCGCGTGCAGATGGCAGGCTTGCACGCCGACGTTTACGAGTCCTGCCGGGGTCGGGGTCGGTGTTGTAATCTGCCCAATCCTTCTCTGGTGGCTTGGGGATCAGCGGGGGAATATCGTGTGGGGGCATGGGTGTGGACCTCCTTCGGGTTCTGGCCCACAACCAGCCTGCCACCTAGGGTTATCAATGATATTTCGCAATAGCCAGCAATGAACGCTTGCATTGCGCAAGACGTTACATTATCTTCTGAAACATATAGCGCACCTTGTCCAGGCGGCTGTTTGGACGGCGGGGCTGGATGACTGGCTTGCCGACAGCGGCCTGATACCCTTTCAGTTCTGTAAGGCATACGCTCTGCCCGTTGGTGTAAAAGGCCAGATCAGTACGGTATGCCTGTATACAGCGGGCGGGAATCTCGCCAGTAAAGACAACTTCATCCTTTTTTACCTGGACCGTTTCGATGGTGGCACAGTATTTCGGTGCATCATGATAAGCCCTGGAAAGATATTCCCGGGGCGCATAGAGGGTGAAGGAGAGATAAGGTTCCAGCAGTTGCGTCCCTGATTCCTTCAATGCCTGTTCCAATACAATCGGGGCCAATGAGCGGAAGTCCGCCGGCGTGCTGACCGGACTGTAATAAAGCCCGTATTCAAAGCAAATCTTACAGTCCGTTACGTTCCAGCCGAACAAGCCCTGCTCCAGCCCGTAACGGATACCATCCCTGACAGCGTTTTGAAAACTCTGGTTCAAGTATCCCAGCGAAACCCGGCTCTCGTATTGTACACCGGAGCCAAGCGGGAGTGGTGTAACAGACAGTCCGATGGATGCCCAAAACGGGTTGGGCGGCACCTCGATATGGATGGTGTGGCTGGCTGCTTTGAGCGGCCGCTCCATATAAATGACGGTGGGTTCCTTTACCACTGTTTCAAGCTTGTATTTTTCCGACAGCAAAGCGGAAACAACCTCCAACTGCACCCGGCCCAAAAAAGAAAGAATGATCTCATGGGTGATGGAATCCACCTCGCAGCGCAAAAGCGGGTCAGTATCCGCAAGTTGCGTAAGAGCGTCCAGCAGCCGTTCTCTTTGCGCTGCCGTTTTCGGCGCAATCGACGTCCGCAGCATGGGGAGGGGGTCCTCACGCCACCTTTTACGAGGGAGCCGGGTTGGGTCCCCTAATACATCGTTTAACCTCACGCTGTCGCTGGGAAGGATAACAATTTCACCCGGATAAGCGGTGTCTGTCCGAACAATTTCCCCTTTGGATGGAATACGCATCTCTGTGATTTTCAGCTTTTCTCTCCCGGCCAGGGCCACCGTATCCCGCAGGCGCAGCGTTCCGCTGTATAGCCGTAGATAGACACGCCGCTGGCCGCAATTTGTATACTCCACCTTGAAAACGCTGCCGCATAGGGCGGCGCTCCCCTGTTCCCCAATCGGTTGGAACAGCCCTGTCACCGCATCCATCAACGGTTGAATGCCAAGGCCCTTTTTGGCGCTGCCATAATAGACCGGGAACAGGGAGGCGTCTTGAACCCGCCGCTGTTCCTCCCGCACAAGTTTTTCCCGGCTGATTGGTTCTCCTGCGATATACTTTTCCAATAATTTATCGTTATTTTCGATGACCGCATCCCATGCTTCTATGTCGGTATTTTCCTCCAGGACTATTTCCGGGGACAGCGACACCGTCTGCTTGATGATAATATCGGCGGAGAGCTTATCCCGAACAGACTGAACCACGCTCTGCAAATCAACGCCAGCCTGGTCGATCTTGTTGATAAAGATAACGGTGGGAATGTTCATTTTCCGCAGGGCATGGAACAGAATACGGGTCTGGGCCTGCACGCCATCTTTAGCGGAGATCACCAAGATGGCCCCATCTAAAACAGCCAAAGAGCGGTACACCGCCGCCAAAAAATCCATGTGGCCGGGCGTATCCACAATGTTGACTTTACATCTGTGCCACTGGAAGGAAGTGACTGCCGCTTGAATGGTAATCCCACGCTGCCGCTCCAAAAACATGGTGTCCGTCCTCGTTGTCCCTTTTTCGACGCTCCCCGGTTCTGAAATGGCTCCGCTGGCATATAGCAGGCTCTCCGTCAAGGTCGTCTTTCCAGCGTCTACATGGGCAAGAATTCCAATATTGATTATTTTCGGGTTAAGCGACAAAATGTGTGCTTTTTTGGATATGGATTCCAGGTCCTGCCTGGGCCTACGGCGGGACAGTGCTCGTTGAATCGGGATTCCCTGCCGTAGACCGGAAGGTCCACCACTTCAGGCG
>NZ_MLCR01000002.1:0-2051 GCF_001875735.1 Corynebacterium sp. NML120713
TCGACAGGTGTCGGTGGGTTTGTTGAACATGTTGGGTTTGCTGCGATGGTTTCTGAGTGTTTTTTAAGCTATGTGTGCAGGTTGTGGGGCTAGATGTGTTGAACAATCCGGGTTTTGTGGGCGTGTTTTTGCCTGTTTTGTTGTCGTGTTTTGGGTTGATTAGCCATGTATAGTTCGGGTGCATAAACTTGGGGTCAGAACAACGAAGGGTTTCATGTTCCACCGGTTGGGTGGTGCGTGATGGAAGGTATAAGGATTGTGACAACGATGATGAACAGCATTGCACGGAAGGTATGCGTAGCAGCGTGTGTGTTGGCCGTTGCGGCTAATGGTGCACAGGTTGCTCACGCGGAGATGGCTGTTGCTGACTCGTCGGTCACAGTGACCGCTGACGGGCCGGGTGCGGTCTTTCACAACTCGGTAACACAGCCGGGTCGTATTTCGACGTTGAAGTTTACGGATGCCCGCTCCATTGCTGGCAGCCAGGAGTCCTCACTGTATGTGGACCTGCGTGCCGATGGCGCATTAGTGGATTTAGAATCTGGCCTTAACGTGGATACGCACCGTGATGGTAACACCCAGGTGGTCATCTACCGCGGTGAAGACCAGGCGGCTGGTGTGTCGGTCGAGCGTGAATACCGCTTTGATGGCAACCGCGTCGATGTCATTGTGCGGGTGACCAACAACAAGGATGCTTCAGCGTTTGTGCAGGCGGATCTGACGAACCAGATTAACTCCCAGGTCGGGCTTTCCGGCTCCTATGATGATGGGAAGTTTGTTGTTGCCCCGGCCCAGCTTGGCTATGAGACTGCGGTGTCGTTCGATAATGCAACCTCGTCTGGTGTAGCCGATGCGTTCCAGCGCACCACGGCTGCCGGTGAGGTTGGGTTTGTGGATCCAGCAGGGGCAAGCTTCCAGCGTGGTCGTTGGTTTGAGCGCATTGATGCAGGCAACACGTTGACTGCTGCCATGCACATGGAGGTTGCAACCCAGGACAGTGCTGTTGATTCTGATGGTGACGGTCTGCCGGATATGTGGGAACGCGAAGGGGTGACCCTAAGCGACGGTACGATCATGCCACTTGAACAGTGGGGTGCTGATCCTGAGCGACCGGATTTGTTCCTGCAGCTTAATTGGATGAACTCGCAGTGGCAGCAGGCTGGCTGCGACACACCTGGTGCGGATGCTGCCATGTGTGCGCAGATGTCGGTGGCAAGCTACCGCCCACACCGCGATATTTTGCAGCAGCTGGTGGACCGCTTCGACCAGTACGGGGTCAACCTGCACATCGATGCCGGTGATACGTATACCAACATTGCAAACTATCCGACGCGTCATGGTGGGCAGACTGAAGCCTATGCCCCGTACTACTTTGAGGGCACCATCCCGGGTATGAAGCTGGTCGAGAATATCGATACCATTTTGGGTGCTCGTGCGGCAGTCTTCCGGGTTGGTGTCATTGGTGATCAGATGCAGCGTGGCCACTGGGGTACCGGGTTGGCCCTGGTTGCGGATAACTCGTTTTATGTTGCCAAGCATGAACGCATGCGCACTGATGATCAGTTGCGCAACACGATCATGCACGAGCTGGGCCACACGCTGGGGCTCAACCACAATGGTTCGATGAAGTTCGCCAACGAGGTCCCGCAGTCGGATTACCTGCCGAACTACTACTCGGTGATGAACTACCTCTACCAGTTCACGCACTTTAACTACTCGGATGAAGAATCTGTCTCTGGTGGGCCACTGCCAGAGGTGTGCAACCAGCCGGGTATGGACTGCTACAAAGGTGACTACCGTGTGCCAGCTGACTGGGACAACTTGATGATCAACACCGGCAAGATTGGTAAGGATTACAACTCCACCATCGGTGCTGCAGGTAGCAAGGTTGATGCCAAGGCATTGGCTGCCCAGCAGGAAGCGATGCAGCAAGCTGAGGCCGCGCAGGGCAGCGCGAAGGTTGCTGTTGTAGGTGACCCTGAGCTTCACCGTGGTGAGAATACGGTGAGCTTGAAGGTTCAAAATCCTGGGTTGGATGCGGCCCGGATGCG
>NZ_MLCR01000008.1:0-1817 GCF_001875735.1 Corynebacterium sp. NML120713
CAAGCAGGTGCGACAGACGTCATACTAGATATCAAGCGACTTCTCCTATCCCCTGGGAACACATCAATCTTACCGGAGAATATCGTTGGCCAAAGCCTTAGCGTAGGATTTCGCCCTCTCCCGCAAACGACCCCATCTTTGCGGCGATCGTGGCCGGATAGCCGTCTTCGACAATCAGCCGAGCTAACCGGAGACGGGCACGAGGAGTGAGAAGAGCGTTCGGATGGGTCATCAATTGGCCTCCGCCGCGGTCTTCGTAAGCGCGCGTCTGGTGAGAAGCATGATGACGAGAGCGATCGCTGTCAGCACCGAAGCGACCCAAACCGGCGCGAGCAGCCCCAGCCCGGTCGCGAGCCCGAGCGCACCAAGCACGGGCCCCGCTGCAGCTCCGATATTCAATGCTGCGGTTGCGTACGAACCGCCCATCGTTGGCGCACCCGATGCTGCATACAGCACACGCGTGATCAGAGTACTGCCGACGCCGAACGACAGGAATCCCTGAACGAGGACGAGGACGATAAGCGCAACGGGATGAGATGCGACCACTGCCAACACGATCCAGCCTGTCAGCAATAGCGGTCCGCCGACTGCGAGCACGAGGCCAGGTCGTTGATCTGATAGTCGTCCTGCGATCGTGACGCCAAGGAACGATCCGATGCCGAACATCACCAGCGCGACGGACACCCACGCTTCGGCCAAGCCCGCGGTCTCGGTCACGATGGGTGCCAGGAAGGTGAATGCCGCAAAGGTCCCTCCGTTGATCAGCGCTCCGAGTGCCATGGCCAGGATGAGCCGCGGCGTCGCCAACTGGCTGAGCTCGACACGGAGCCTTGGTGAGGTCGCGCTAGTCTCGCTCCGACCAACATTGTTCGTGACGCCACGAATGACTCCAACGGCCGCGGGAATACAGAGGATGGCGATCGCCCAGAACGTCGTTCGCCAGCCCAGCGCTGTGCCGAGCAGTGCCCCGGCGGGGACGCCCACGACGGTTGCGATCGTCGTGCCGGAGAGCAGGATCGACAGTGCACGCCCCTTCTGGTTCGCTGGCACGAGGGTAGTGGCCGTGCTCAGTGCTACGGCGAGGAATCCTGCGTTTGCGAGAGCGCTGAGCACCCGGGTGATGAGCAGGAGAGAGAACACTGGTGTCATCGCTCCGATGACGTGGCTTCCCGCGAACACGAGAAGGCAAACGATCAATGTGAGCCGCGGTGGCCAACGGCGAGCGAATGCCGCCATCACTGGCGCGCCGACGACCATACCGACTGCGAATGCGGAGGTCAGCAGGCCCGCAGTGCCGACCGAGACGTCAAGTTCGGTCGCGATCGCGGGGAGCAATCCCGCGAGCATGAATTCTGAAGTGCCCATGACGAAGACCGCCAGGGCAAGCATGTAAAGGGCAAAAGGCATCGAGTACTCCGAGGTGTGAGATCAAGAAATGGTTCTTCTTGTCACCACGGCCAGCGCCCCGGGTACGCCAGACATACGCCCACACAGATCGTGGGCGTCGTAACTAGTGGTTCAAGGGGCTGGCGGTGTGACCGACAACCCCTGACCTGTCTGATTCGGGACTCGACATGCCCCAAACTCTAACATGCCTTCAATGGCAAGGGCAAGCGGTCTGGACAGATACTTCTTGAATCGGCACGGTGTCATTACGGGCGGGGGCCAGAACAACGTCCCTGGACATCACATCTAGCCCCCGACGGGAAATCCTCGGTGTGGCAGCCGTGATGTGCTATGCGCGGCGTGGTGTGGTGTCGCAATGTCGAAGAACCAACCACGCTGCCACTGCGGCGGTGAAATGAAACGCAACGGCA
>NZ_MLCR01000001.1:0-1447 GCF_001875735.1 Corynebacterium sp. NML120713
GGCTTAAGGGACATTTTGTGTGTGTAAATCTATCCGGTTTCCCGGGATGACCTCGGCCAGCAACCAGATATGGTTTTCAAAACAGTTCCATTCGCCCGTTTCGAGAAATCAACACCGAATACCACCACACCTGTGGTATAGGCTCCGACCGTGGTGCGGTAAGGCCAATTGCTATGGCAATCACAAACCGGCCGTCTTGCCCACTATGCGGCCACACACTGATAAAAAACGGAACCACAACCGCAGGCACACAACGCTGGCGCTGCCCGAACTGCAACGCATCCACAATCAACCCCCGCGCCCGCACCAACGATGTACGCCACTTCAACATCTTTCTCGACTGGATCCTTTCCGGGGAACCCGCAGACCGCGTCGCTCAACGACACAAGGTGACCAGACGCACCTTAACCAGATGGTTTCAACTGCTGTGGTTTATCACCGTGCCCAACATGACAGACCCATATCGCGTCTACGACCAAGTCTTTATCGACGGCACCTACTTCCACAAGAAATGCCTGCTCGTTGCATGTACGGACACACACGTCATTGCCTGGCACTGGTGTTTGCGGGAAAGCTCATCGGAGTACCTCAAACTCCTCGACAAGATCGCCCCACCGCTAATCATCACCACTGACGGCTCAGGAGGAGCCTTAAAAGCAATCCGGAGTAAATGGCCCCACGTAGCCATCCAGCGCTGCCTAGTCCACGTACAACGCAACACGTTTAGCGATATCAGTAAAAACCCGATCCACCCAGCACATAAAGCAATCCGCAAGCTTGGCTACATGCTCGTCAACGTTGCTGATACCGACGATGCCGCACGGTTTATCGCAGCCGTACACACCACCCGCATCACCTTTGACGACTGGCTCAAACAACGCACCTATCGCCGTGATATCCCCCAAGGTCAAGTACCAACATGGGTCAACGACACCCAACAATGGTGGTACACCCACCGCAATGCACGTCGTGCACTGCGCAGGTTTGAAAAGCTCATCCAAGACGACCAACTCTTTGTCTTCCTCGCCCCACCAGAGGGCGTGACACAAGATGTAAAAGCCACCACGAACCTGCTAGAAGGCGGGATAAACAAGCAGCTCAAAGACAAAGCTGGCCAGCACCGTGGCATGTTCGATGAACATCAACGCATCACCATGGATTGGTGGCTATACATGCACACGCAAGACCCGGTACCGCCTCTTGAGCTTGCCCGGCACCAAGACTTCGGACGCGTCGGCGAGAAGGCCGCACGAGCTGCGTGGGCCAGAGAAGAATTACAACGCCGCGGTCACCTGGATGGGCGGCCGAAAGAATTCGATACCGGCATTGATGGTCAGTGGAACCCCAGCTTAGGCGTGAGAAAAGGGTGGGCTGGACGCAGCTAAACACACACAAAATGTCCCTTATCGCGACACGCCGTAAAAACACACAAAATGTCCCTTAAGCC
>NZ_MLCR01000013.1:0-303688 GCF_001875735.1 Corynebacterium sp. NML120713
TGGTGGTATTCGGTGTTGATTTCTCGAAACGGGCGAATGGAACTGTTTTGAAAACCATATCTGGTTGCTGGCCGAGGTCATCCCGGGAAACCGGATAGATTTACACACACAAAATGTCCCTTAAGCCCCAAATTCCGGGTTTTTCGGCAAGCGGGCTGGCAAAAGCCCAGGTCGCATGATTGGGCTAGTGGATTGCGGTGCCCAGCCAACGTTCAGGAACGTTTAGAACAGAGCAACCAACGTCGCTAGAGTGCTACAGGAGTGCTACACGCAAGACAGCCGAAGAAAAGGAGAACCTCGTGGCTACAGAACGGATCCGCCGAGCAGTACTGGTGGTTGCGCTGCTGAACTTGGCGTACTTCTTCGTTGAGTTTGTGGCGGCTGTCTCGATTGGGTCGGCGTCGTTGTTTGCGGACTCGGCGGACTTCCTGGAGGATACAGCGATTAACTTCCTGGTGTTCTTCGCGGTCGCTTGGCCGGCATCGCGGCGTCGTACGGCGGGCAGTGTGTTGGCGGCGTTGATTCTGATTCCTGCGGTCGCGGCGGTGGTGACCGTTGTTGCGAAGGTGCTGGACCCGGAGCCGCCATCGCCGGAGGGCCTTACGGGGGTCGCGGTTGGTGCGCTCGTGGTGAATGTCGTGTGCGCGGTGATTCTGCTGAGGCTGCGGGACCAGGGGTCGTCGTTGGCGACGGGGGCGTGGCTGGCGGCGCGCAACGACGCACTGGCGAACCTGCTCATCATTGCGGCCGGGTTGCTGACGTTCGTGTGGTCCACTGCCTGGTTCGACATCATCGTTGGCGCCATCATCGCAGCGGTGAACTTCTCAGCTGCGAAGGAAGTCTGGGAGGCGTCCCGCGAGGAGTACGACTCGGTGGAGGAAGCCTTCGCAGAGATGGATGACGACTAGCTCCACACCCCGGAGGCTCCTCGCCGGTGCGTGCCGATCAGATTCGTGTCGATGATGCCAGTAGATTCCATGAGCGCGTACATCGTGACGGGGCCGACGAAGGTGAAGCCACGCTTCTTCAGGTCGCGCGCGAGGCGGCGTGACTCCTCAGACTGGGTTGGAACCTCCTCCATCGTGCGGGGTGTAGGTGTGGTTTCTGGCTGGTAGGACCAGATAAAGGTTGCAAGATCCGTGCCGGTTTCCCGCATTTCGCGGGTGGCGGACGCGTTGGTGAGCACCGCCTGGAGTTTGCGCCGGTTGCGGATCAGGGAGGCGTCGTCAAGAAGATGCTCGATTGAGTCCATCCGTGCGAGGGCGTCGGGGTCGAATCCGTGGAAGGCTTCGCGTAGGGCGTCGCGCTTTTGCAGAATGAGCTTCCACGACAATCCGACTTGGAACCCCTCGAGGCAGAGGCGCTCGAACATTCCGGCCTCGTCGCGGATGGGCATGCCCCATTCGGTGTCGTAGTAGTGGCGTAGGAGCGGATCGTGTGCGGCCCAGGGCGGGCGGCTGAGTCCGTCGTCGCCGGTGATTGGGAATTGTTGCTTCGTTTCTTTATCCATACGTAGTTTGACGTTTTTCTGTCTGGTTCGGTTCCTTGAGTACTCTAGTGTGCATGAACAGGCCAGCAGTTCGAGATTTTGCGCTCTTAGTCATCCGCGCGGTGCTCGGGATCGTGTTTGTTGCGCGTGGGTACCAGCGCTGGTTTGAGCTGGGCATGCGGCGCACTGCGGAGGACTTTGCGGCGATTGGGGTGCCTCAGCCGACGCTGTCGGCGTACCTCGCGGGATTCGTTGAGCTGGTTGGGGGAGCGTTCCTCGTCATTGGTCTGCTGACTACGATCGTCGCGTCGGTACTTGCATTATTGGCGGTGGCGGCAACCTACTTCGTGCATTTGAGCAACGGTTTCTTCATTGCCGATGGCGGTATTGAGTACACGATGGTGCTCGCCGCGGCGTTGTTCGTGGTCATCGTGTTTGGGCCGGGGCGCGCAAGCTTGGACGGGGTGCTCACACGTGATTAGCCATGACGAGATTCAGGCCTGCCTGTCCGCGCGGCTCGACGGGGAGCAACCATCGCTTGACGACGCCATCGTGGACGCCCACCTGGCGCAGTGCGAGGAGTGCGCCGCGTTTTGGGAGCAGGCGCTTTCCTTGTCGCAGACGGTGCGCTTTGCAGAGGTTGACGGCAATGTGGCTCCTCCGAGCGACCTCGCTGACGCGATCCTCGCTGGGGTCAACGACCCGTGGCACGCGATGATGCAGCGCCGCCAAGTCAACGTGATGATTGGCAGGGCCGCGCTGTGTGCGATCGCGGTGTGCTGGATTGTGTGGGCCATCGTTGGGGTCGTCGGTGTGGGCGAGGTGTTGGCGCAGACTCCCGAAGTCGCCGCAGCCACGCTGATGGGGGTTGCGGTCCGCTTCGGCGTGGGTTTGTCGTTGGGGCTCGCGTCCTGGAAACCGGCCCAGATCCCCGGCATCGTGTTGATCGTGGGGACGATGTTCACGTTTACCCTTGGGTTTGCGGTGCTTGATGCTGTGCAGCGTATCGGAGCAGTGGCACCGATGACGGTCATCGCTCCGGGAATCGCGTTGTTGGCGCTCGCCTGGACGTGGATCGCGGACAAAGGCGTGGCCATGCGCCGCGCGTGGCACTTGCTCAACGCAGACCCGACCGGCCTCTAGCGAACTATTTCCAGCTCGGGAACCACATGAGGGACTCGTAGTAGCCGTCGGTGACTCGAAGGCCGTACAGGATCGGACCCCAGTAGACGAAGCTTGCCGCCACAACGGCGAGGTAGACAATCACGATGATTTGGCCGGTGCGAATCGGGGCGCCGGTCAGCTTCACCAGCCACTTAGGTTCCCGTAGCGTGCCTTTCTTCGCGATGTTGCCGAGCGCCAGCGCTAACAGCACCGCGGTAAACGGGATCAGAGCAGTGGCGTAGAAGAAGTACATCTGGCGGTCGAACGCTGCGAGCCAGGGCAGGAAGCCGGCTGCAAAGCCGATGACTGGCACGATGACGCGGAAATCGCGGCGAGTGATCCAGACCCACGCCGCCCACAGCAACACGGGGATGGTGAGCCACCAGATAGCAGGGGTGCCGAAGAGGGAGATCATTTCGCGGCAGGTGTCGCCGTCGCCGCACTCGATGTCAGTGGAGGAGTAGTAGAGGATCGGACGCGCCGCGACGAGCCACGCCCACGGCTTAGAATCCCACGGGTGCGAGTGTCCGCTGGAGCTCGTGAGGGAGCCGTGGAATTCAAGCACGGAGAAGTGGTAGTACAGCCATCCAGCAGCAGCGTCTGGCAGGTTGGCGAGCCACGGCCAGTCGGAGCCTGCGATAGTACCGTCCGCCAGGGAGTGGCGGTAGACGGACGTTTCGGAGGCGAACCATGCGCGCCACGACCAGATGTAGAGGAGCGCGGGCAACAGCACGATCGAGGCGAGTGCAGAGGGCACGTCGCGCACCAGTGCGCCAGCCAGTGGCTTCTCGACGCCATAACGCTTTCGCAGCCACAGATCCCAAAACGCAGACATTAGGCCGTAGAACGCGATGTAGTACAGCCCCGACCACTTCACACCGAGTGCCAGTCCGAGCAACACACCGGTTGCGAAACGCCACCAGCGGAACCCGAGGCGCGGCCCGTACGGACCCGAGGACTGCACAGCACCTGACAGCCAGGCGTCGTGCCAACGCTGGTACACCTGGCGCATGTCACCTGCGAGCGTCCACGCGGCGGCGACGATGAACAGCACCTGGAAGATGTCCAGCATGCCGAATTTGGCTGCGACCAGCAGCACGCCGTCGAAAAGCGCGATGACGCCTGCGATGGCTGCGATCGACGTCGACTGGCTCACGCGTCGGGCGAGCAGGAACGTGAACACGATGACTGCGGTACCAAAGAGCGCCGTCATGATGCGCCAACCCATCGGGGTGTAGCCGAAGACGGTTTCACCAAGCGCGAGGAGCTGTTTGCCCAGCGGCGGGTGCACCACCAGCCCATAGCCGGGGTTGGACTCGATGCCGCCCAGCACGGGGTTAAAGGAGCTGCGCACCATGTCCCAGCCCTGCGGCACGTAGTGTTTCTCGTCGAAGACCGGGGTGCCAGAAGACGTCGGCTGCACCAGCCCGAGGAAGCGCGTGAACAGCGCGAGGACCGTCAGTACCGCCAGCGTCACGGTGTCCCTGCGATGCCATGGCACACTGACTGGTGCTCCCGGCTGGGGCCTGCCAGGCTTCATCAACGCGGGCGTTGGCGACGCTTCACTCTGGACGGTATCGATGGGCGCATTGGTATTCACGTGAATGGATACTACTGTGTTCGCCGCATTATCTGTAGCTGCACCTAGTATCTATTGCATGGATAGTGCAGACACTCAAGCGACGTTGCAACACCAGTTTCCAACACGTGGGGTAGTGCTGGCCGCTACGCCGCTCGGCAATATTGATGACGCCTCGCAGCGGCTTCAGCACGCACTCGCGAACGCAGACGTGATTGCGGCGGAGGATACGCGGCGCACCCGCGCGCTAGCGGCAGCCTTGGGAGTGGAACCGCGTGGGAAGATCATCTCGAATTTTGACCACAACGAAGAGCAGCGGCGGCACGAGTTGCTCGCGGCCGCTCGCAATGGCGTTGTGCTCGTGGTGACGGACGCCGGCATGCCGATTGTGTCCGACCCTGGCCTTTCACTCGTTGCAGCGGCACACGACGCCGGCGTCCCCGTGACTTGCCTGCCTGGCCCCTCTGCTGTCACGACGGCGCTTGCGCTCTCGGGCCTGCATGTAGGCCACTTCATCTTCGATGGCTTTGCTCCACGCAAGGCAGGCGCGCGGGAAGCCTGGCTCAAGGAGCTTGTACACCAACCGCGCGCCGTGTGCTTCTTCGAATCACCGCACCGACTGGCACAGACGCTTGCCGACGCCGCTTCGGTCCTCGGCCGCGATCGACGTGCAGCGGTGTGCCGCGAACTGACAAAAACGTACGAAGAAGTGAAGCGCGCAACCCTTGGTGAACTCGCCGAGTGGGCCAAGGACGGAGTGAGGGGAGAAGTCACCGTTGTCATCGAGGGCGGTGATGCCGCAACAGCGGAGCCGGAAGACCTCGTGGAACTCGTCTTAGAGCTGGTAAGCGGGGGTATGCGGATGAAGGATGCAGTGAAGACTATCGCGAAGCAATATGGGGTGAAATCGAACGAGTTGTACGACTTATCTCAGGCAGCGCGCAGCGCGGAATGATCGCACTTTTCGGCCGAAAATGGGCACTACGTGGACGAATTGGATTAGATATAGCAGCCGAATTCAGTTAACCTGCTAAAGCTTTCTTATTTTCTATGGAATTGAGGAGAATTTTTCATGTCTCAGGGAGACCTGACCCAGGATCCGCATGATCCTGATGCAGAAACTCGGAGTACTGAACAGATAAATTCCGATGAAACCGAAATTGCCGCACCGTCTGCGACGAGCGAGCTTGCCGAGCTCATCGTTGCAGAGCGGCGCGGGGAGCGTAAAGAATCGGTCGACGCAGAGGAGCAGGTTGAGCTTGCTGCGGAGGACGAGAACGCGAAGATTGACTGGAGCATCGTTGTTCCGCTTCTCGTCGTGGTGGCGGCCGTCGTCGCTTGGGGCCTGTTAGCAACAGATAGTTTCTCGAGCTTTGCTGATACGTCCTTCAGCTGGGTGATTAACAACCTTGGCTGGGCGTTCGTGCTCTTCGGCACGATTTTTGTGTTCTTTGTCTTGGTAATCGCGTTTTCGAACTTCGGTACGATCCGCCTGGGCAAGTCGGACGAACAACCGGAGTTTAGAACGTCGTCATGGATTGCGATGATGTTCGCGGCAGGCATGGGCATTGGTCTGATGTTCTACGGTGCGTCTGAGCCGCTGGCGATGTACCGCGATGGTGTCCCTGGCCACCAGCCACACGAAGTGGGCACTGCGCTCGCGCAGACAATGTTCCACTGGAGCCTGCACCCATGGGCGATTTACGCGATCTTGGGCCTTGCGATCGCGTACTCGACGTTCCGCCTCGGCCGCAAGCAACTGCTCTCTAGCGCCTTCATCCCGCTGATTGGTGAAAAGGGCGTGAACGGTTTCTGGGGCAAGCTCATTGATGGTTTTGCAATTTTTGCAACGATTTTCGGTACCGCATGTTCGCTGGGCTTGGGCGCGATGCAGATTAGCTCGGGCCTGAACGCTTCCGGCTTTGTGGATTCGCCGTCGACGAAGCTGACGGTCGGCATCGTGTCCGTCCTGACTCTTGCATTCCTGCTGTCCGCGATGTCGGGCGTCGGCAAGGGGATCCAGTGGCTGTCGAACTTCAATATGGCGATTGCTGCGTTGCTGGCTATTTTCGTGTTCGTCTTCGGCCCAACCGTCAGCACCCTGAACTTCTTGCCGACGGGCGTCGGCGCATACCTGTCCCAGTTTTTTGAGATGGCTGGCCGTACCGCTGAGAATCAGAACGGTGAAGCAGGAGACTTCCTGTCCGGTTGGACCATCTTCTACTGGGCATGGTGGATTTCCTGGTCACCATTCGTTGGTACCTTCCTGGCACGTATTTCCCGTGGCCGCACCATCCGCGAGTTCTGCCTCGGTGTCATGCTGATCCCGGCAGGCCTGTCCACCGTGTGGTTCGCAATCTTCGGTGGTACTGCGATCAAGTTCGAGCAGGAGGGCCGCTCCATCTACGGTGAAGGTACCTCTGAGGAGCAGCTGTTTAACCTGCTGCACCAGCTGCCTGGTGGCTTCTACATTGGTATTTTCGCGGTGATCCTGCTGGGTACGTTCTTTATTACTTCGGCGGACTCGGCTTCGACCGTGATGGCGTCTATGTCGCAGAACGGTAAGTCGGATGCGAACCCATGGATCGCAGCTGTCTGGGGCCTTGGCACCGCATTCGTTGGCCTGACGCTGCTGATCGCTGGCGGCTCTGACGCGCTGGGTGCGCTGCAGTCGGTGACGATTGTCGCAGCAACGCCGTTCTTGCTCATCCTGATCTTGCTGATGTTCGCGATTGTGAAGGACGTGTCCAACGACACTATTTACCTGGACAAGAAGGAACAGGATCGCTTCAACCGCCAGTTGGCTATTGAACGCCGTATGCACCGCGACCAGCTCGAGCTTGATAGGAAGAAGGAGCAGGTCAAGCGCATGTTGCGTCCGCGTAACTAAGCTCTGACATCCTGCGGTGAATACCGCTCATGGCCCCGATATGACCCGAAACATGGGTTGTGTCGGGGCCATAACTTATGCTTAAGGGCATGACTTCTGCGAAGACTCAAAAAAATATCCTTGTGTGCGTTGCGTGGCCATATGCGAACGGCCCCCGCCACATCGGCCACGTAGCTGGTTTCGGGGTACCTTCTGACGTGTTTGCGCGCTATCAGCGTATGGCTGGCAACAACGTCCTGATGGTCTCCGGCACCGACGAACACGGGACCCCGCTGTTGGTGCAGGCGGACAAGGAAGGCGTGAGCGTCAAGGAGCTCGCAGACCGCTACAACGAACAGATCGTGCACGACTTGGCCGGTTTGGGTCTGTCCTACGACCTGTTTACTCGCACGTCGACTCGTAACCACTATGCCGTGGTGCAGCAGCTGTTTAAGGGACTGTACGCCAACGGTTACATGATCAAGGAGACGACGCAGGGCGCGATCTCTCCTTCGAATGGCCGTACGCTGCCGGACCGCTACATTGAGGGCACCTGCCCAATCTGCGGCGCGACTGACGCTCGTGGTGACCAGTGCGATACCTGCGGTAACCAGCTGGACCCAGCAGATCTGATCAACCCTGTCTCCAAGATCAACGGCGAGACGCCGAAGTTTGTTGAGACCGAGCACTTCATGCTGGATCTCCCGGCGCTGCACGACGCGTTGAAGACGTGGCTGAGCACCCGTGAGAAGTGGCGCCCGAACGTGCTGAAGTTCTCGTTGAACCTCTTGGAGGACATGCGTCCGCGCGCAATGACGCGTGACATCGACTGGGGCATCCCTATCCCGGTCGAGGACTGGCAGGACAACCCATCGAAGAAGCTCTATGTATGGTTTGACGCGGTGGTCGGCTACTTGTCTGCCTCGATTGAGTGGGCGGAGCGAAGCGGTAACCCGGATGCGTGGAAGACGTTCTGGCAGGACCCAGAAACGGCGAGCTACTACTTCATGGGCAAGGACAACATCACGTTCCACTCACAGATCTGGCCAGCGGAGCTGCTCGGCTACGCGGGCAAGGGCTCGCATGGTGGACAGGAACACGAGCTGGGCACCCTGAATCTTCCGACTGAGGTTGTGTCCTCGGAGTTCCTGACCATGTCCGGTTCGAAGTTCTCGTCTTCGAAGGGCGTAGTCATCTATGTCAAGGACTTCCTGAAAGAGTTCGGTGCGGACCCGTTGCGCTACTTCATTGCGGTGGCCGGACCGGAGAACAACGACACGGACTTCACCTGGGACGAGTTCGTGCGTCGCGTGAACAACGAGCTGGCGAATGGCTGGGGCAACCTGGTCAACCGCACTGTGTCGATGGCGCACAAGAACTTCGGCGAGGTTCCAGAACCAGGAGAGCTCGCCGAAGTGGACGAGAAAATCCTTGAATTGGCGGAATCCACGTTTGTTTCCGCAGGCAAGGACTTGGCCGAGGCTCACTTTAAGAGCGCGATCACCAAGATCATGCACGTGGTCGGGGAGACCAACGCGTACATCGCGGACCAGGAGCCGTGGAAGCTCGCGAAGGATCCGGAACAGCGCACTCGTCTGGCGACGGTCCTGTGGACCGCACTGCAGGTGGTCAGCGACTGCAATGCGATGCTGACCCCGTTCCTTCCGCACACGGCGCAGAAGGCACACGAGACCCTCGGCCGGACTGGTGTGTGGGCGGCAGAGCCGTCCATCGTTGAGGTTCGCGATGACGCTGACTACGATCTCGTCGGCGTCGGCCTGCCGGAGCGCGGCCAGACCTACCTCACCATCACCGGCGACTACTCCGAGCAGCAGGCGACATGGAAGCGCGTGCCAATGGAGCCCGGCGTGGCACTGTCGAAGCCGAAGCCACTGGTGGCGAAGCTCGATCCGGAGCTCGGGGAGACCGGCCCGGAGTGGGCGCCTGTGCAGTAACGCTGCGGCAGCGCTAGAGTGCTTCGAGTGTTTGCTCTTGTACTTTTCGTCGCTGTCATTAGTGCCTCACTGAATTTGCGTGCGGGCATTGCCTCCGTCGGGTCTGTACTTGACCAGGTCAGCGCATACTATGACGCCCCGGCATGGGTCGGTGGCGTCATCACGGCGATCCCCGGCACGCTCTTCTTCCTGGTCGGTATCTGTGCGGTACCGATTGCGCGGCGGTTTGGCCTCACCCCCGTCATTCTGGGCGCTGCGGGGTTGCTGACCGCGGGCTTGGGGTTGCGCCCCTTCGCACCCGATATCGCGATGTTCTTACTCGCGACGGTGGGCGCGGCCGGCGCCATCGCACTTATGAACGTGTTGCTGCCTGCGTGGATCAAGCAGCATGGCGGGCGCTACATCGTCGCCCTGACCACGGTGTACTCCGTAACGCTGGGTTTATCGTCGGCGGCTGGCCCGCTCAGCGCGTTGGTGACATCCTCGTGGCAGTCGGCACTCGGCCTGTGGGCGGTGACGGCTGTCGTGCAGCTGGCGGTTTGGGTATTTGTGCTCTTCAAGTTCGGGAGGGACATCCCCGGGAGCAAGGCTTCGACCCCGCAGGACGGCGCGGTTGCTACGATAGAAGCACCGGTGTGGAAGTCGCTCACTGCGGTGGCCTTGATGCTCTTCTTCGGGTTGCAGTCAACCAGCGCGTATATCCAGATGGGGTGGTTGCCCGCCATTTTCATTGACGCCGGGGTTGCCCCTTCCACCGCAGCCACGGGACTGGGGCTGCTTGGCGCGGTAGGCATGGTTGGTGGGCTTGTGCTGCCGACGGTCATCTCTCGCGCGCGGACGCTGACGCCGCTGGTGGTGCTGTTTGCGCTCTCGACGGCCACTGGGTATCTCGGCTTGTACTTCGCACCGGCAGCATCACCGCTGGGCTGGAGCCTCCTCCTGGGCTTCGGCGGGTGCTGCTTCCCGCTAGCAATCGCACTGATCCCGGCGCGCACACGCGACCCGCTAGTCACTGCACGGCTGTCGGGTTTTGTGCAGCCGGTCGGGTACGTGCTCGCGGCAACGGGTCCGCTGCTCATTGGCGTGGCCTATGGGCGGATCGGGGAGTTCCAGCCGATCCTGATCGCGCTGGTCATCATGGCGTTGGTCATGGGGGTTGTTGGCATCGTGGCGGCGCGTCACGTCGTTATTGACGATGAGCTTAGTGCTGCAAGCCGCTGAGGAACTGTTCCAGGAACGTGGTGAGTTTGCCGGTTGCGTCGTCGTCGAAGCGGGCGTCGACAACCATGATGGGGGCGGTGTATTTGGGGGAGTTGGTGTCGGCATCGCGGACGACGACGAGGTCCGTGCCGTAGTCATCTTTCAGGAGTTTCCAGGTAAATCCGTAGTCGCGGACGAATGCGTCGCCGAGGGCGGTGCCGACGATACGGGCTGTGTCGCCGCGCGGGTAGCTGCGTTGTGCGTCGCGGGGAAGTGCGAGGAAATCCTCGAGTAGCCCTTCGAACCGCTCGATGATTACTCGTGCAGGGCCATTGAGCTTCTGCGCCGCTGCCTCGGCGAGTGCGTTGTCGATGCTGGTTTGGGTCTGTGCGTCAATCGCGTGGAATGTCATAGGCTCTATCGTATGAGCAAAAAGAAACCTCGCCCGACACCAGTACCAGCGGCTCTTATACCAGGGCTTATCGACGCCCACACACACCTAGCCTCTATCGGAGCCACCACGCAGGCGGATATCGATGCGATTATGGAGCGTGCGTTGAGCGCCGGTGTGGAGCGGGTATGCACCGTGGGCGATGGGCTCGCGGAAGCAGAGCAGGCGCTTGCTGCCGCGCACATGCATGAGGGCGTGTTCGCAGCGTGCGCGATCCATCCGACGCGAGCCGCCGAGCTCGACGACGCGACGCGGGAACGGCTCACGCAGATGGCCTCGGACGCTCGGTGTGTTGCGGTGGGGGAGACAGGCATCGATACGTATTGGATCCGCCACGACGCCGAGAACACTGCTGACCTTGCCACGCAAGAAGAGGCGTTTCGTTGGCACATTCAGCTCGCCGTGGACTCCGGCAAGGCATTGATGATCCATAACCGTGAGGGGGATGCGGACATGATGCGGATTCTCGCGGATGCGCCGAAACCGGAGCATGTGATTTTGCACTGCTTCTCCTCACCCCTTGACGTGGCGCGGGAGGCGATTGAGCGTGGCTATGTGCTCTCCTTTGCCGGCAACGTTACGTTTAAGCGCAATGAGGAGCTGCGGGAGGCGGCGGCTTTGGCGCCGGTGGGCCAGCTGCTCATCGAAACCGATGCGCCGTATATGACTCCGGAGCCGTTTCGAGGTTCGCGCAATGAGCCATCGCTGATTGGGCATACGGCACACGTGGTTGCGCAAGCTCGGGGAGTGGACGTCGAGACGCTGGCGAGCGAGGTATCCGCTACCTTCGATCGCGTCTATGGTCTGGGATGATGCTGTGCACGTGTCCGGGAACACACTGGGCGCAAGTAAGCGTTGTCCCAGGTCGGCTGTGAGTGGTGTGAATCGCGTGGCGCGAGTGAACGTGTCCACCATGGTGTGCAAACATGTGCTGGTAAAACGGTAGAAGTTACCGTATTGTTATCGAAGTATTATTTCGTGACGAAGGGGAATGACGCTTTATGGGCTCGCGTATCCAGCACAACAACACCGCAACGAAGCGAATCGCCGTCGGGGCACTCGCAGGTGTTGTCATTGCAGCCGGCACCACCACGGCGCTCGCCGCGCAGAAGGACGTCACAGTGGACGTCAACGGTGAGGCGACCTCGCTGAAGACCTTCTCGGGTGACGTCGCGGGTGCGTTGCAGGCTGCGGGCGTTGAGATCAAGGACAGTGACGTTGTGTACCCGGCGCCTGCTGAGAAGCTGTCGAACGGCGATACCGTGACCGTTCGTACTGCGAAGCCAGTCGCCGTCGTCGTCGACGGGGTGGCAAAGGAAATCACCTCGACAGCGCTGACTGTTGGTGAAGTCATGGACGAGGTCGGGGTGTCCCCGGCTTCCTCGTCGGACCTAAACAAGGACACCAAGCTTGTCGACGGCCTCAATGTCGACGTGACCACCCCGAAGATCATCGCGATCAATGACGGTGGGAACGTGACCTACGCGTCGGTTGCGAAGAAAACCGTAGGCGAGCTCCTCGCGGACCGTGGCATCACCTTCGACTCCGATGATCGTTTGAACCACCCGCTTGATGCCGCGGTGTACCCGAACATGGAGATCGTGCTCGACCGCGTCAACGTGGTGAAGCGTGCTGAGGTCCTGCCAATCGAGGCACCGGTTGAGTACGTCGATGATGAAGAGCTGGAAACCGGCAACGAAGAGGTGCTGGAGGAAGGCAAGGACGGAGAGAAGGAAATTCTCCACGAGACCGTTCTGGTCAATGGCAAGGTTGAATCCGAGGGCATTGCAGGTGAGCGCGAGGTTCGTGCGCCGAAGGCGGCGAAGGTGCGACGCGGTACCAAGGAGTCAGCGAATGCTCCCGCAGTAGCAGCTGGTTCGGTATGGGACACGTTGGCGCAGTGTGAGTCTGGTGGCAACTGGTCCATCAACACGGGTAATGGCTACCACGGCGGCTTGCAGTTCTCTGCGTCGACGTGGGCAGCGTACGGCGGCACCCAGTACGCGCCGACCGCTGACCAGGCGACCCGCGAGCAGCAGATCGCAATCGCCCAGAAAACGCAGGCATCCCAGGGGTGGGGTGCGTGGCCTGCATGTACCGCACGGATGGGGTTGCGCTAACCTCGTCAGGTATGAGCGAAACCCAACTGCTTGGCCCGGTAGAAATCCGTGAGCTTGCGGCTGCACTAGGTGTCACCCCAACGAAACGGCTGGGGCAGAACTTCGTGCACGACCCGAATACCGTGCGGCGTATCGTTGCCGCAGCGGAGCTTTCCCCAGACGACCGCGTGGTCGAGGTCGGTCCTGGTCTCGGGTCACTGACGCTTGGCCTGCTCGATGAGGCAGCGCACGTGACAGCGCTTGAGATCGATGACAGGCTGGCACAGCAGCTGGGTAAAACGGTGGAGCTTCGAGCACCTTCGGCCGCGCACAAGCTGGATATCGTGCACATGGACGCGCTGAAGACTACGCAGCGTGATGTTCCCGGGGAGCCAACGGCTCTCGTTGCGAACCTGCCGTACAACGTTTCGGTGCCGGTGTTGTTACACCTGCTTGCGGAGTTCCCTTCCATTCGCCGCGTGCTCGTGATGGTGCAGAAAGAGGTCGCTGACCGCCTTGCCGCGAAGCCAGGCACGAAGATTTACGGCGTGCCTAGCGTAAAAGCGGCGTTTTATGGCGAGGTGTCGCAGGCAGGGACCATCGGCAAGCACGTCTTCTGGCCGGCTCCGAATATCGAGTCAGGGCTTGTTCGCATCGACGTCGATCCGGGGCGCGACCGCAGCGTGCGCGACAAGGTTTTCCCACTTATCGACGCCGCCTTCGCCCAACGCCGCAAGACGCTGCGCTCAACGCTCGCATCGGTGTACGGTTCCCCCGTGGAGGCCGAGGCAGCCCTGCGTGAGGTCGGCATCGATCCTGGACTGCGTGGCGAGAAGCTTGGAGTGGAGGACTTTGTCAGGCTAGGGGAGGCCCGATGAGCGGCAACACGCGGGAGTTTGTTGCATCAGCGCCCGGCAAAGTGAACCTACACCTCGGCGTCGGCAACGCGCGTGCCGACGGCTACCACGAGTTGGTAACGGTTTTCCAGGCCGTCGAGCGCCGCGAGCGAGTTCGCATCGTCGTCGAGGATGAGTCGGCATGCGTCGAATCTGGCTCCGTGGTCGTTGGGATGCAGACGCACTTCCACGTGGACGTACCAGACGAGGATATCGATACGCCTCGAAACCTGACGTGGCGTGCGGTTGATGCCGTCGTCGACGCCGTCCGGGCCCGCAGTGGCGTGCAAGGATTGTCGTTGCCGAAGGCGAAGCTGGTCGTCGACAAGCATGTGTTTGTGGCAGGCGGGATGGCGGGCGGTTCCGCAGATGCCGCGGCTGGGCTCGTCGCGGCGAACGCCTACGTGGAGCGGTACTGCGGTGAGCGGCTCAGCGAAGAAGATCTCTACGACCTTGCAGTCGGGCTGGGAGCGGACGTGCCGTTTGCACTCCACGGACACACAGCGCTTGGCACCGGGCGTGGCGACGCCCTCGTTGAGGTCCTCGGGCGCGGCACGTACTGGTGGGTGTTTTGCAATCCGAAGATTGGGATTTCGACGGGCAAGGCCTTCGAAACACTCGATGACCTGCGTCACGACAACCCGGCACTCGTACCGCATTTGGACACGGCCGCGCTGTCGCAGGCACTCGTGACGGGCGACCCGCGCGAGCTAGCGAAGCACCTGCACAACGATTTGGAAGCTGCAGCGGTGGCGATGCGCCCACGCATCGCAGCCCTGATCACACGCATCGAATCCGAAACTGAACTTGTAGCCCGCGCGATTGTTTCTGGGTCCGGGCCGACGATCGCCGCACTGTGCTTCGACGAAGAAGCCGCGCGGGCGCTTGAAACGGTGCTTCGTGACAACGTCGAGGGCGTCGAGGTGTTCTGTACTTCCGGCCCGTCTGCGGGGGCGCAACTCGAGGCGTAGGCTACGATGGGTTTGCTATGGCGAACAAACGATAAGGTCAACGATAGTAAACAGGCATAAAAATATCCCCCTACCGGCACTAGGCCAGTAGGGGGTTTGTTTAGTTGAACGAGGCGTTGTAGCGCTCAGTGTCTTCTGGATTGTCCTGGTCCACGTACCCGCCTCCCCACGAGCGTCCGTAAACCTCGTGGTCGGAGCCGATATGGACTCCTCGGAAGTCGCAGGCCATAATCTCGGAGATTGTCTGAGCTGCCCAGCCCGCCTTCTCCTCGGGGACTTCTGCGATGATTTCGTCGTGCACAGGGAGTCGGAGGTAGGGGCCGAACCCCTCGTCTACGAGACGAAGGATTGCGGAGGCGGTAATATCCCGGCTCGTTGACTGAATCATGTAGTTCAGCGCTGCGTACGGGCGGTCCGGGTCCACCGGAAGGTACCTGCCTACCGGGGTGACGATGTAGCCCTTCGCCTTCGCCTCTTCTTGCAACCGCACAGAGAGTTTGTGGACTCCAGGGTAGGTCTTCTCGAACCCGGTGATTACCTCCTTCGCCTTCTTTACGGAGATTCCGCACGTAGAGGCGATATTGCCTGCGCCGGAGCCGTAGACGTACGCGAAGTTCACGGTTTTACCGACCGACCGTTCGACGCCGGAGGCGTCGGCAGTCATCTGGTGAAGGTCCGCGTCGTTAGCGAACGCCTCTCGCATGTTCTTATCGCCAGACAAAGCAGCGAGCACTCGCAATTCCTGTGCTTGGTAGTCGCAGGCAACGATACTGTTGCCCTCGGAGGCAATGAAGCACCGGCGAATCTCCCACCCGGAGGAGGGGAGGGTCTGCGCGGGGATTCCAGTCACCGACATGCGAGCGGTTCTTGCAGCCAGCGTGTTGATGTTCGCGTGGATTCTACCCTGCGGGTCCTGGCCCTCCAGGAACTTCTCAACCCACGACGCCCGCTTCTTCTTTGCTGCTTTCGCAGCAATCACATAGTCGGCAAGCAGGAAGCCCTTCTCACTCAGCTCGTCCAGGATCGACTTGTCAACCTTCCAGTTGCCGGAGGGGGTGAGTTCCGTGAGCCGGTATCCGTTCTCGAAGATAGCGTCTGCCACCTGCGCAGTGCTGTTCACAGAGTCAACGCCGAACTGGTCGAGGGCGAACCACTCCCACACGTCCTGCTCTTCCTGGAGGCTGGAAGCAAGACGCTGGCAGTAGTCGGTATCAACCAGGAAGCCAGACTGCTCCATCTGGTTGCACGCTGCTGCTACACGGTGCTCGTACTCGATAAGTCCGAGGTTGAACTCTGGGATTGCCTGGTTCATCTTCTCCAGCTCGTTCAGGAGGATGTTGTGGAGACCGTAGGTGAGCACCACGTCCATACCGGCGTACCGGAGGTACGTCTCGTTATCCCACGGGATGGTGCTAAACAGCTCAGTCTTCTTCAGGCCGGTCTCCTTCGACATGAGGGACATGCTCCCCTTGACGTCCGTGGCTATTTCGTCGCTGATGAACGCCCGAGTAAGGTCGATCAAACTCTGGCCTGTACCACCCTCTCGAGAGGATCTCGGGTCATGCAGGGATGCCAGGATTTTTGTGTCAGTGACGTTATTCCAGTCGATGTCGTAGTCGAACGCCTGCTTGATTGCGAGAATGTCGAAGCTCGCGTTGTGGAAAATGAGCTTTCGACCGCCCAGGAGGGATTCCAGAAGGTCCGCGTCCGCAGGAACAACCTCTGTCGGAATCACCCAGGCCTCCAGGCCCGCACCTATCTGGACTGTTCGCACCCGGAAGTCTTCCGAGAAGATGTCCAGCCCTGTCGTTTCGGTATCCACGGCGAGTGGAACACCCCGCTTGCTAGACAGCCATTCTTTTAGTGATTCCAGCTCCTCCGGCTTCTCTAGCACCTGGATAACTGCTGTACGGCCTGCGATAGCCTGGGTAATCTCAATCATTGTCTCTCCTTGTTTGCTTGTGTGATTAGAAGCCCCGGCTAGGTGCCGGGGCGGTTACCTCCCTAGAGTGCGCAGGAAACGCACCCGTCGATGCCTGTTCCCTCCAGAGCTTCCTGGCGGACCCTCGTGTAGTACAGGGTCTTCAGTCCCTTGCGCCAGGCGTAGATGTAAGCGCGGTTCAGGTCGCGGGTTGTGCAATCCCCCGGCATGAACAGCGTGCATGATAGGCCCTGGTCGGTGTGCTGGGATGCCACTGCGTAGGTGTCAATCAGCTTCTCGTACCCGATTTTGAAAGCGTCCTCGTAGTAGGGAAGCGTCTCCGAAGACAGACCCGGAGCAGGATAGTAAACACGCCCCATCTTCCCCTCCTTGCGCACTTCCACCGGAGAGGTAACCGGGTGGATGGAGGGGGTTGCCCCGTTCACGTAGCTGATAGAGCCTGTGGGTGGCACAGCCAGCAGGTGCGAGTGGAAGAGGCCTACCCGCTCAATCCTGCCGATGAGTTCCTTCCAGTCCTCTCGGGTTGGCAGATTGTGCTCTTTGAACAGCTTCTTAATCTTCGGTGACGTAGGGAGGTGGTCCTCTTCCGTGTACTTGCCGAGGACTCCGTAGCGAGAGAAGTCAGCCCCGCTACACCCTTCGAACTTGGTGAACGCCTCTGCAAAATCCGCAGACTGGGATAGCGCGTAGTAGCGAACCGCTGCGAAGTACACGTCTACAAACTCGAGAGCTTCCTCAGAGCCGTAGTGGATGTGCTCCTGCGCTAAGAAACCGTGGAGATTCATCTGACCAAGACCGATGGAGCGCATGGTCCGGTTCGCTTCTGCTACCGGAGGGACCTCCAGAATGTCTGTCGCCAGGACAACCCCTGTCAAGGCAGCTACAGCAGCACGCACCGTGTGCTCCAGCGGATGCTCCGAGTGCATAACCCTCTCGATATTCATTGAGCCGAGGTTGCACGAGATGTCCTTGCCTACCTTCTCGTACGAGCCGTCGCGAGCCATCACGCTCGGTGTGTTCGGTTGAAGGATTTCGGAGCACAGGTTGGACATGTTGACCCGTCGAGGGAACGGGTTCGCGCTGTTCGCCGTATCTTCAAACAGAAGGTACGGATAACCAGACTCGGTTTGGATCTCCGCGATGGTCTGGAAGAACTGGCGTGCATCCATCTTCGTCTTTCGGATTCTGGAGTCCTCAACCATCTCGTAGTACTTCTCGGTCACCGGAATGTCTCCGAACGGAACCCCGTAGACACGTTCTACATCGTACGGGGAGAACAAATACATCGGCTCGTTCTTCCGGGCAAGCTCGAAGGTGATGTCTGGGATGACAACGCCCAGCGAGAGCGTCTTAATACGAATCTTCTCGTCCGCGTTCTCTCGCTTGGTGTCCAGGAACTTCATAATGTCCGGGTGGTGAGCGTTGAGGTACACGGCTCCGGCCCCTTGTCGCATACCGAGCTGGTTCGCGTAGGAGAAGGAGTCCTCCAGCAGCTTCATAATGGGGATAATCCCCGACGACCGACCTTCGATGCCCTTGATAGGAGCACCCTCTTCACGAATATTGGAGAGCAGCAGGGCTACTCCGCCACCACGCTTCGAGAGCTGGAGCGAGGAGTTGATAGCCCTACCGATGGACTCCATGCTGTCCTCGATACGCAGCAGGAAGCAGGAAACCATATCCCCAGCATCTCGCCTGCCAGCGTTCAGGAACGTGGGAGTCGCGGGCTGGAACCGGCCAGTGATAATCTCGTCCACCAGCAGGGAAGCTAGTTCGTAGAGGCCCAGGGATAGTTTGATAGCCGTAGCAACGACACGATCCTCGAAACGCTCTAGGTAGCACGATCCGTCTCGGGTCTTGAGGGCGTACTGGGTGTAGAACTTGTATGCACCCACGAAGGTGGGGAACCGGAACTTGTGGTCGTACGCCTGCTTGTACAGCGCGGTAATTTCTTCCTTCTCGAACACCGAGAACGGAACAGGGTCGTAGTATCCCTCGTCGAAGAGGAAGTCCAGTTTCTCCTCCAGCGTGTGGAAGAACCGGGTGTTCTCGTTCACCCCGTCCGGCCCTACGAAGAACTCGCGGACGGCTTCCTTGTCCTTGCCTACCTGGATTTCGCCGTTCTCGTCCAGCAGGTTGAGGTAGGCATTAAGCTCCAGATACTTCTTCATCTACATTCTCCTTTTCGTACTTGGCTTGCAGGCCCTTCATTACGAGGTCCTGCTCTAGGGTGGGCGTGAGGTCAATCTCGGTAATCACGGGGACCCCGAACCGGGCAGCTGCCTCCCTAGCGCCCCGGCAGAAGTCTGGACCGAACGTGGTGTTGCCGAGGCCTACCACGCCCTCCATCCACTCTCCGTAAGCGTTCAGGAACCCCTCTACAGCCGGAGGGATGAACCCCCCGGTCCGTGGGGAAGCGTACGAGGGGATAACCAGCGTGTACGGTGTTCCAGGCACATAATCGTGAATGTGAACCGCCCCGTACTTCTCGACAGCCCTTCGAGTAAGGCCCGTCCCGGACCAGTAGAGCAGCATCACTTACCTCCGAGAGAGTTGTACCAGTCTTCCACGTCCTGGAAAACTGCGGGAGCAACTTTCATCAGCTCTTCGAGGATGAGCACCGACACCTCACGAATCTCAGCGTCCGCAGAAGGATCGAGTCGCCGGAGCAGATACTCCCTCCAGGCTCGAAGATTGCCAGAGACGACAATCCGGGTCTCCACCATGTTGGGCAGCACAGCACGAGCAGCTTCTCGTGCCTGCTTGCGAGTCAGTCCCTCGTCCTCCAGAGCTTCAACAAACCAGGAGTAGTTGAGAGTGCAACCCTCGGCGAGCCACTGCAACGTCTCTTTTGTCGTCATTGTCTCATAGAACCGAATGGGTGAGAATACTGCATCTAGTTCTCGCAGCGCTGGAGGAACGACGAAGCCAGTGTCACTCTCATCCACGAATCGCTGGGAAAGCTGGCTGAAGCTCAGGTGACGGTGCCGGACCAGCTCGTGTGTGAACGAGCGCGAGACTCCGGTGATGTAGAACGAAGCCGTCGCGTGCTCGAGCACTGATCCGTGCGCCTGCTTAATGATGTTCGCCAGGTAGTCTTTGCAGCTGCGGGTAGCAGGGTTCGGCTTGTGGAACGATTGGTAGCACGAGCGCCCTGCAAACTCGAGCAGGGACTCCGCGTCCGTGGCCTCCATGTCGCGCTCCATCATGCCGTCGAACTCCCTCGGGTCCGCGAGCTTGGTGTACGCCAGGGTCTTAACCTCCGGCTTTACAATACTGGTCACTGTTCATTCTCCTTGGTTGTTTGGTAATTCTTCTCGACCCAGCGGAGGAGTTCCTCCCGCTCCAGTCGTTCTTTCTCTAGCTGTTCCTTGTAGAGCTTCCACTCCTGCTCATCGGCTCTGTAGCAGGCTATAGTCCAGTCTTCCCAGATCTCGGAAAACGCTATGCACACAGGGACAGCGATAGGCAGTGCGGAGAGAAAGAAGCACATAGCAAGGTCTGTGTTCCCTACAAGCAGTGAAACCAGGGCAAGCAAGCAGGGTGCTAGTATTGGTGTGACCAGGAGCACCATGACTGCTGTAAGCCTGCGTGCTTCCTTGCGTAGAGGCGCACTAACCTTCCCGTTCTTCATCTCGCCCTCCTTTGATTGGTCCGTGCAAGTAGATAGCCTCGCACAGCTGCTCGGTTCGTTTGCCGAACTCAAACACTCCCGCCTGGAACAGGATCGCGTAATCGTCCAGGTTGAAGACCGGAGAGCCAGTAAGCCACCACTCCTCGAACTTCACCAACGCCTGGTCGATAGCCTCCTTGTCGGAGCGGTAGACATACTCTGGCTCCTGGTTGCTTTGGTTGGGGCTAATCACAGCCACCGGCCTCAACCTCCCTCACGTAATCCAGCGTCGCGTCGATAAGCGAGTTCGCGATGTATCCTTCTTCTGTTTCGGGGTCCTCTGGCCGGATTGCCTCCAGCCAGTCCCGGAGTTTGTTTGTGTCTATCACCATTCCCAGTCCTCGTCTTCTGCCTTCTCGACCTTTGCAACCACGTACGAGGCTCCTGAACCAGAGAAGAAGTCGTGAGTCTCGCTCCCCGAGATGTCCAACGCGCTAAGGATGTAGGCAGGGATCTTGACGTGCTCCGCGTCAAATCGGGGTTCCAGCCCCAGGTTCATCAACGCCTTGTTTGCGTTGTACCGCAGGTACATCTTCACGTCCTCGGTCCACCCGAGCGAGTCGTACAGGTCCTGCGTACGAAGAAGTTCAACCGCGTACAAGCGCTCCATGAGATTGTAAACCTCTTCGTCCGTCACCAACCCAGGATTCTGCTCCCGGAGGCGCTGGAACTTCCAGCCGATGTACATACCGTGAACGCCCTCGTCCCGCATGATGAGTCGGATAATGTCTGCGGTGTTCGTGAGGCGTCCCTCCGACGCCAGACGCAGCGGAGCATAGAACCCCGAGTAGAACAGGAAGGACTCCAGCATGACCGAGGCTGCGTGCTTCATAAGGTCGTCCTTGCCGTCGTAGAAGTCCTTGATTGTCTGTGCCTGGGTTTGGGTGAGGTCGTCCTCCTTCACCCAGCGGAACAGCTCATTAATCTCGGTCGTGGAACACAGCGTCGAGAAGATAGTCGAGTACGACTTCGCGTGCACAGACTCCATGAACGAGATGTTGTTGAAGACAGCCTCCTCGTGGGGAGTGGAAGCCAGGCGACCAAGGACTGGCGCTCCTACCTCTGACTGGAGGGTATCGAGCAGTGTGAGGGTGGCAAACACGTGCTTCACCATCCGCTGCTCTTCTGCCGTCATCTTCTTCCAGCTAGGCAGGTCGTTCGAGACGGGAATCTTCGTGTCCAACCAGAAGTTCGTCGTCAAGCGGTCCCAGACTTGCAGGTCGATAGGGTCTTCAATCCTGTTCCAGTTGATTGCTTCGATAGCCAAGGTTATCCTTCCTTCTTTTTGGTCTTGTATTCCTGCTCGTCGGCTCTTCGGTACAGCTTGATAATCTCTTCGGCCTCAACGAGGAGCGAGACTCCGATGACCATTCCGAGGGCAAACAGGGTGGGGAGAGCCAGCACCACAAGAATGACCGGATCTACTTCCCAGGCAATCTTCACGCCCCAAACAAACAGGGTGATGCTGAGCACCTCAAAGATAAGCAGGCTTACAGCGCGCCTGCGTGCCTCGAGGCGGGCCGGGTGGGTCGCTGAGTTACTCATGCTCTCCCTCCTCTGCTGCGTTGGCTGCTGCGAGCAAGGCGTAGGCAACTTCGCGTGCTTCGTCAGGGGTGAGTTCACCGGGTTCAATTCGTTGAACCATGATTCTGCTGTGCGGGGCTGTCCACACGCTGGGTCCGTCTGGCCCGCCCGGCAGCCACCCTTTACCGTTTGGCACAAAAATACCCTGGTCGTTCGGCTCCGGTAGGGTTGGTTCGTTTGTAGTCATTCTGCTGTCCTTTCTATGGTGTTTGCGGGGCGTGGTGAGTCTTACTCAATGTTTCTCCCTAGATAGACCACCAGCCAGCGAGAACGCCGACTGCGTTGATGATGAACGCGAGCGTGGTCGCGTAGTATGTGACTCGGGCAATCAGAAGTGCTGCTACCTGCCTAGACATTCAGGTCCTCCTCAAGAATCGACTCGAGATCCGGTGCCTTCCAGCCCCTGGGCTTTAGGACCTTCCCGGTGTTCGGATCAGTGATTACCTCACCGAGGGTGCCGTTGATCTTCGAGTCGTTAGCGTCGAGGATTGCCTCCCAGCACTCCTTCGCCTTGACAGCTCCGACCAGGCGAATAGCTCCGGTAAACGCGACGTAGGCCAAGTCCAGGAACCCGTCCACGGACTCTGCGAGGTACCGGAGGCGGTCCTCCCTATCCTCCCGAAGCACAGAGAGGAGAAGCAGTGCTTCCTCAGTCTCTCGAAGCTCCTCCTTGCAGAGGGCTAGGTGCTCGTTCATAATCCGCTCTTTCTCCTCGGGGGGAAGGTAGCGGAAGCTTTCGATTGCGGGGGTCTGGGAGCCTTCCTCCATGAACTCGTTAATCATCCGGAACGTGGAACGAGGACCCTTCTTGGAAGGGAAAATAAGGAAGGCTAGGCTGCCGGTGTCCTTGTATTTGCCAGTGACCAATCCCGGTCCTTTGGTATCCAACTCAATCTCTTCTCGGACAACCTCGATCTCCGAGAGCGGGTCTTTGGTCTTCTTGTTTTCAGTCATGCTTCTCCTTCGTGGGGGTACGGTGCGGTAAATCTCACGACCAGCGCACAGGGTTGTGGACTCTAGAGCCAGATAGGTTGGAGGCCGGAGTTTCGGTCGATAGGCATGAACGCCTTCCAGGCTCGACCGTTCTTGCCTACGCCAGACTTGAACACGTAGCCGTCCGGAGGGGTCTGGCCGTTGGGTGCCTGGGTTGCAGCCTGTGGCTGTCCCGCCGGACCTGATGCTGCCTGGGTGTTCGCGCCTCCGTTGAAGAACTCGGAGACCTTCTTCGTCTGCTTGATAAGGTCTGCAAGCCCTGGATCTTGCAGCTGGTCCAGCGCTTCCGAAGCGTTCTCGGCATGGATAACAATCCACGGTGCCTCGTAGCCTTTGCCTCCCTTGAGGGTGACAACGACCTTGCCTTCGGCGTCTGAAGCAACGGCGGTGGTTGCCTTCGTCTTCTTCTCTTCCTTCTTCACTTCCGTGTTCTTCTCCTCCTGTGGTTCCTCGACCTGCGCGGTTGCGAACGGATCGTTGGACATGGTTAAACTCCTTGTTTGAACTGGTCCCAGCTCTCTACTGGGATGGATGGTTTCTTACGCTCCGATGGTTTTGTGCCGGGACCATCAACCCGCTGGAACACCCGGTTGCTGAAGCACGAGTTCATACAGTCCGTGAGCGTGTCTACCGCCCGGTAGAAACGAACCTCTTCAGCGTGAGTACCGCGCAATTGACACTCTGTGAGGGCGTCGTACGCCCGTGGAAACAGCTCCTTCAGCGTCTCCAGCCCAATATCCAGGTCAATCTTTTCCTCCGGAGAGTAGTGACCCTCGATTATTGCCCTCACTTGCTTCGGTATGTACCGAAAATTACCCGTGAAGTGTTCGTAGTCGAGCTGCTCCTGCTTGCATACCGAGTTGGCATACCCTCGCAAAAGACGGGAAACGTCCGACTTTCGCTTCTGCTGGATCATCTTTTGTACCGACGGTCGTTCCAGAATGAACTGGCAGAGTGTTTGGTGAACATCGTCTGCGTCCACCAGGCCTCTCCAGCTGCTTGCAGCCTGTTTGGCTACACGCTCTACGAGGGGGAGAACGCGCCCCCAGTCCTCTTTGTTCAAAACGTAAACTCCTTTTCTTCAATCGTGAATCTCCCTGCGCCGATGGGAATGATGCGGGGGCTTCCCACCTTCGGGAACCAGACCAGGGACTTGTTCCAGCCTGGGTGCCTTTCCGCCTGGAAAACTGGCGATTTTCTATCGAGCAGGTGTCCTACCTCAACCCCGGAAAGTGCCAGGTCAGAACCTTTTATCTGGCTGCGTATGCCCGCCCTGCATGTCCCTCCCAGCACGACGCTGTGGTCTCGGGACCTTGCTAGCTTGAGGGCCTGATTCTCTCCGGAGACGTTGCTGTAGCCCGACTCCCAGCCGGGGGAGAACTCGTAGAACTCTCCGGCCTCCTCGATCCCGAACCGCTCGTACTGCAAAAGGTCTGGGAGGTTGGCTTCCAGGGAGTTAGCCAGTGCCGTATCGGTTCGGCCCTGGTGGAATACGATGCCTCCGGAGAAGCTCGTTCTCAGAGGCTGAACAACCTCTCTAATCGCCAGCTCAACAACCTGGTAGGCGCGAGTGCCAGTCTTGGAATCGAGAATGTCTCCGGTGTGAATCACCAGGCGGGGCTGCAACGCACGAACGGCGTCCAGGACACCCCTCCAGGCTCGCGTATCCAGGTGAGGGAACCGGGTGACTGGCAAAACCAGCACGCCCCCTGTCACACAGCCTCCGAAGGCGGTTTGAGAATCCAGCCAAGGTACTTGCTCGCCTTTGCAAGATCCTCCTCCGCAGGACCCTTCTTGCCTTCTCGCAGCACGTACTTGATAACGTTGCCTTTGCAGAAGGCTTTGAACCCTTCCGGCCCAAGGAAAGCCTCGATGACCTCGATAGACTCGAGACCGTTGGAGGCGACGTAGTGGGAGGGGCTGTTAACCGAGTCGCTCATTAATCTCCTCGATCCTCCTCTCCACGTCCTTGCGGGAGAACAGCGGATCAGACCCCCACACCCCGCACGGGGTGAGTACCTTCACGACGGTCTTCGCTTGCTTCTCCGTAACTCCGTACCACTTCTGGATGTCACTAACCCGCAGATTGATCGGCCTTGGTGTACGCACGCTCAACGCCTTCCATGATTGCTACACACTCACTGTGATTGTGAACCCTCGCCTTGATAAGCTCTCCCCGGCCTAGGCTCCACACCGAAAGAACCGGAGCGTCGTACAGCAAGTGGTACCTCACGGTGATTGTCAGACCGCCGACTTGCCGTTCGGCCAGAGCGCTCCAGTCATGCAGGAGCGCGACCGTGAAGTCGTCGTACATGCTGCCGAGTACTTCTCTCAGCTGCTCTATTGCGTTACTCAATTCCCTTAATCCTGTCTGGCCTGTGTCCAGCCCATCGGTCTTCTCCGGTATCCACCACCGGAACTTGCCGGAACCCCCACGTGAGCGTGATGAGGTCGTAGGCTTCGCGGTCTTCGGATACGTCGATCTCCTCGAAGGGGATTCCCTCTTCCTCCAGCATCTTCTTTGTGTGTCCGCACCAAACGCAGTCTGGCTTCGTGAACACTCTTACCCCTGACATACAATACCTCCATAGTGATTGTTAACCTGTATTTTCCTGCGGAGTCCACAACCTCTGGACTCCTTCCTTGCCTTCCTTCTGGAACACGCTGTTGATGTCCTCTCCCTCCGGGAGGATGACCACCTGCGCGTTCGGAAGAAGGCTTGCAACCTTCGACGCCATGCTCCGTCCGGCGTCGTCGCCGTCACTGAGAATCCAGACCTTCGAATAACCGCGAAACAGCGGGGTCCAGTGTGGCTTCCAGGACTGCGAGCCGGGAACGCCCACCGTGGGCAGTCCGCACTCCGTGGCAGTGACAGCATCAATCTCACCCTCTGCAATCCCCACCTCGAAACCTCCGCGAAGAAGCTCGGGAGTGTTGTACAGCCGGGGATGCGCTCCGTGCATAGAGACGTACTTCGGCTTCGAATCGTCAAGCACCCGGAATCGAATATCCACGGTGCCCCAACCGAACCGGGGGTGGTACCGCAGGTACGGAATGGCAAGCATCCCAGCGTATTGCGCGTGCTCCGGGAGCGGGTCCTGTACGAACCCAAACCTGTAGCGCTCGATGCTAGAGAGGCTGAAACCTCGGCGCTCGAGAAACTCGCCTGCGGGGCTTCCTTCCAGGGCTGCGTGGTACTTCGACACCGCGCTGTTCAGCGATTCTCTCTGCTGTTTTGATCGCCTCAGCATAACTGCATCCTTCCTCCTGTTCGATAATCTTGATGTAGTCCCCCGAGTACCCGCAGCCGTGACACACGAAGGCTTCCGCCTCCAGGTTGAGGCTGGCAGAAGGGTTGTCGTCGTCGTGGACTGGGCACTCGCACTTCACCCAACCGTCATGCAGGGCCGGGGGAGGGGACCAGCCGGGAAAGAAGAACTCCAGCGTCTCCAGAATCACTGTGCGCTCCAATCGTCAGTACTCGTCATGCAAGATCCCTTCGTCATCATCTTCTCGGGCGTCGTAGTAGTACCTGTCTGCCAAGAGGCTCAACGAAGAGTAGTTGCGGGGAACGTCGTCCTCGTCAAGGTCCTGCTGCTCGAGCCACTCTGCGAACCGGATTACGTTGTCAATATCAACGGTGAACAGATCCCCCCAGCTCCAGAAGAACCCGTCCACCTCCCAGGTCTTCTCACCGTCGGTGAAGGTGAACACCGGCTCCGTCGCCGTCCCCGTGTGGAAGCAGAGGTCGCACGAACCAAACTCTGTCTCGTACTCGTTGACCTCGTAGTTTACGAGCTCAATCTTCATCGTATTCTCCTAGTTCTATTGTGATGCTCGAGTTCTTCATTCGGTTAGCAAGCCATGTAGCCTCTGCTGGCGATAGCTCGTACAGCAGCTCGAGCGTCCTTGGGCTAATAGCTTGCATTAGAAACACGAGGTGGTCGTGACCAATCTCCTCGTAGTAGTGGTCGCTAGCCATGCGGTACTTCCTTCCTTCCAATCACAGCGAACGCTGGTGGGTTTTTCAGATAGTTGATAGCTCTTTGCAGGGCTTCGGGGTCGTCCCGAAGGTGGCCTAGAACCTTGTAGTTGCACGTTTTGCACAGCAGCCCACGGATCTGGCCGGTTCTATGGTCGTGGTCCACAGCAAGCCTTCGTCTTGCACCAGTAGCTCGCTGGCAGATAGCGCACCGCCCACCCTGCGCCTCGTACAAGGCTCTGTACTCCTCGCCGGTGATGCCGTACGTCTCTTTGATGTGCGCGTGGTGCCGTCTCTGCGAAAGCTCCTTCTTCCTGCGCCGGTGGTGTGTAGCACACCGTGGCCCAGGGAACGAGGCCTTCCGGTGGGTTTTGATACCCTCTCTTCGACAATCAACGCAAACCTTCCGCGTCAAACAATCACGTCCTCCGCGCTCGTGTGCGAGGTCTGGTCTACCAGACCACTCAAGTCTTGCACCGGGAGATCGTGGAGGTCGCCCAGACCGTCCAGCTCCCGGATACCATCAGAGGTTCGCAGATACCTGCGCGTGATTAGGTACTCGTCAACGTCGGACAGCCAATCAAAAATCTCGAACTCGTCATCAAACCAGGGGGAAACAAAATCCTCGTTGTCAACCCTGTACTCGTAGCAGAACCAGCAGTCCTGCATCCCCTGGCCCGGAGGGGCCGGAGGAGTCTTTCTAATATCCGTACCGTTCATTCAAACCTCCCTACAGTGCGAACGGGTCGTCATCCCAGACCTTCTCCTGGACGTCCTTGATGCTCATCCGGAAGCCGTCAAACGCGAGCGGTACGAACGTTGCTCCGGAAGGGTCTGCTCTGAAACCTCGGTTCTTCACCGTGGAGACCCTCAGTTCGTCGCCTCCTCCGTGCTCCGCGACGCTCTTGTGGAGCGTGAGGATAAGCTCGGGCACTCGACCAATCTGTCCTTTAACTCCGGACAACGGAATGGGGCTTGCAGAGTCGTTGTACGGTCCTGTGACGTGGTGAAGCACCACGACGCAAGCCTCTGTAGTTCGCGCTAGGTCGTGCAACCAGCCCATAAGCTCATCAAGGCTTTGGGCCTGGTCTTCGGCGTCTCCAGCCTCAACGTCCAGTGCGTTGTCCACAACGATCAGCTCGGGGTAATCCCCGTACATCTCGTTGTAAGCGTGAACCTGCTCGGTGATAGAGCCGAGGGTGGGGGATGAGTTGTAGTCGAACCGGACGTGGGTTCCCTCGGTGATGGCTTGAATCCGTTTGTAGTCTGGGTTCAGTGCAAGCTCCCCAGCCTCACTCATGGTCAAACCTCCCAGAATCGCGAGGGAGCGGGAGAGTTGGACGTAAGCGTCCGAGTCTGCGGAAAAGTACAGAGTACTCACCCTCGACTGGAGCGCGTAGGACAGAACGAAAGCACTCTTGCCGACGCCCGGGCCTGCTGCGACCAAGCACAACTGGCCTCTGCGAAACACTGTCCCCGCGTCAGTCAGCGACTGCCAAACAGTGGGGAGTGCCTCACCGGCAGACCCTCTTACCGCTGCGCTCTGAACGAGTGAAAGCAACGCTCTTCCTCCAGTCTTCAAACATCATTGCAGCGAGGAACAAGTACCCCGCCAGTACCGCTACCAGGAGGATCGAGCCTCCAACTGCGATTACCAGGTTCAAAAAACCAATCATTCATTCCTCCTTCATGCCTTTACAATGTTTTATTGTGAGTGTCAACCTACGTGGTTCCCGGTGTGGTAGGCGCTCCTAGATCTATGCAGAAACCTAGGCCACAGTTCAGAACGTCGTGTCGTGCCTTCTCTCCGAAGGCAATAAGTACAGACCCTGCACCGGGGGTGCCTCCTCGTGTGTCCCTACCGCCCTTAAAAAACCGAACCCTAGAAGCAATGAAGCACAAGGCTGAAGCCTCTTGTACGGCAGACTGGAACCAGCGAACGTCCGTGCGAGAGAACACCAGCGCGATACCGTTCCCGTGCTTGGCTAGCTTGCTCATCCACTCCGGGGTGCTCTTGCCGTACGGAGGGTTCATGTACACGTACCCCTCCCAGGGTGTGGTAAGGCCGTCATCCTCGACCGTTAGGCGGTGCTTGGCAGGCACAAAATCTTTACCCCCCCAGGACTGCATGGGTCCAGGTCAAAGCTTGTATCGAGTGCTTCAAAAATCTCTGGCGGGGTGTACCACTCAATACTTTCGTTCCTCGTGCTTTCGTGAGTGAATCCACTCATAACAAACCTCCTCTGTGATTGTCAACTACTCAGAAAATGGGCACGACGAATTTACCGCGCACATCCGGCACATGGAGGGGGATGGGTTAGGCTCGTACTCACCGGCCTGGATCTGCTGCTCAAGCCACTCGAAGGCTTCTCGAACAGCCACCAAATCTTCTTCCTTGATCCGTACGACCTTCGTAGGCTTTCCTGTCTTGCCCATCATAAAGTCGCCACCGATAATCTTGACTCCGTACTTCAACCTCAAGGCTTCGGCGTACGTAGCGAGCTGGAAGGCGTCGCCCGGCTTGGCTCCGGTCTTGTAGTCCCTTACTACCAAACCTTCGGGAGTTTCGATAATGAGGTCGATGAACCCTTTGACCATGACGCCACCGATCTCCTCGAAGAACTCGACCTCCACGGCCTTCTCGCCGTCCGGGGTTGTCCAAACCTTCTCTTCGTCGTGGGTGAGTGCCCACCCGGTGATGCGGTCGATCTGCTCGAGGCCAAGACCGAACCGGCGCTCGATGTCCGTCGGGCCATCGTACGGGCCAGACCCGAACCAGTAGTCGAAGTTCGGGGTAACCTCGGCCTGTTCGTCGATGCTCTTGATGAACTCTTCCCGGTAGACGTCTTTAATCTCGTCGATGGTCAACGACCGGCCAGACCTCTCCCAAGCCTCCAGGGCTGCATGGACTCCCAAGCCTTGAGAAAGCCAACTAGCTGGCCTCTGCCAAACCTTGTCAATCCGCTCGAGCCTGTAGCGGTAGGCACACCGGACGTAGGTGTTGTACTGCGAAACGGATCGGTACTTAACGCGGGGTTTGCCAGCGCTCATGCACGATACCTCCTTCTTCAACCTCTAGTGTTGCTGCAATCATTCCAGCCTCTGCAATCTCCTTGTCCAGCCAGGCTGGCCTAGGGACATTCAAGCCCCGCCAGACCTCAATCAAACCTTCGGAATGTTCGATGTTCAGGGGTTCTGCGGGGCTGTTGGTTAGGTGCTTCAAACCTATTCCTTCTTCTCTGGAAGTCTCCAGATGCGATTACCAAGGGGAGTGACCTTTACCCCCGGCCTGATCTTCATCATGAAGTCTTCATCTTCTTCAGTTCTTGGTAGGTAGGCAAAACCAGGTGTGCTGGTCAAGCCCATGATGGGTGGGTACTCGGGGTTGTAGTCGAGCACCACGTTGAACGTGCGAAGCCTATTAAGGAAACTCTCGGCACGCTCTCTGCCCTCCTCGGCGATATTGTCCGGGTCGAGGGCTACGTGACCGGCAAGCCTGAAGCCGATCAGTGAGGCATTCCTTGAAAACTCTTTATCCACCTCCCACGGCATGGCTTCCTTCAGCAGGTTTACGCGGGAGACGTAGCCTCCCTGGCGAGCCAGCTTGTTGACATACTGGCGGGAAACGCCGTACATCCTGCCGATCTCTGCTTGGCTCATGCCTTCTTCCATGAGTGCAATTACAAGTCCGCTGTCGAGTGACATTCATTCCTCCTAGTGATGTTTAACCTTGCAGGGTTAACTATACCACGGAGGTGAATGTTGTCCACCCGTTATCTAGAGTAGTACGTGTGTTCTAACCCTGTCAAGACTTGTGTTCGAAAGGCGTTCAAGCCTTCTGGACGTTTAACGGGGTAGTGATCGGCAGGGCATAATCATGCCTAGTAGGTTTGCAACGTTGGACGCTACCAAGCAGGGATTACCGTCGCCAGAGGCGGGAGGGTAGACGAACGTACCTTTTCGTCCACCGACGTGGGTGGCGTTGATGCAGGGTCGGTTGGTGGTGGTATCAACCCTCTCGAACAGAACAGCTAACCGTGGTCGGTCTTTTCCGCCGTCGCTCCAGAGAGAATCACTCCAGGTGTTGCCCGCTGAGCTAGCGGAAACTTGACCGTCCTTGAGAGTGACAGTCACCTCAGTAGAGCATGACTTTTTACCACCTCCTATCGCCTTGAGCCACGCGACCAAGCCTTTGCAGGACTCGATGGATACGCGCGCACTGTCTCCAGTCTCATCAGGCCGATACAGCGGGTTGCCTTTTCCTACCAGGGTCATAGCGACCTTGAATCGGTCGGTGGCAACAAGCCTTAGTTTGCTCTCGGCTGTCTCCTCGAACCACACTGTGTTCAAACCTAGGGAATGGTCTTTCTGTTCCGCGTACCGGCGCGTTTCATCGAGCGCCGTGAGTAGTTCGTGTGCGTTGTGGGTAAAGCTAGTCATGCCTCTCAAACCTCTTAGTTATCGTTGGTGTTGTCCAGGTACAGATCGAACGTCGCCCCGGCGTCGGCGTAACCGATTCCGGTCATGCGACACACGACCTTGCCGTTTCGTACGGCGGTGATTGAATCCAGGTCCGCGTGGACCTCATCGCGGGGGAGTATCCACCCCTCACGTTCAGCGCGCTCCAGCGCTAGGATGTGCGTGGGAACTCTGATCTTGGTGGCAGTCATCTACCAAACCTCAACGTGCAGAACGTCATCCACCAGCCAAAAGTTGAACTCCAAGCCTCGAACGTCTTGTGTGATTAGCTCAAGAACAAACTCTGCCTCTGGAAAGTCTGGCAGGCTACCCCCGTCGGCACCGCCGTAGGTGCGTAGCACGGCGTCCGTTCCAAGTTCAACGGGGTGGTACTTCCCACAAACATCCCCTGCCAGGGCTACAGCAGGTGCCAGCGTGGCCCTAAGATTCCGCTCAACCAATTCAAAACTGTACTCATCCCTCTCAAAGCCCCCTAGCTGGAACCCCTCATACAGAGTGTCCCCATCCTCATCCAGGATGTAACCAAGCTCAACGGACGTTTCCAGGACCCCGTGGACTAGTGCGTCAACGTAGTTGTCGATTACGACGATGTGCATATCAATCAATCCTTTTGTTTCGACGGTTTACAGTGAACTCAAGCCCAAGTCTTTGATAGCTTGCATAGCCTGGTAGGCAGGCTCCAGTACGGTGGCATCTTCCATCAAGCCCGGCGTTAGCACGGGGTTAAAGTCTCCAAGCAGGACGATGGAAAGGAACTGTAGAATTAGACCAAACATTTTCATGCCTCTCTGTGTGTAGTGAATGTTTCCTAGTGTTGTGATGAACACACTCGAGCGCTGAAAGTCAACCCTTCAGCGCCCTGGAGTGTTCACCTAGAGTGCGTGTGCAAGCTCCAAGCTCGAGGGGGTGGAGTAGCCTTCGTAGTCAACGTTTTCCCATACCAGGCCGTGAATCGTATCGTCGCACAGCGCGGGATCAAGCGCGTGTTCCTCTACCAACTCTTGGTACAGTGCCTTATCCATAAGGCCTACGGTCCAAGTCTCATTGTTTGAGTAGGCAGCACATTCCCGCGCGAAGTCTTGGGCGGGGTATGCGGATATCACAACGTACTCCGTTGAGTAATCGTAGGTATCAGATACGGTTACGCCATACCCCCAAGCGTTGAGAGTGCAAACCTTACCGCCTAGCCGGTCGATAACTTTTTGGACTGCTTCGTGAGGTAGGTCATAGCTCTTACCATAAATCCCGCCGTAGTCAGCACCGTTGTACGCACTCTTCAGTCGGTCGATGATGCCTTGTACCTCCCTGCATCCTGCTGAACAATCGCACAGCCTGGTAAAGGATGCTTCCTCAAAGTCAGCCGAAACGATAGCTTCACAGCACGGATCGGGAAGGTAGTAGGCAGGTTCGTGCTCTTTCCATACAAGCACAACCTTGGAAGGATCGCGATGACATTCAGCAACCTCAACGTCGATGTTGTCGTACGTGGTTTTCGTGATAACGCCGGTGATAGTCATGTCTCAAGTCTTTCTGTGTAGTGGTTTGGGTTGTCAGGCCCCTTACTAAAGGCATGAACGGTGGTTCATACCTCTAGGAAGAGACCCGCGCGTAGCGGGTTAGGCTCTAAAGGTCTTTGATGTTGTTGAGGAAGTCGGTTATCTGTGCAGATTCCGCGCTAGTCAACCAGTCTGTGTTTGGTGAATTGCAGGCCGGACAGCGATAATCGCCAGTGTCGAAAACTAGAGAGCAATCTAGGCATACGGCCCGTTCGTCGATGGAAGCCATGTCTTAGACGTACACCTCAACCAACTCTGTTTCAGGGTTGTACTCAAGACTTTCGGTCAAGTACTCAAGGGGTGAACCGGCTTCATGGTACAAGTCGCTACCTGCCTCTATGGTTGTGTCAAAAGTATCACCAGCGTTCAGGCAGTGGAACGCTGCATGGACACCAGCAGAGTCAACCGCACCAGTGCGTGAGACCGGATACTCCCACATGAACGCCTGGATGTACCCTTCCAGCAACCGTTCGTGATCAGACACGAACTCTTTTGCAGTGTTTGTGAGGTAAGCCTGGAGCTTATCCCATCCCTCATTCTCGAACGCCAACTCTTCCAACGGCATGTACGCGGGGTAGCCATCCTCACCGGGGGTTACGTCAATCTCCGTAGCAAACATCACACCGCCGATAAACGCGCGGGTGAAAACTTCCATGTCTTGGGTTTTCATTTCTTTTCCTCTCAAGTCTTGGTTGTAGTGGTTTAGTGTTTGGATACACTCACGCTAGAGTGTTTGTAAACACCCTAACTAAAGCCTACCCAAGCTCCTTTTTGACGTCTTCCAGAATATCCATCACCACAGAGCTGAACGTAGCTCGCACAAACGACCAAACGGCATTATTGATGATGCGCTGAACGCCCCCGTCAGAAAAGTCAGAGTTAGCGTCGTAACCGTCATCCGCATAAAGATCTTCACATTCTGACTGGTACCTTTCAAAAATAAGGTTGATCTGTGAACTGTAGAGGGGGAATGAACAGTATGATTCAGGGTCTTCACTTATTGACCGGAACGCATATTCCAGTTCACCATTCAAGTTTTCCATAGGGTATACATATCCGTTTTCGGTATCGTCAAGCGTAAAGCCTTCATCCGCTTCACGCACTTCATACCAATCTGTGCTTGGCGTTATGTGTCCCAGAACGTCATACTCTGAAAACCCGATTACATCCCACCCAAAAATGGCCTCTGAATTAGAACCCATAGCATTCTCAATAGCGGAATGCAAGTCGCTGATGTGGATAAAGGTGCTCATAATAATCCTCCTAAAAGATACGAGTGTTATCTACATGGTTCAGTAGACACTACGCGCGGTAAACGTGGAGCTTATCGCACCTAGTGACCACTGAACGCGCGCTATCACGCGCGCCATTAGTCACGTCTGATAGTTCAGCATGTATGGCTTCACTGACTATCCAGTATCGAGTTCACAACCACCTAGTGGTGGCCCCAACGTGAGCCTTACGGTTATTCCCGTTGAGTTCAGCTGTGAGGTCGCAACCTCTGTGCTGATGGGTTCTAGTTTATCACCACGCCTGCCGATTGTCAACCCCGCTGTTTTGGTCTGCTTGGTGTAGCTTTCGAGGGCACTCATTCCGCTACCTGCCCCGGTTCATCGACACAGTTGGTAGCAACCAAACAAAAACAGCTAGTGACGTGGCAAAACGTCGCTGCAAACTATTTATCATGGCGGGGCTTTCGCCCCGGTCAGCTTGGAGGCGGTAACCGCTGTTTCCTTGCTGATACATGCAATAATAGCGCACTATAAAGTGAACGTCAACCTCTACAGTGTTTCGTGTCGTGTGGTAGTAACGTAAATCATTCATAAGCAGGGGTTTTAGTGGGTAGCTTTCTAGATCTAGGTACCGGATACGCCCCTTGCATGTCTCTCGAGTGGCCTATATAAGGACTCACTCACCAACTCACTCATATATGTATGTGTGTGATTGATCCGCACGATTCACGCCGGGGGAGTCGGTCAAAAAGACTCGAAAGACTAAGCCCCGTACGCGCCGGGGGTTGGAGTGTGTAGCGGGGTTAGGTAGGTATCGGGTGGCTAGGTGTAGGGGGGCAGAGTGCAGGGGAGTGCAGCGGGGTGTGTGTATGGGAGTGGCTAGGCGGGCTACTAGGGGGGAGTGCAGGGGGAGGGTGTCGCCAGTGCAGTGCTAGGCACTAGCGCCGGGGTCGCTAGGTGAGTGGACTAGGTGGGTGCGTGGGTAGGTGTGTGGGTATCGCTAGGCGAGCACAGCACTAGCGCCGGGCTACCGCCGGGGGATTCGTCGCCAGTGTGTTAGAGCGTCGCTAGCACGTCGCCAGATTCGACGGCCCACGCTGGACTATCATCGCCGGTATCACCACCTTTCAGCCCCGGTTATCGTCGCTAGAGTCGCTACCCCCGCCGGTCCGTTCAGACTCGACAGAATACCAGGTCAGAAAGTGTTTCCACCCCCACGGGGGTTACCCCCGCCCCACGGGCCTGACCGGAGGTCAATGCGCCTGCCAGCTTCTGTCATAGTCTGGTGTTTCAGGTCCATCGGCCCTCTCGAGCTGGGAGCTATTTTGTACGGGTAATTCGAGAGGATTTACACTAAATTACCCCCTGAATAGGGTAGTGGCTCAGACTCACACGTATATAAGTTATGAGGGGTAAAAGGGGGACTACAGGGGGTTGAGGTTGTGCGAACAGCGCAACCGCACACTTGGTTACTCACTAGGCAATTCCCCCAAGGAATTGCCACTCAGTCTTGTTTGTACGGAAGCCCATGAGGGCTTCCTTTTAGTAACTGACTTTACAGCAGCCGGGGGCTGCTGACAACGTTCGTAGTCTCACCAGTTCGACTACTCACTATACGAACTGGGATTTTAGAGAGCCGAAGGAAAACAATGGGCTGGGAATCTTCCAACCGAAGATCTCGACTACCGAAGAACTGGCCAGCCCTTCGGAGCATGGTACTCCGAAGGGACAAATGGACATGCCAGATACGAGCCGAAGGATGCTCGACCATCGCCACGGACGTGGACCACATGCTCCGAGGAGACAACCACGACCCGCGCAATCTCAGAGCTGCTTGCAGGTCGTGCCACAAGAAGAAGACACAAGCCGAGGCCCAGGAGGCCCGGAGGAAGAAACGCGCCTTGCGGTTCCGTCCACAAGAACGGCACCCAGGAGCAACGTAGGGAGGTAAAGCATGGCAGGCCGAGGACCTGTGCCGAAGCGCTCATCGGAGCGCGAACGGCGGAACAAGCCGGACATGGAGATTACAAAGATTGAAGCCAACGGAACGGTTGACCAGCCGGAACTCGGCCTGAACGATGCGCACCCGATCATCGTGGACCTGTGGGATTCGATGGGTGAATCTGCGCAATCGCAGTATTACGAACCGACAGACTGGCAGTTTGCCAGGTTCACCCTCCACTTCGCGAACCAACTTCTGTGGAATGCGCGCCCTTCGGCGCAAATGTTCCAGGGGGTCACGTCCGCACTTTCAGACCTGCTGCTCTCCGAGGGCGCACGACGCCGACTCCGCATGGAGATCGAGCGTAACAAGACCTCGGCAGCGGTCGTGGACATCTCCGAGATTTTCAAGGAGCGCATGGGCGACCTCTAGACCGAACCAACCTAATCCTGGCCAAACGGCAGAAGCACCGATAACGCTGCGACAGCTGGCCTACACCAACCAAAGGAGAATCCGATGACGAAACTTACTGTGGACGTCTCCTCGGTGACGCGCACGAACAGCCCAGACGACGCTGTGAAACTCCGCGCTCCCGAGATCCGAGCGTCAAAATACACCCCCGGTGTAGTAACCACCGCGTGGATCACCGTGGAAGCACCGGAAGGTCCGGTGGACGTTGAGGTAGAACCAGGACCCATCGAGGTGATGATTAAGTCAGGGCAGACTGCCCCTGATATTCTCCGCCTCCAGGTTCCGGACAAAGAGCAGGTCAACCTCGGGGAGCTTCTCGAGAACCAGAAGCCGGTTGATCCGACCGTGGCGGAGGAAGTTCGGGCAGAGCTTCAGGCCATGCAGGAGAAGTTGAACAAGCTCGAGCAACCGCCCCTGAACGAGGAGTTCGAAGAACTCAAGAAGACGGTGGAGGAGCTAGCCCAGGCACAGGACAGCGAAGCGCTCTCCCAGATTGGGAAACTCACCGAGCAGTTCAACGGTCTGCAAGAACAGCTAGCTCAGTACGCTAAAGCCGAGACTCTGGATACGATGGCAGAAAGTCTCCAGCGGGTAACTGCACTGGTAACCGAGACGCAGGCCAACATCGCAGGCGTCTCCCAGGACGCAGCTTCCGCAGCGGAGAACGCTAACCAAGCCAAGCAGGCAGCAGAGGCAGGCAAGGAGACGCTCGAACTGCTGAACCTTCCAATCCGCGATACTCTAGAGCGAATTTTCGCTGTGACCGAAACGTACGAAGAGGAGGAATACCCTCTCGACATTACCTCCTTCCTCGCAGGATACGCCGTGATCCAGATGTTCGAGAAGAACCGCGATCAGTTCGAGAAGTGCTTCTTCCTTGTAGACAACGAAGGCAACCCGCTCTACGACAACTACGGCAAAAATCCCGTGGAGGAAGTAAAGCAGCGAGTCGGCTACACCCCCAACAAGGCAACAAAGGCACTGGTTAACGAAGTCAACCAGTGCGCGGGCATTCTCTTCGTTGTGGGCAATGGAACTGTTGGAAAACAGCCAGCCTTCATGCACGGGATCCCCCTCCTGGGAGGGGGACGCGGAATAGCCAAACTAGCAGACCTGATGGCCGGTTACGCAAAGTTTGGAGACCTGCTCGAGCGAACAGCAGCCCAGGCAATCATCGACTACGCGGACATCCGTGGAGACGGTGCTTGGAGTAGTGGAGACTACGCCCCTGACAAACCCATAGTGAGGCCGACCAGAGTGAGTAACTCAGTGCTTACTCTGCTGGAGGAAACTGGAGCTTTGAAGGCAACGGGCTTGGAGTGGGCGACTTCGTACGAAGAGTGGGTACGGAGGTTCCATCTTGGTTAGACCAGACCCCCGATGGAAGGGTGACCCGACATTCCTTCCCCGAGTCCTGGACGCTTTCGGGCTGGAGGTAGCCCAGCTGGACGGCTGGGATAACCGAGGCCACGGTGACTTCGGGACAATCCAAGGCATCGTCGTTCACCACATCGGAGCCAACAAGTTCGACCCCTGGGGCATCGCGCGACATCCGCAGCTCGGCCTGTGCTCCCAGATCCACCTGTCCCGAGAAGGGAAGGTAACCCTGTGCGGGGTAGGTATCGCGTACCACGCGGGCGCAGGGTTCAAGTCCGGTTGGCCAACCAACAACGCGAACTGGACGGCCATCGGCATCGAAGCCGAGGGGGACGGAATCACCGCCTGGCCAGCCAAGCAGATGGACGCCTACTACCGGGTGTGCGCTGCGATCCTGTGGTTCCTTGGCAAGCGAGCCACGCCGGAAACCCTGATTAGCCACTGGGAATACTCGCGCGCTGCGCAAGGCAAGTGGGACCCCGGCGCAGGAAATGGCGTGTCCGGAGCTGTGATGGAAATGAACAACTTCCGACGCCGAGTGAACGAAGAAATCGACAAGCACAACAGAGGAGAAGACGACGTGGCGTTCGACCAGATTGAACGGAAATACAAATCCCGAGTCCCTTGGGACAACAACATCCAGATGCGACCAGTGGACGCGCTGCTCAACGCGGACGCAAACTCCTTCGTCGCACGAGCCAACACGGAGCGGATTCTCCGCACGCTGGAGAACTTCGACAAACGACTTGCACGACTGGAGGCAAAGTAATGGCAGTAGACCACGCATCGGTAACGGATGCAGCCGTAGAAAACATCATCCAAAACCAGACCTGGTTTAAGAAGCACTCGAACTTCATCACGAGCGCGGTAGGTCTGGCACTAACGATCCTCGCCTGGGTAGCAACCCAGCCGTTCGGGGACACCCCGCTGGTAGACACCGCAGTGATTTTCATCGGGTTCCTGGCGACCACACTCGGTATCTCGGTCACGCCGAACGGCCTGTCCAACTCCCAGCTGCGCCGACTGCGCGAAGAGCAGAACCGAGTGATTGCGCAGCGACCGCTGCGACAAAAGCCAGTCGAGGACGAGAGCAAGAAGCTGACAGGTCTCGTGGACGACTTCAACGCACAGATCGCTGAAGCTCCGTGAGCCTGATTAACAGGTATGTAATCCTCCTGCTCTGGATCGACCTTTTTGTGAGAAGTGTTGACTACGCTTCCGGAGGATTGACAGACACTGACGACGGGCTGGGAGTGCCCGAAGTGTGGGGAATCGCAGGCTTAACTGCCTGCGCTGTTGTTGCAGCCGGGATGCTGGCGAACAGCACAAACATCCTGAAGCTGGGATCTGTTGCAGCGTTCTCTGTGTACACGATGCTAGCGATTCAGACGTTCACCACGGACATGCTGCCGTACCCGTGGCCTCCGGAGGGGGTCAGAATCGCGTTTACGAACGCAGTATCGGCAGGGCTGTGGCTTACGGTCGCAGTCGCCCTGTGGTGGCGAGGATACATCAACGAGAAAGTAGAAAAGGAGGAGCCGGGTGACAGAGCAGGCGATAAAAGCCTGGTTTCTTGACTCGTCCCCCTCCCAGTTCATTCTCGGTGTTTTAGTTCTAATTTTTGGTGCGCAGAAAATCCTGTCTGCTGAAAACCTAGAAAAGAGCCTGGGAGGCCTAGTGCTCCCGGTTCGCTGGATGCACAAGCGACGCCAGAGGGCTGCGGAGGAGGAAATAACCACAGTCCAGCGACTCCGAGCCGAGGTGAACCGTCAGGCTGCGGAGATAGCGCGGTACCACGAGTGGTCCATCATGGCGACCCGTAGAAACCAGGATCTAGAGTCCACGCTCACTGCGCACGGCGTGGACATACCCCCTCCCAACTTCGTGTACCTCCACGAGTTCGGGAGAGAGAAACGAGACAGAGGTAACAAAGAAGAGGAAGAGGAGGGTGAATGAGCGCATCGCCGTGGATTATTGGTCCAACATGGACACGCGGAGAGGACGGAAAGTTTATCCTCCCGGAACACTCCCTTGGTTGGGGAGTCATCAACTGGCTGTACAACTACGTCCTCACTCCCGGAGGTCCAGACGCTGGCAAGCCGTTCATGCCGACGATGGAGCAGGCACGCTTCATCGTGTGGTGGTACGCGGTTGACAAGCACGGACGATGGTTGTATCGTTCGGGCACACTGCGACGACTCAAAGGCTGGGGCAAAGACCCGCTGGCGGGAGCGCTTTCGCTCGTGGAATTGTGTGGGCCGGTAGAGTTCTCTCACTTCGACTCCGAAGGAAACCCGGTGGGCAAACCGAAGTACGACCCGTGGGTTCAGATCGCAGCTGTCTCGCAGGACCAGACGCGCAACACCTTCACCCTCTTCTCCTCGCTCGTTTCGCCCCAGCTCAAAGAAGAGCACGGCATCGAGCTACACAAGACAATCGTGTACGACCGGCGAGGGAAGATGATTGAGGGTGTCACAAGCTCCCCGCTCGCGCTGGAAGGTAAGCGACCGACGTTCATTATCCAGAACGAGACCCAGTGGTGGGTCGAAGCGAACGACGGTAAGGCAATGGCGGACGTCATCGACGGTAACGTCACCAAGTCCGCGTACGGAACATGCCGTTCCCTATCAATCTGCAACGCGCACATCCCAGGCCAGGACTCCGTAGGAGAAGCCGACTGGGAAGCGTACCTGGAGGTGCAAGCAGGCCAGGCCGTTGATACAGGATTGCTGTACGACGCCCTGGAAGCACCACCGGACACCCCGGTGTCAGAGATTCCAGCCTTCAACGAGGACCCGGAAGGGTTCGAGCGGGGAATCGAGCAACTCAAGGAAGGGCTGCGAGTGGCTCGGGGTGACGCGGTTTGGTTGGACCTGGACATCATTGTGTCCTCGATTCTGGACGTTAGGAACCCAGTATCAGAGTCCCGCAGGAAGTTCCTCAACCAGGTCAACGCATCCGAAGATTCCTGGATCTCCAGGAAAGAGTGGGATGCCTGCCAGGCGGACGTTCGGCTGGAGCCGGGAGAGAAAATCACCCTGGGATTCGATGGGTCACGGACAAACGACCACACGGCACTGGCAGCTTGCAGAGTCTCAGACGGAGCGGTGTTTCTGCTCAAGAACTGGGACCCAGCAAAGATGCCGACGGGAGAGATCCCCAGGGACGACGTGGACGCCACTGTCAGATCCGCGTTCGAGCGGTACGACGTCGTGGCCTTCAGGTCCGACGTTCACGAGTTCGAGTCGTACGTGGACCAGTGGGGCAAAGACTTCAAGCGGGACGTCAAAATCAAGGCGTCGCCCAACAATCCCATCGCGTACGACATGCGAGGGCAGAAGAAGAGGTTCGCCCTCGACTGCGAACGGTTCTTGGACGCGGTGCTCGAGCACGACCTTGTACACAACGGAGACCCCGTTCTTCGCTGGTACATCCTCAACGCACAGAGGCACCCAACCAACTACGACGCAGTATCAATCAGGAAAGAGTCGAAAGACTCGAGCAGGAAAATCGACGGGGCTGTAACAGCCGTGCTGGCCTTCGGGGCTAGGCAGGACTTCCTTATGTCGAAGCACTACAGAAAGGGTAGAGGAGGAGTGATTGCGTAATGGCAGACGAACAGACCGAAGTGTCGTTATCAGACGCTATTGACGAGTTCGAAGCGTCCTCTGCGGGCTTCCAAGAAGCGGACGACTACTACAACGCTAACCCGCGAGACCTCGCTATCGGAATCGCAACCCCTCCGAAGCTGCGGGTGCTGCTCGCTCAGGTGGGAGTTCCCCGCATCTACGTTCACGCCATCGCGGAGCGACTTATCATCGAGGGTTTCCGCATGGGAGACTCGGGGGATACCGACGAGGAGCTGTGGGGGTGGTTCAAGGCCAACGGCCTTGACAACCTATCCTGGCTCGCGTTTTGCGAGGCACTAGTTTTTGGAAGGGCGTACATCACAATCGCTGCGCCCACCGACGACGACACAGACTACCCGCTCAACATTCCGGACGTTCCAAGCATCCGGGTGGAATCCCCGAAGAGCTTGTACGCGAAGATCGACCCGCGAACACGGCGGGTTGAGTGGGCGGTCCGGGTCGTCAAAGACTCGGACGGGGAAACCATCGCAGCTACGATGTACTACCCCGACCGCACCGAGCTGTACGTCGCGCAGGAGGGGGAACTCGCTCTGGAAGACACCGTACAGCACGGGCTGGGGGTTGTCCCCGTCGTGCCAATCGTTCATGGCAACAGCGTGTCGGACCTGAACGGGACGTCGATTATCACCCCGGAGGTACGTTCAGTCACTGACGCCATGAGTCGCCTCGTGATGAACATGCAGACCACCTCAGAGCTGATGGCAACACCGCAGCGAGTGATTTTTGGCTCTACCGTGGACGAGCTGGGAGGCGAAAACAAGGACGGTCTTGAGCTGTACACGAGTTCGTACATCTCCATCGAAGACCCCCAAGGCAAAGCAATCCAGCTTCCGGCAGCGGAGCTTCGGAACTACACCGAGGCACTTACTCACCAGCTGAAGCTGGCAGCAGCTTACACGGGACTGCCTCCCCAGTACCTCTCATTCACCGACGATAACCCCGCCTCCGCAGAGGCTATCAAGGCGTCGGAGAACCGTCTGGTACGGACGTGCGAGGCTGTCGCAGCACAGTTCGGAGCTGCGTTTGAGCAAGCTATGCGTATCGCACTGCTGGTAATGGGGAAACCCCTTACCATCGACCACTTCCGTATGGAGACGGTCTGGCGAGACCCTTCCACCCCGACATTCCAGGCGAAGTCGGACGCGGTAACCAAGGCGTACGCCAGCGGTAGCGGAATTATTCCACTCGAACAGGCGCGCATCGACATGGGCTACAGCCCAGAGCAGCGACGCCAGATGCAGGAGTGGGATGCCACATCCCCGCAGGGCAGGCTCGCCAGCCTGTACGGACGATCTGGGAAGGAGGCAGTGAATGAACCTCAACCAGATGGAGGAAGAGACGCGCGAGATAACCCGGCAGACGATACGGTTTAGCGAGGAGCTACTGGCCGTTTTTGCTGGTCAGCAACTCACTCCCTCCCTGTGGGAGAGGATACTAGAGCTACTGTTCGGGACTGTCAGGCGCTCCTCGGAGCTAACGGCCCGTGTGGCTAGAGAGTTTTTTGACTCCGAGAGAGCAGCGCACTTCCCAGGAGTTCCCCGCCTGGACGTGAAGCTTGCCATCGTCTCGTTCGATCAGTTCTTCCGGGACATGCAAGGGATTCCAGGCTTCCAGATTGGAGCTGACATCACTCCGGAGGCTATCCACCGAGCCACCCTACGAATTGCGCGAACCGTAGAGAACTCTGGACGGTGGACCACCATTCGCGCCCTCGAGACTCCAGACCCCTGGGTGGACGGGGACGACACCCTCTTCTTTGAGGACAAGTTCACCTCCAGGACACTCTCCTCGCAGGAGTACAAGGAGATGCGAGAAGCAGAACGCCGAACCAGGGGAGGCGTTCGAGGCTGGGCGAGGGTGCCGACCGGGAGAGAGACGTGCGCATGGTGTTTGATGCTCTGCTCTAGAGGAGCTGCGTACACCACAGCACGAGCAGCCGGTGCTCGACTCACAGACGACCAGGCAGTCCGCCTGTATCGCCAGGGGTTGATCGACCCGAAAGAGCACATGACCGAGTGGCACGACGGGTGCGACTGCAAGCTGGTTCCTGTCTTCGACCTTCAGAACTGGCCAGGCAAGGAGCGAGCCGACGCAGCATACAGCATGTGGGCTGAGACCACAGCGGGCTACTACGGAAACGACGCGGTAAACGCCTTCAGGCGAGCCGTCTACGCCGGGAAAACCCCGGACGACTACTAAACCAACGCCTCTCCAGGAGAGGGCTAACTAATTACCCAGGAGGTAGATATGGCAGGCAACAACGAAGCAGGGGCAGAGAAGGAAGCAGAAGTCCTTCCAGACTGGGTGCGCGACAAGCTCACGAAGGCCAACAACGAGGCTGCAAAGTACCGCACCGAGAAGAACGAGGCGGTAGAGAAAGCCAAGCAGGAGAAAGAGCAGCTTTCCGAGAAGGTAAGCCAGCTTGAAGCAGCCCTCAAGGAAAAGGGCGAGGAAGTACAGACCGAGCGAACCGAGGTCGAGAAACTCAAGGCAGCTATCGGGGCGGGTATTCCGACCGACAAGATGATTACCTTCGCAGGACTTCTTAAGGGAGAGACCGAGGAGGAACTCGTATCCCACGCTGAAGAGCTGAAGAAGTTGTTTGTCATCGAAGAAACCACTCCCGCCAAGAGTAAAGCCACGGACCCATCACAGGGTTCTGGTGGGAAACATCTACCGCTGAACGGTGATCCTCTTCTGGAGTCCGTTATGGCGGTCATCAACAAGAAGCGATAAGGAGCTTACATGGCCATTGATCCAAAGAATCTAGCAACAACCGGCGATTTTGCCGGATTCCTCAATCCGGAGCAGTCCGCTCCGATCTTCGAGGAGATGACGCGCCACTCGCTGGTCCAACCACTCGCAAAGAAGATTGAGATGGGGCCTACCGGCGTGTCCATCCCGTTCTGGGACGGTGACGTCCAGGCACACTGGGTAGACGAAGCAGGCAAGAAGCCCCTGGCCAAGGGAGGCTTCGACAACTTCACCGTCGCCCCGAAGAAGGTCGCAGTCATCTTTGCGATGTCTGCCGAGGTGGTTCGTGCGAACCCGCTGAACTACATCAACACGATGAAGGGCAAGGTGGCTGAGGCGTTTGCTGTCGCATTCGACAACGCGGTCCTGCACGGCACGAACACCCCGTTCGGTAAGTTCGTGGACGAAACCACGAAGAAGGTCTCTCTAGCCGATCCGAACGCCTACGGAGCAGCGAACAACGCGCTCAGTCTCCTGGTCAACGACGGCAAGAAGTTCACCGGAGGCCTGCTCGATAACGTCGTCGAGCCAATCATCAACGACGCGCTCGACAACAACGGTCGTCCGCTGTTCATCGAGCCGACGTACACCGACACGAACTCCCTGACCCGAACGGGCCGTATCCTGGCTCGCCCAGTCACCATCGCGGATGGTGTTGCCCAGGGGGAGGAGAAGGAGACCGCAGCTGGCTACTTCGGTGACTTCTCGAAGATCCTGTGGGGGCAGGTCGGTGGCATCTCCTACGACATCTCCGACCAGGCGACCCTGGACCTGTCCGAAGCACAGGACGGTTCTGGCATGACCTCGCTCTGGCAGCACAACCTCGTTGCAGTCCGCTGCGAGGCTGAGTTCGGAGCGCTCGTTCGAGATCCAGAAGCGTTCGTCAAGGTGACCAAGTAAAGGAGAGCGAGTGAAGATTCGCAACAAACTCAACGGAGGCATCGTTACCGTAAGCCCGGAATACGGGGAGCGACTCGTCCGTACCGGCGAGTACGAGAGTATTCCGGAGCGTCGGACAACCAAGAAGAAGGGCGCACCCAAGGAGGAGTAACCAGTGGCTTACGCAACGTTCGAGGACGTACAGCTTCGCTTCTTCCGTGACCTCACGGAGGAGGAGAAGCCACTGGTAAACCAACGACTTCAGGACGCGGAGAACCGGATACGACGCCGTATCCGCGATCTGGATGAGCGAGTTATCGACGATCCGGGGTACTTGGACATCGTAATCCAGGTATGCTGCGACGCGGTGATCCGGCTGGTCCGTAACCCCGAGGGGTATGTCCAGGAGACCGACGGCAACTACACCTACATGCTCGCGCACACCAGCGCGGACGGGAAGTTGTCCATCCTCCCCGAAGAATGGGCTGACCTGGGGGTCCGTAAAGGATTCCGCGTGTTCCACAACCTCCCGCAGCTTCCCGAGTCCTTGAGGACGGAGGGATAATGAGTCTACTTGACCAGTGGAACAAGGAAGTAGAGGTCTACCTCGAGGAAGCCGTCACCGACAGGGACGGCAATATCCGAACTCGCCCGTCGAAAGAGCCGGTGAAGCTGAAAGTCTGGCTGGCTCCGGTTGGACAGTCCGGCACTTCCGCGAGGCGTGCCGAGCAGGACAACGAGGGCTACGAGACTGAGCAGGTTATGCGTATGCGACTGCGACGCCGGGACCACGGTGTCCACATCGGCGCACAGTCGAAGGTTGTCTTTGACGGCCAAACATGGTCGGTCTTCGGAGACCGGGTGATTTACCGAGGTTCGGCTCGAACGAAGCACCACGACTACACGCTCCGGAGGTCCTAGTGGCTGATCTGGAGTGGTACTTCGACGATAAAACAACCAACGAGATTCTCGTTCGGAGCACTTCCGTAAACCAGGAGACGTCCAGCAGGGCGAAAATCCTTGGGGAGGTTGCCGAAGGCCGACTAGCTCCTCACAAGGCTAACAACGTGAAAGACAAGAGGCCTGGCTCCTCAATCGAGGTTACCGAGGGGACAGTCGATGCGTTCGTCACGCTCAAGGACCAAGGAGGGGGCGCAGCTGCAATCGCTAAATCCCTCGGTATTTTCGCTCCGTTCGCGTTCGGAGGAGCAGCAGGCCCCGTCAAGATAAAGCGAGGAAGGAAGAAGCGTGGAAAACGGAAGTAGTTTCCCCAGGTTTCAGGAGGTTGTCCTCCCCATCCTCCGGGCTGGGCTACCAGAGGACGTGAAAGTCGGCTCGTGGATTGAGGACATCGACTACCGACACTATCCGCAAGTGAATATCCGGCGCGTGGGCGGTCCGCGAAGCGTGAAGCGCCCGTACGACATTGACAATCCCGTCGTTGAGTTGACGGTTTACCACGACGAGGGCCTTATCGAGGCCGAAGAGCTTTATTCGAGGTGCATCGACATCCTCTTTAAAGCAAAAGAAGACCAGACAGTCACAGAGTCTGGATATCTGGCGAAGGTGCAAGAGACGATGGGCATGACCCAGTTCTCCTCCCTGTTCCAGGATTCCTGGCGAGTCCAAGGACTGATTGCCCTGACTGTCCGGTCCCTACGAAAGGAAAAGAATGGCATTTAATGATAGCGCGGTGTTTACTGCCGCCACCGGCTACGTCTACACGGCCCCTGTTGGCACGGCTGCACCCACCCCGAAGCAGCTGAAGTACTTCGATCCGGAGACCTTCGGCGCACACCAGTTCACTCTCAAGGTTACCGGCGGTACTCCGTACACCCTGACTGTGGGTTCGACGGCAACCTCCGAGATTAAGGCCGAGGCATCCCCGGCTGAGATCCAGGCAGCGCTGGAGCGAGTCAAGGAAGTAGGCACCGGAGGCGTTGTGGTTTCCGGCACGTCTGCCAAGGAAGGCGTCACTGTCTCCTTCGTGGGAGACAAGTTCGGGAAGCCGGTCCAGCTTAAAGGAGGCTCTGGGGCTACCGTCACCGAGCTTAGCAAACCGCTGGGCTGGGAACCAATCGGTCACACCAACAACGAGGAGCTTCCAGAGTTCGGCTACGACGGCGGAGAGTCAGAAACGAAGGGTTCCTGGCAGAAGAAGGTCCTGAAGACGGTCACGTCCGAGACTCCGGTTGACTACGTGACAGTGAAGGCCCTCCAGTTCGATACCCAGACTCTGGAGTACTACTACGGCAAGAACGCATCGAAGGTCAAGAACGTCTTCGGTGTTGATTCCCCGAACTCCACTGACGTGGAGCGAGCAGTGCTCATCGTCCTCAAGGACGGTCTGTTCACCATCGCGTTCTCTGCTGCAAAGGCAGGCATTCGTCGAGACGAGTCGATCTCGCTGGAGTCGGACGACTTCGCAACGCTGCCTCTGAAGGCAACGTTCGTGAAGCACCCAGGACGTCATCTGTTCGAGTGGACTTTGCCGGAAGAGTAGAAACTTGCCCCTTGGCTTTCAGGTAGGTCGGTCAAGGGGCCTAACCAAAAGATCTACACGAAACTTTTCACTACAAACTTAAGAAGGAGACCTACCAATGGCTACTTTCACCCTCGAAACCCTGCGCAAGATTGCAGACAAGAAGTACGCACCGACCATCATCGAGGCAGACGACGGTCGCGTGTTCACCCTCCCAAACATCCTTCGTATGAAGCCAGCGAACCGCAAGAAGGTGTTCTCGCTGATCGACAAGCTCACCGAGGATATGGACGAGTCTGAAGAATCAACCTCCCTGGAATCGACCATCAAGTCGTTCAAGGAGATTCTCGTAGTAGGCGAGGAGAACGGCAACGGCAAGCAGTTGGTTGAGCTGCTTGATGACCCCGCACTGATCCTGGAAGTAGCGACAGCGTGGATGGAAGGTACCGAGCTGGGGGAAGCCGAACTCTAGCTGAGCTGCTGGAGAAGGCGGGGACCGAGATCTACTCGGATTTGTTGAGTCACTACGGAGTCAACGTTTCCGGAGTGGTTGCTGACCCTCCGGAGATTTCCCCGTCCGAGGTTCTGGCCTTGATAGAAAACCTTCCCGCAGGGTCCGCAGCACTAGCGGTTGTGAGCGGTGTGACTGACTCTGTTGGCTGGACCACAGAGACGTACCTGATCGCGTCACTCATTGACGCGGTGAAGGAGAACACGTTTGCAAACATGCAGGTGAGAGTCAAGAAGCGTCTGCAAAGGCCGGAGAGAACCCCTGTGCCGGGTATGACTCCTGCAAAGAAGAAGAACAGTTTTGTAGCTATGGCACAGGCACAATTCAGAGCAGCTAGAGGAGCGTAGTATGGCAGGCGCTGGTGGCGTTGAAGTCGGAAGAGTCAGTATCCGTGTCGTTCCAGACACGGACAGGTTTAAGCGTGACGCAGAGAAAGGCATCAAAGGCCTTCGCAGTGTCAAACTTCCAGTAGAGCCGGAGCTGGAGCACGAGAGCCTTAAACGAGAAGCGAAGCACGCAGCAGACAAGGCCGAGCAGGAAGTCAAGTTCGAGCCGGACCTTGATAAGAGCAGCCTTGCCCACCAGGCGAGGCTGGCCTCTGTTATCGCTTCCCGCTTCAAGGTTCGGTTCCGTGCTGTGCTTGACGGCAAGCTCGCCACGGTACAAGCAGCAGCTCTCGCGGACCGGCTCCAGCGGATTGCCAACGGCTCAGACCTGAAGTTCGACCAGGACTCCCTGTCTCTGCGGAGTCTGATGGACGTCGCAGGCCTCACCGCAGGCCTTGACAAGGCGATTGGGCGGGTCAGAACGATGCGAGACCAGTTCAGGGAACTCTCGCGCTTCGCTAACCACGCTAAGTCCGCTGTCATGCTTAACAAGTACGCGGGAACCAGCGTCGGAGCTATGCGACTCCGGAACTCGCTTAACATCCTTCGCGAAGGCATCGTGGGGGTATCCAAAGACATGGTGAACTCCATCAAGCCGTGGGAGGCATTCAAGCACTCTGTAAAGGGGTTCGTCTCCCTGGGTAACGTCTTCGGCGCAACCGCAGGCATCGCAGCAGCAGGTATGGGAGCCTTCTCAGCCGTCACCATCGCACTGTCCTACGTGATTGGTGGCGTCGTAGATTCAGTCAAGGTCCTGTCGCGCAGCTTGCTTATGCTGCCAGGCTTAGCGGGCATGGCAGGCTCCGCGTTCGCTGCCTTGAAGATGGGCTTCCGGGGGTTTGGAGAAGTTGCCAGCGCAGCCCTAGATCCTTCGGCAGACCTTGACGAGGCCGTGGCAGGCCTCGCTCCGAACGCTCGAGCAGCAGCCGTAGCTCTTCGAAGGTTTGCACAACCACTCGAAGATTTGAATGAGCGCGTCCAGGACATCACTTTCGAAGATTGGGCTGACCAGATCCAGGAGGTAGGGCAGCGAGTGATGCCCGTCCTGGAGAAAGGAATGACCAGCATTGCAAAAGAGACGAACAAGATCGGACGAGAGTTCCTTGGCTGGGCGGGCACTACCCAAGCCCTTGGGGCTATGGATAAAGTTTTTGCATCCACAGCTAAGACGATGGATTCTCTATCCAAAGCAACAAAGCCGTTTCTGGCTGGGTTCTCTGAACTCGCAGTAGCAGGCGCTGAAGCAATCGACGATCTCGCTAAAGGAGTCCCTAACCTGGCCGAACGGCTGGAAAACTGGGCTACCTCTCCAGAAGGTAAGAAGGAGATGCGCGACTGGATTGACGGGAGTATCCAGGGCTTCAAGGACCTGTGGTCCGGAGCTTCCAGTCTGGCTGGGGCTATGACCGAGGTTGGACGGGCGTTCGGGGTGTCGTTCAACAACGACGCTCTGGAGCGTTTCGACAAGACCATGCAGCGCTTCCAGGATTGGATCGGCGTGGCAGACGACGCCGACTCCCGCATCTCCAAGTTTGCAGCGTCTGCGGAGGAGCTAGCCAAGCCGTGGCTGGACGCAGCAACCCGCATCAAGGACGCACTCAAACCAGCGTTCGACGAGCTGCTCCCGTTCCTTGAGAGCCTGTCGGGAGAGATGGCAGACAACATCGCCTCCACTTTCGAGCGCATGTCGCCCGTGGTCGAGAAGTTCTTCGGCTTCTTTAACAAGCACAGCAACGTGTTTGTTCCGCTGATTGCGGGGCTGATGAGCCTGCGCGTCGGCTTCGGGATTTTCAACGCCCTTCGGAAGTTCGCAACCCCGTTCATCTCTGCTTTCACAGGCACTGTCGGTCTGGTTAGGAAGGGCAGGAACCTGTTCAAGGGAGCAGGGAAGGAAGCGACCAAGGGCGCTCGAGGCTGGAAGTTCTGGGGCAAGTCAGCCAAGGGAGCTGGAGAAGCTGTAGAAACCGCTGGAAAGAAGGCCGGTAAGTCAGCAGGCAAGTTCGGCAAGGTCTTCAAGACAGCAGGCCGGGGAGCCAAGTTCCTCGGCAAGGGCGCTCTCAAACTAGGAACCCGGCTCCTGCCGGGCGTCGGCACCATGCTCATGCTCGCGGACGGAGCCAGCCTGCTGTACAGGAACTTCGAGCCGTTCCGGAACCTGGTGGACAACACCAAGGACAAGGTTGTCGAGTTCGGCAAGGATGCAGGGTCCCGAATCAAGGAAGGCTGGGGCAAGGCCAAAGACTCGTTCTCCAACTTCGACGACCGGGTTAAAGAGGGAGTAGAGACAGCTAAGAAACGCTGGAACGACATCCCAGAAAACGCCAGCCGGAGCTTTCAGCGCGCCGGGGACCGGGTAAAGAAGAAGTTCGCTCCCATCTCTGACTTCTTCAAGCGGAAGCACGGGGAAACACTGGCCTACCTGGAGAAGCAGGGCGAAGGCCTGACCACTGTACAGGCGGGTGGGGGTATGCCGAAGATTGAGGACATCAAGAAGCGAGCATCCGAGATCAAGACAGCCGTAACCGAGGCCTTCGCAAACATCGGAGAGACCACATCCCAGGCTTGGGAAGAGGTTTCCTCGTGGTGGAACGAGACCTGGGATGGCATTAAGGACGGAGTTTCCACACGGTGGGATTCCATCAAGGAATCCGCCTCCGAGAAGTTCAACTCCGCTAAAGAAAAGGCCAACACAGCCTGGGAGGGTGTACAAGACACCTGGACCAGCACTTGGACGAGTATCCAGTCCACCGTTGGCCCTATCTGGGAGGACCTGAAAACCAGAGCCTCCGAAGCGTGGGATGGACTGAAGGAAAAGGCAAGCACAACGTGGGATAACGTACAGACCGGCTGGGTCGGTATGTGGGAGCAGACCTCCACCACCCTCGGCAACGCCTGGACCGGAATCAAGGATTCCGCATCGAGCACCTGGACTAACGCCAGCGAGACTGTGCGGAGTGCCTGGGACGGTGTGAGTGATGGGTGGACCAGTCTTTGGGATGGAGTTTCCAGCTCCCTCTCTGGAACCTGGGATACCATCAAGACGAACGCCTCAACCGCGTTCGATGGAGCTAAACAGTCGGTTTCCAGCGCGTGGGATACGGTTCAGAGCGATACCAGCTCCGCCTGGAGCGGGGTTGTGGACGCCATCTCGAGCGCATCGTCCGGAGCTACAGACACCGTGACAAGCATGGCGTCGGGAATCAAGGACAACGTATCCACGGCGTGGAATAACGTTCGCTCCGACACGTCCACGGCAATGAGCGACTTCGTTAGCTCAGTGACAAGCGGGTTCGACGAGGCCGTAGGCCTAGCTACCTCACTCCCAGGACGATTCCAAGGAGCACTCGGCAACCTCGGAGGACTGCTCGTAAGCTCCGGTAGGTCGCTGGTGCAGGGCTTCATTAGCGGTATTCGCTCTATGATAGGAGCCGTTGCCAGTGCTGCAAGCAGTGTCGTTTCCGCAGCACGAGCATACTTCCCGTTCTCGCCAGCGAAGAAGGGTCCGTTCTCCGGCAAGGGATACACCACCCACTCCGGTAAGGCTCTGGTACGCGACTTCTCGGCAGGCATGGTGAGCGAGGCGAAGACTGCGGAGAACGCAGCGCGCCGGGTCACGTCCTCTGTGAACGACCAGTTCAAGAAGCACCACCGGAACAAAATCCTTCAGCCAGTGCTCGAGTCTAACGCCCAGAAGATTGCCGACGCCCGGAAGAAGGAGCGAGAACTCGAGAAGGACCATCTCGAGAAGCTCGGCAAGATCGGTAAGGAAGACGCCACTCCGAAGAGTGCGAAGGATTCAGCCAAGCAGGCCGAGAAGAACGCTAAGAAGAAGGTCAAGGCCGACGAGAAGTACGCCGAGAAGGTCAAGAAGATACGCGAGGATCTGGACAAGTCCCTGGAGGCACCAGACTACAGTGACATCGACTTGTCGTTCCGCCAGTACTACATCGAGGGAGCCAAGGAGATCCTCACTGAGCAACTCAAGACCATTGCTAAGAGTCAGCAACTAGCAGGCGGGATTCGCTCGAACGCCCTGAAACTGGTGAAGCAGGTGAGGGGGGCTGTAGGCAACCACCCGGTCTTGGACCAGATTGAGCTGAACGTGAACTCCAAGCACTTCAAGCACTCGATCTACCAAGCAATCGAGGATGCGGGTATCGCAGCCGTCCCTGTTGAGTTTGTGGTCTCCAACCTGGACCAGCTCAAGAGCGACCTTGGGATGGGCGACGGTCTTATCTCCAGGGCAATCGACGTTGCTCTCGACTGGAACGCTAACGACACCGACGCTAAGCGCTACCGAGACAACGAAGCAAAGACGGAGATTCACTACCACGTCGAGGATATGAACGAGGCTATCCGAAGGGAGAAGCTGAGGGAACGCAAACAGCTGATGAAGCTGGGATAGGAGAAGAATGGAGACTGTGATTACCGTCCGGCCACTGGACGGGGATCTTAATCCCAGGCCTGGGGAGTGTCAGATTGCAGGCCCCTACGCTGGCGACGCTGGAGTCGTCCTAGCGTCGGAGATGACGGGGTTCATGGACCCTGTTTCCGAAGCTGTCACAAAGTCTCCGGGCGGTAGGCCCGGTACAAAGCTGGTCGTTACCAGGTTCACCGAGCGGACTATCGTCTTCAAGGTCACAATCCTGGGCGAAGGTAGCGAGTGGGCAAAGAACGACCTGGCCTGGCGCAAACTCTGGTCGTACACCCGGTACACACAGATCGAGGTCAGGAACGGGCTATCGCACCGGGTTATTCGAGCGAGGCTCTCCGAGATTGAGGTTGATACCACCTACGACCCTCACATCCAAGGTGCCGTGGACGTAACAATGACGGTCGTGGCAGACGACCCGTTCTTCTACGACTACGAGGCCGTGGCCTCCAGCAGGCTCGGCAAGTATCGCAAGGTCGGGAAGGTTCGAACGAACCTGGACTATGACACGGACCTGACTGGTCCGGTGTACCCACGGTTTATCATCACCCCGACCAAGGCCGAGCCAGCCTCTAGTGTCAGCGTTTTCTTCGGGAAAACGGAGCACACGTTCCCAACTCCCGACCTCGTTCCTGGAGGGTCGTACATCGTTAACACCGACCCAGGGTCTCGCCAGTGGATTGCAGAGCACGACCCTAACGTCTGGGCACGACTGAACGGTATCCGCTACTCCCTCCCGGACGCTGGGCCGGACGGGGAGAAGGTGGGAGTTTCTTCCCAGCTAACGGACGGTATCACCAAGGTCGATGTCGTCGTCCCGTACGAGAGGCCGTGGTAGCATGACGTTTCTTCAGACAGAGTTGGACAACCGCAAGGTGTTTCCAACCACGCAAGAGCAAATCAGAATCTGGAACGGGAACTGGGAGCTGTTCGGGGTTGTTTCTGGGGAGTACTCGTACGAGTTCACCTTCCTGAACAACGACGCTGGAACAGCCCAGGTCGAGCTTCCGGTAGACCACTGGATCTCGCAGAGTCTCCTGAATCCGGAGGACTGGCCAACATCGAGCATGTACATCACCTTCGACAAGGACGGTGCTCGGTGGTCGGGGAGGATAGAGACCTTCCAGGTGAAGGTTGACTACAAGGGAGACCAGGTTGTCACCCTGTACGCTACCCACGACTACAACAAGCTGCGGGAGCTTATCGTTTGGGCGAACCCGTTTTTGCCAGCCGAGGTTCAGTTTCCGAAGGCCTGGATGCTGTTCGGGCCAGCTCGCTGGACCGTGGCCACCACGCTGTTCGTCAACCTGCTTAGGAAGAACAATAGCCTGTGGATGATTCCGGACGACCCACTCAACTTCAAGCAGTGGTTCGACCTGAACATGAGCAACTGGAACATGGTTGTTAAGCCAGTTACCTACTCCGAGGACAAATCGCTCACAGCGATTGTATCATCGAGGTTCAAGTACTTTCACGACTGCGTTATCCCCATCCTCAACGACGCGCAGCTCACCATCGACTGTCGCAGGTACCTGGAGGGGGACCCCGACCCTATCCCAGGCAAGAAGCTGAGGCACGGGTGCCTGGTCTTCGAGGTGCTCGATAAGTCCGGGTGGAACAAGGAGACCTCGTTCGGAGGCAGCATCAAGCGAGGCCTGGACCGATACAAGGCCCGTGTGAAAGCCGACGGGTTCTCCGAGGGGTTCGACTATGTACCACGCCCGTCCACCCCTGCGGAGTACAAGTCCAAGAGGCCTGCGGGTTCCCTTCCGGAGGCTCCCTGGGTTGTGCTGGAGCACGGGGCTATGACCGGCGTGGAATCCACGGAGTTCGAATACACCCCGCCTGGACCTTCCCAGTTTGTGACTGGCGGGTCTTCTATGCCGGGGGTGAACGAGGCTATCAAGGCCTCCATCATCACCTTCGGCGGTATGCTCGGCACTCTTTTGCTTGGGCAGACCCAGCTCGGTACAGCAGCTGAAGCCCTGCTGGAGCCACTCTATTCCGACGTGTTCGCTGCCTTCATGGCGCACAAGCACCACGACCGGATCAAGAAGCAGGGGTGGGATTACCCGTTCGAGAAGTGGGTGGACGGAGCTGACAAGGCGTACACAATCAGTGCGCTGACCGCGCTCCGCAGAGCGAAGTACGAGACGCGAGAGCGTTTCTCTTCGACGGTCAAGATGAACAACGGGTCACCCTACTGGATTGGACCAGGCAGTAGCGGGGACTTCTTCATCGGGGATCGTGTTGCTGTCCACTCGCTCGGTATGCCCGAGGACAAACTGTACGTCAACCAGGTCCAGGAATTGACGTACCGATCTTCCAGCGACGACAAAGACTGGGAGATTTCACTAGGTAAGCCGGAGTTCAGCTCCGGGTTGGAATACATCTCAGAGAGGTTGGAGAGACTGACCTCCGGACTCAAGGACGTAGGAGTGTGGTAATGGCTATCCCACGGCAGGAAGAAACAAACTTTGACGACCCCGCAGAAAGATTCTTGTGGGCGTTCCGGGGAATGGAATACAACGGTATGCCCATCGGATTCCCCGAACCAGTCTTGAAGGAGTGGTCCGAGCATCTTTCTGCCTGCGGGTTTATCCACATCGACCAGGCGAGGTCGGTCGAGAACCTCGACGACCTTCCAGGCCAGGAGATCCACTACCAACCACCCATCCGAGGACAGGACCACGCCCTGAACGTCGCAGGGAAGTGGGTTCCGGTCACCCAGCCTATACAAGAGCCGGTCGTTCCAGCGACTTCGCAGATGACCCCGACCGAGAAAGCCAAGCTCATCAACGAACTTCGAGAGGAGGGCCTCATTGACTAGCCCCAACGTAGAAAAGCCTACAAGCAAGGTTAAGTCCTACGAGACTGTTCACGGCAAGGGAGGGTCTTACGGCCAGGGCCTGAACGAAGCGTCGGTCCGTAAACTTCTTTCTACCGAGATGGATAGCCCGTTCTCTAAGTTGATGAGAGGGCTAACCAAGTTCGGGGAGGAAGTCCTCGGCTGGGTTGCTGATGGAATCAGAGGCGAGGGAGGAGCCAAGTCCACGGTTATCGCCGGAGCTGTCAACGAGCGCCTAGGACCTATCAACACGGCAATCTCTGAGGCCGGAGAGCACGTAACAGACCTTGGCCTCAAGGTAGAGCAGAACTCCCGCAAACAGCGCGAGTTGCAGGATCAGACGAAGAACGTACTCTCACAGACCAACAACGCGGTCCTTCAAGCGAAGCAGGCCACTACCAACGTTGCCAACTACAAGAAGGCGCAGGACGACCTCGCTCGCAAGTACGCGAACGAGTCTAAGCAGCTCCAAAACAAGCTGTCTGGCATCGTCACTGAGCAGGACGGTATTAATGACCAGATCAAGATGGTCATGGGGGAGGTCGATAGGTTTGCAGCAGGCACTGCCATGCTGAACGAGAACCTGCGCAAGATTTCCGACGAGCAGGGTAACCTCACCACCAAGGCGAAGAAGCAGATGGAGACGGTGGTTGAGGCCAACAAGAAGGTCAAGAGTGCTGTTGACGAGGCCGATAAGGCATTCAAGGCGATTGAGGGGATGGTGGATATCGGGGCGTCGCTGGTAGCCCTGATACCCGGCACTGATACCCCGGACTGGTCGAGAGCTGCCTCCAACACGGGGAAGATGCCGGACCCGCCGACCAATGTGAAGGGTGTGTACGCCTGCAACGCGAACCAAAAACAAACGATGGTGCCAAACCCACGTAAGGTCAAGGCGATTGCGGGCCGGTGGTACACCTACGAGTTCTGGGTGCGCTCGAACAAGGCAAACGCTGCGTTGCTGATCCGTTTGAATGATGGAGACCGCCACCGCGCAGCTATCAAGCAGTTCAAGCCGAAGGACAACCCCGGCCAGTGGACCACAACGGTCTGGGGCATTGGTGGAGGTATCAAAGTCACCAAAGCGAACGAGTGGCAAAAGTTCTCTGGACGCCTCCAGCTCCAGGACGACATTGAGTACGTTGCCCTCGACCGGATGGAGTGGAAGTGGGGAGGCAAGGGTCCGCAGGACGCTGTTATCTACGTAGCAGGGCTGAAGGTTCTTCCGGAGGTGCCGGACCAGGCCACGGTTGATCGCCTCCAAAACAACGCGATCCTCAAGAACACCGCTGTCGGTAAGTCGAACGCGAAAGCCATCGACGTCCTGGTCGAAGCTCGTGATCTCCAGCTCAAGTGGAACGACCAGCAGCAAGGCTGGAACGCTACGCAGGAGAAACTGAACGCGACGAACAAGGACGCCATTAACGGCCTAAAGAAAGCCAACAAGCTCCAGCAGGACTGGAACAGGGAGCAGAAGAACTGGAACAAAACCGCCAACACTGCCATGTCGGCAAACACGAGTGCTATCATCGCGCTCGCTCGAAAAGACTCTGCTCAGTCTATCCTCGCATGGAAGGACCTTACCGAAGCCGAGGTCAAGGCAGGCAAGCGCGAGGTTTGGAAGCCAGTGTGGGCTACCGGGGCGATCTGGTACCGCGAAAAGAAGACCGCGAGCGATGGGGATAAAAGATTCCTGGGCAATCACGACGATATGTGGGGAGTATCATCGACTACTAGTACTCGCAATTGTGAGACTGCGTGGATGCGAGTAGAGCCAGGCAAGCGATACAAACTATCGTTCTGGGCGAGAGGCACGAGAGCTGGCTCCCGTCTCTACATTCAGATGTGGGGGAAAGGATCTAACGGAGGCTCCCCCTTTCGTAAAGTGTGGTACAACGTAGATTCTAAGACGGGGCAGCGCACTGAATCACGAGGGAGTTGGACTTCGTACCCTGTGCAAAACTACGAGCTTTCAACAACCTGGAAGCTGTTCGAGCAGGTCGTAGAGATCCGCGAAGGCGTGACAGAGTTACGGTTCGGTAAGTTCTACTGGAACCACAGCAACGGAACTGCAAAGGCAAACCAGTGGATTACTGGGCTGGAGTTCGGTCCAGACATCCCACTCCAGAAGGATGTTGACGAAGCTCAGAGCTTGGGTATCGAGCTTAACAAGAGAGCCAACGAGCTGGACGAAGAGTTTCGCTTAGCACAGATGAAGACCAACAACCTGATTCAAGCCCAGCTGTGGAACCACCTGGATATGATCGAGTTTCTGGATATTCGGACTCCCAAGGTGTACGGCTGGGGGGCCAAGTTCGCTTCATCCCAAAAGTTCAACTATCCCAACCCCTACAACCGGAACCGGGGCGGGTACTACATCACCGCTCCCTACCACGAGCAGTGGTTGCACTACGACGACAAGGAGTTCTTCGTTGCCTGCCGAGGTACGTGGGTTGGCAAGATTGAAGTCCAGATTAACTGGACCAACGGCGCTATCGACAACTGGACCGAGTACGTCGAACCTAACCAGCGCATCTTCAAGTACACCGGCGGTGCTCCCACTATCAAGATGCGACACGCATCGGTCACCGTGTATGTAGAGTCCCTCAAGCGAGAGTGCAGCACTCGCCTTGGTACAAAGCATCGCGACGACAAGTACCCCAACCAGACCGGGAACGAAAAGCTCCCACGGAAAATGTGGACCGGGCAGTTAGATACGAACGGCCTGATCCGCAAGTGCGAGAAGGGCTTCCTCCGTCTGAAGAACACGGTTACGTGCAACCGGGATGTCGTCGTCCGCGATGAGGAGTTCAAGCCGAAGACCATCAAGGCCGGAAAGCCTCTGAGGGCGTACACGATCTACCCAGAGGATCAGAAGTTAGCCTCCGGAACCCAGTACACCTTCAAGGAGGTAGTCAGCCCGGTGGTTGGAACCCCTGCCGAGGGTGGGTACACCATCCCGGACGGTCGCCCGCGCGGGACCGTAAAGGTAAGCAAGGCGTCCTAAGCCAGCCGATTCTTCAGTTCGTCTGGTATAACCAGCTCCGTCTCAAGGATAGGGGCTTCCCAGCGGGTAGCTTTCTTGATAGTCCTAACCCGCATGAAGATTCCTGCCTTGTTGAGGAGTCTTCTCCTCTCCTGGGTGTCCAGGGACTCCCACAAACCCCCGTAGGTTTGGCCAGTATCAATCCACTGGTCGCCTGCGGGGGTCTTTTTTTGTTCCTCCAGGCGTTTGATGCGCTCACCAACCACCCGCAGCTGCTCGAACAGGGTCTCCCTGGTTTCCTGGTCCGGTGCAGTGGACAGGAACGAGGCAATATCACTGTAGGTTTGCTGTGCTTCCTCCAGCTCTCCCTCCTGGATTGAGACGCCAGGGGCTTTCTCCATGATGGGGATACTGAACAGCTCTTCCCGAGCAATATCCTCGAGGATCGGCTCGATGTAGCGAACAGGTACCGTGTTGTTGCACTCCTGGCAGCGGTACGAGCCGGGCGAGTTGATTCCGCGTTTGCGTTGGATATGCAGGTTCTTCCCGCAGTGCCAACAGCGGAGCACTCCGAGATACGCTGAGGTTTCCCTCGGGCGGATGTCTCTCTTGCTTCTCGCTTCTATTAGTGCTTGGAGCTTCGAGAAGTTGTCCATACTAATGGAGGGTTCGCACTTCATCACGGGAGTGCCGTCGCTGTTCAGCACAGGCTGTCCCTGGTGCATCGTCCAGCCGAGCATGTTTTTGTTCGTGAGCACGTCCAGCACAGACCCGCCATTCCATTCTTTACCCCTGGCTGTTCTCGCGCCCTGCGCGTTGAGTCTCCTCGCAATCTCCGAGGCGGTCAACCCCTCTAGCCCTAGGCGGATCATGGCCTGCAACGTATTCTGGGTCTTCTCGTCCTTCTCGAGGTACCGGCCCCCGTCCCGCTTGACTGACTTGTAGCCGAAGGGAGGAGTCCCTCCCCGGAAACGTCCACTCTCCCGCAGCGCCTTCTGCCCAGCCTGGATACGCTCTGTGATAGCCTCAAGCTCGCCCTCTGCCACACCGGCGATAACACCAGCCACCATACGACCAACCCAGCTGGAGAGGTCGATGTTATCGGAGATGCAGACCAGCTCTTTCTCGTTATCCTGCAACCAGCCGAACAGCTGGTGCAGCGTAATCGAGGAGCGCGCTAGGCGGTCGAGTTTCCAGGCGACCAGAATATCCCAGCTTCTGCTTCCTTCGTTCGTGAGAAACTTACCTAGTTCCGGAGCATTGAACGGGGAGACACTGCCGGAAACCTCGACGTCCTCAGCCCACGCTACAATCGTGTGACCGTTCTCCTCAGCCCAGTCTTCAATCATCCTGCGTTGCCGAGCGACGCTGGTACTTTCTTCCTTAGACCTGGACAAACGCACTCTGCCAAGAACTCTCATGTCATTGACTATACTCTGGGTTTACTATGGCGAACCTGATCAACCTCGAAAACGTATCCAAAACCTGGGGCTTAAAAACACTGCTCGACGGTGTCTCCCTCGGAATCCAGACCGGCGATCGCATCGGCATCGTGGGCGTCAACGGCGGCGGGAAAACAACGTTGCTTGAGGTGCTCACCGGCATCGAAGCCCCGGACAGCGGGCGCGTGTCGCACAACTCTGACCTACGCATGGCGGTGGTGACACAACGCTTCGAAATTCACGACGACGCCACCGTCGGCGACGTCGTCGTCAAACCCTTGGGGCTCGAGACGTACGAGTGGGCGTCGAATAGCAAGGTGCGAGAGGTTCTCCAAGGAACAGGCGTGGCTGCCCTCGGGCTGGACACCCCGGTCGGGGAGCTTTCTGGTGGTGAGCGGCGCCGCGTGAGCCTCGCCGCGGCCCTTGTGCAGGACTTGGAACTCGTGGTGCTTGACGAGCCGACGAACCACCTTGACGTCGAGGGCGTGCAGTGGCTGGCATCCCACCTCATGCAGCGCAAACTCGCAGTCGTGGTGGTTACGCACGACCGCTGGTTCCTCGATACTGTCGCTACGCTGACCTGGGAGGTCCACGACGGCACCGTCGACGTCTACGAGGGTGGCTACAACGACTGGACGTTTGCCCGCGCCGAGCGTGCCCGCCAGGCGGACGCCATCGAGCAGCGTCGTCAGAACTTGGCGCGCAAAGAGCTTGCGTGGCTGCGCCGAGGCGCCCCCGCACGCACGTCAAAACCGCGCTACCGCATCGAAGCAGCCGAAGCTCTCATCGCAAATGTCCCGCCACCACGCGACAAGGTCGAGCTGATGGCGTTTTCCAAGCAACGCCAGGGCAACGTCGTCATCGAGTTTGAGGACGCCCGCATCGACGCTCCTGACGGGCGCACGCTCGTCGACCACCTCACGTGGCGGCTCGCGCCGGGCGAGCGCATCGGTCTTGTTGGTGTCAACGGTTCCGGAAAGACGACGTTGCTGCGGACGCTCGCCGGTGACTACCCGCTTGCCGTCGGCAAGCGCATCGAAGGCCTGACCACACGGATTGGGTGGCTGCGACAGGAACTCGACGACCTCGACCCAACGAGGACGGTGCTCGACTCTGTGGAGGACGTCGCGCACTACATCACGTTGGGTAAGAAGGAGGTTTCGGCATCCCAGCTCGCGGAGCGTCTCGGGTTTAGCCCGAAGCGCCAGCGCACACCTGTTGGGGACCTCTCCGGCGGTGAGCGTCGTCGGCTCCAACTGACGCGTGTGCTGATGAGTGAGCCCAACGTATTGCTTCTCGACGAGCCCACCAACGACCTCGACATCGATACGCTGCAGGAACTCGAAGACTTACTCGATGGCTGGCCAGGAACGCTCGTCGTGATTTCGCACGACCGCTATCTGATTGAACGCATCGCGGACTCTACCTACGCACTGTTCGGCGACGGCACGCTGAGCAACCTACCCGGAGGGATCACGCAGTACCTCGAGCAGCGAGCTGCCATGGACACCCAAACGGGTCCACTCGATTTGGGGGAGAAGACCGAAAACTCCGAAAAAGCTGCCCCCGTGGAGGAACCGCGGCTGTCATCGCAGGAAGAACGTGAGATCCGGAAGCGGATGAAAGCGCTTGAGCGCAAGATCGCGACGGCGGAAACACGTGCCAAGGAGTTGGAAGCGCAGATTGCCGACATGTCGGGTGAAGACGCGCCGGATTTCGAAGCGATCGGCGCGAAGACGCAGGAATTGCAGCGCACCAACGATGGCCGCGATGAGCTAGAGATGGAGTGGCTTGAGCTTGGGGAGCAGCTCGAGCACTAAATCGGGTACCCGTTATTGATCTTCTCGATCAGGTCGTTCACAATACGACCCTGCTCGAGGAGTGCTTCCTGCAGGTAGTCGGAAGCCTCGTGGCGCTTTTCTTTGCGCAGCAGCTCCACAATGTGCTCGTTGACGGAGATGAACTGGCGGTTAAACGACGGCTGCTGCTGAATAATCGGAAGCGTTGCCAAGCGCATGAACGCGTCAAGCTGGTCCATGGTGTCGCCGAGGGTCTTCGAGCCCATTGCGGAGAGCACCACGTGGTGGAAAGCCTGGTTCACGGCCGTCAGCAGGTCATCGTCGTCCTGAGCGATTGCCTCGCGGGCTTCAGTGTTGAGTTTTTCGAGACGGTCAACATCGAGCTCTTCGCCCCAAAGGAGAGCCGCAGGCTCGATTGCGGCGCGCGCACGGTAGGTGTCAGTGACGAAGTCCGGGGAAGGAGTGGCGAGGAATACGCCACGGTTCGGAATGCGCTCACAAAGACCTTCTGACGTAAGCATTGCAAATGCTTCGCGGAGGGTATTTCTGGATACCTCGAAACGCTCAGCGAGGGCAACCTCGTTGAGCTTCTGGCCTGGGGAGAACTCACCACGCGAAATCGCGCGGCGGACCTCAGAGGCAACGTTTTGAGCAAGCATGGCATCCGTAAGTGTAGAACTATTTATTTAAGCTAGTCAGCAATGGTAAATAGAACCATCGGCCGACAACTGTTACGAGTATAACGCATCTATTGTTGAACAATTAACTGAGCAGCTTCGTAGCCAAAAGCGTCGGCTGACAACAATGCGAGATATGCGTAGGGTGGTGGCATGATTTTGATCAACGTTCGTTACAAGCCACTGCCAGAATACGTCGAGACATTTCGTCAAGAGGTAGAGGAATTCACCAACGCAACCCGCGCAGAGCCGGGCTGCATCTTCTTTGACTGGTACCGCAGTGAAGAGGATAAGAACGAATACCTGCTCATCGAGGCATTCCACGACGATGCCGCGGAAGCGCACGTGAACTCCGATCATTTCCGCGCCGCCCAGGAGCTGTTCCCGAAGATTCTGAAGGAAACCCCGACCATCATCAATACCCTGATCGAGGGTAAGACCGAGTGGGATACCATGGCTGAATTCAAGGTGGACTAGCCGAATCGGCTTAATTTCTCCCCGCTTTATGGGTACGGTTAGTACCTATGAGTGAAGAGAAGAATTCCACCAAGCCCCCGAAACTTTCCAAGAAGGCGTACGAGAAAGAACTCGTACGCCTTCAAGCTGAGTTGGTGGCAATGCAGCAGTGGGTCGTCAAGACCGGAGCGCGTGTTGTCATCGTGATGGAGGGGCGCGACGCGGCAGGCAAAGGCTCCGCAATTAAGCGCATCACCCAGTACCTGAACCCGCGCACCTGCCGTATTGAGGCGCTGCCGAAGCCAACTGAGCGCGAGCAGACGCAGTGGTACTTCCAGCGCTACGTCGAAAAGCTCCCCGCCGCAGGCGAGATCGTCATCTTCGACAGGTCCTGGTACAACCGCGCCGGCGTTGAGCGCGTGATGGGGTTCTGCACCACGGAGGAATACCGTCGGTTCCTACACCAGACACCGATCTTTGAACGCCTCCTCGTTGAGGACGGCATCATGCTGCGTAAGTACTGGTTCTCTGTATCGGATGAAGAGCAGTACAAGCGATTCCAATCCCGCCGGGAAGACCCGCTGCGCCAGTGGAAGCTCTCGCCAATGGACCTCGAGTCCATTACAAAGTGGGAGGACTACTCCCGAGCCAAGGATGAGATGTTTATCCACACGGATATTCCTGCGGCGCCGTGGTACACGGTTGAGTCGGAGGATAAGAAGCGCTCGCGCATCAATGTGATTTCTCACCTCTTGTCGACGATCCCCTACGAGCACATTGACCCTGATCTGCCAGAGATCCCTGAACGCCCAGAGATTATTGACTACGAGCGACCTCCGCGCGACGAGTTCCGTTACGTGCCCGATGCTGCTGCAAAGCTGGAACTCTCCAAGGTGAGCAGCAAGAAAAAGAAGAAGGGCAAGAAGAACTCCTAGTTTGGTGTGTTGCCCAAATGGAGAAACCCAGCCATACCATGAGGTGGCTGGGTTTCTTGTTTTGCGGTCTGTATATCTCTGTATATCAAGGAATCGTTGGTAGCTGGATCCCGAGAATCGTCCCTGCGCCCTGGGCGAGTGCGGCGACGGTCATTACGACGCCAGCGATCGCCATGAGTGAAGTGATCACCGTGGTGATGTGTCCGCCGACGTTATCGACGGCGCTCATACGAGCTTCCCGAGCATCGCCTGGAAACCTGGCTGGCTCGCTGCAAATGCAAGGCCACCGAGGGCCGCGATTGCGGCAAGCACGATTCCGACGATCGCGCCGGTTCCAAGGCTTGATCCTTCCGGCGTGGGAGTGGGCGTCGTCTGTGCGGGAGCATCCTTGAATTTCAGTGCAAGGGCTACCTTGGAATCCGCGAAAGGCTCACCGGCCTTGTACTGCTTATCGAAGATCGCGGAGCCGTCCTCTGTCAGTTTGGTCGGGGTGAAGGTCGCAGCGAATTGGTTGTTCTTGTTAGCCTTCAGCGGCTGTTGGACGTCGAACTCGACGATGCGCTTATCGTCGCCGGTCAACGTGGTGGTCTCTGCACCGGGCATAGCGCCCTTGCGGACATAGTCTGCCTGGAGGAACCCTTTAGCCCCTTCGATGACGACCTTGAAATCAGACAGCTGGATATCCATCGCACCGTGGTGTGCGTTGATACTGATAGCGCCGTCGAGGTCTATGACCCCTTCGCCAGTTGCCGTGAGCTTGGACTCCTTTGCATTTACTGGCAAGGCGAAGTCAACCAGCTTGCTCGCGTCAAGTACCTTTTCTGCCCCATCGGACGCCGTGATGGTTGCTGCGGCAAACGGCTTCTGGATGTAGCTCAGGAATGATCCCTTGATGTTCCAGTTTGCGTGCCCGGACTCGAGCGTTGGGGCTTCCGCGAATGCGCTCGGCGCGACGAGGGCAGTAGAAGCAAGGAAGGCAGCGGTGAGGGTTGCCAGAGTGGTGGAGCGAGACATGTACGTCCTTTCATGAGTAATCGCAACCACACCGAATGGTGAGGTTAGGCTAACCTTAAATATTGGTTGGGGTTTGGTCAACGGCCGGGGGTAATGGGGCTAGGTCGCACCTGTCATAGGGGAGCAGTTTGCCTCATGAGGCGCGATGAAAACACGATTTCCGTCGTGCAGGACCGTAATAGGCCAGTCGTAGATCTCGCTCAGAATGTGGTCCTGGTACACCTCGGCCACCGGCCCCGCTGCCGCAACAGCCCCCTGCTTCAAGCACACCACGTGGTCGCAGTACCGCGCAGCAAGCTGAAGATCGTGGAGCACGACGATCACGGTCGCGCCATCACGTGCCAAGGTGCGGGCGACGCCCATCGTCTGCTCTTGGAAGCGCACGTCCATCGCGGCAGTTGGTTCGTCGAGAAACACCACAGGTGTTCGCTGTGCCAAGACTCTGGCAAAGGCCACACGGGCGCGCTCACCACCGGAAAGCGTGAACATCTCTCGTTCCTGGAGGTGCGTGATGCCCGTCGCGGCGAGCGCTTGGTTGACGATGGTGGCGTCGTCAGGCTGAGTGCCCCACGGATGGCGCCCCATCTCGACGACGTCGCGCACCAAGAACGAAAAGGCGACACTGACATCCTGAAGCATGACGGCACGCGTCCGAGCGAGTTGATGAGCGGTGCACCCAGATACATCCTGACCTACAAGCTGGACGCTTCCGCTCGAGAGGGATGTATCGCCGGAGAGCGCAGCGAGCAATGTAGACTTGCCAGCTCCGTTGGGGCCGATGAGGCCGGTGACCTCTCCACTCTGCGCGGACATGCTGACATCGTGGAGTATTTCGCGCCCCTGTCTATGGACTGTGACATGTGAAGCGGTAACTGTCATTGTGCATGGCCCTTTCGCATCATCTGCCGCAGCAGGAAGAAGAAGGTCGGCCCGCCAATCAGCGCTGTGAAAATACCGATTGGCAGGTCAGCGAATGGAATGATTGTGCGGGAGAGGATATCGCCAGCACCGATCAAAAGCGCGCCACCGAGTGCAGAAGCCGGGACAAGCACCGTATTGGACGGGCCGACCGCAGTGCGCACGATATGTGGGACGACGAGTCCTACGAACCCGATCAACCCAGCGAAGGAGACTGCTGCGGCTGTAAGCAATGTCGATAGTGCGATCGCCAACATGCGCAGGCGTGCGACGTTGATGCCTACATGGAAGGCTGCTTGGTCGCCCAAAGCGAGGATGTCGAGCTTGCGCACAAAACACATGGCACATGCCAATGCGAAGGTGACAACGGCAGCTACCACCCCAGTTTGCGCCCAACTCGCCCCAGCGAGACTGCCCATCTGCCAGAAAACGATCTGTTCCCGCGCCGTGGTGGGGGCGATGAATGTGAGTGCTGAAATGCATGCGCCGCAGATAGCGTTCGCTGCGATGCCTACTAGAACCAGGTTCAGGACGCGGACTCTGCCACCTGAACGCGCTAGCTGGTACACCACCACGGTGACGAATATGCCCGTTGCGAACGCGAAGATCGGCACGGTCATCGTTCCGAATATGGTGATGCCGAATACGGTGGCGATTGCTGCGCCTACACCTGCCCCGGTACTGACGCCAACGACGCTTGGTTCTGCTAGGGGGTTGGCAAATACGGACTGCATGAGCGCCCCGCCTGTTCCCAGTGCCGCGCCGACGCAGAGCCCTAGAACGAGCCTCGGGATGCGGATTTGCCACAATACTGATGCTTCGAGTGTGGACGCTGACATTGGCCCTGCGGTAAGGATCGGCCAGAGCTCGCCGGGGGAGAACTCAAACTGGCCTACAACGAGAGAGGCAATGGCCGTGAGCACTAGCAGGGAAGCGGTGGCTGCGAAAAGCACAATTCTTCCAATGCGTCGTGCATGGATTGCTCCGTGGTGCTCGCTCATAGCTGCTCTCCGTAGAGAGCGTGCGCCGCGCGCAGCAGCAGTTCGCCAGTTTGAGGTCCGAACGCAAGTGAGTCACCGTCGGGAAGCGCCAGGACTCGCCGGTGCTGCCCCGCGGTGGTTTGTGCGACGCCGGGACGTTGGAGGAGGCCTTCAATATCGCCTGTGGACTGGAGCCCACCGTTCATCATGACGAACACTTCGGGGTTTACCTCGGCGAGCGCCTCAGGGCTTGCAGGCGAAGGCTGACCGATGCCGTGCTCGGAATTGACGTCCCTGCCACCTAGAGCAGTGATGAGTTCTTCAGTTCCTTCTTCACGCCCGAGTAGATAGAAGACGCCACCGGTGCCGCGAGCATACAAAAACGACATTCGCAGTGGTTCTTCAGGTGCCACCGCAGCGATTGCGTCGAGCGCTTGCTGGACTTCTTTCTCGCTGCGTTCGGCGAGGAGGCGGCCTGCCTCAGGCTCACCGACGAGGGTTGCCACATTAGTGATGTCCTCCGCGATCGAGGCCAGCGAACGCGTCGGCTCCAGCATCACAGTGGTGATACCGGCTGCCCGTAGCTGGTCGATCGCCTCAACTGGTCCTACTGAGCGGTCGACAAGCACCAAGGTGGGACGAAGATTCAGAATGGCCTCGACGTTGAGCGAATGCCCGTTTTCCGTGACTACGGGCAGATGCGCAAGCGACGGCTCCGAGGAACTTACGGTCCGCCCGACGATGTTGTCTGCCATGCCGACACCACGAAGCGTCTTGGTGAATGTGCCGTATAGGTCCAGTGCAAGGATGCGGGAGGTATCAGTAATGGTGACGTCGTAACCGTCCGCATCGGTCACTTCGACGGGCAGAGCTTGTTCCCGTGGCGTATCGATTGGCTCGACCTCGGAGATCTCAGAGACCATCGAAACCCCTTGCGCCTGGTGTGGGTCCCCGTTTGTCTGCAGCGACTCCGCGAGCTCGTTGGTGGTGTGTTGTGTTGGGTTGTCCCACTCCGCACACCCGCCGAGGCTCAGCGTTATCGCAGTCGCGGTAACCAAGGAAAGAGTGGTTTGCAGCATTTTCATAGTGTCATATCTCCCTATCCGATGACCGCGAATCTGATGAGCGCACCGCCTGCGCCAAGCAGCGAGGCAATGAGCACCAAGAGCGTCGCGACGGTCGCGTCATCCCAACCATCCGCCCCTGTACGCGAATTGGGCGCGGTGTTTTTAATCTGGAACTTTCCGCCTTCTGGCTGATCAGAGGACGAAACAGTTGCGTCCCCCAAATGCTCGTCGAGAACGCTTCCGCGGGAAGGCGTAGACGAGGATGTTGTAGACTTCCGAAGTTTCGCTCGAGCGTCGGCCCCCGCCGCATTGTTGGATGGAGAGGACGCCCCTCCGATGGAGCCCTGGCCTTCGGCGCAGTTAGCCGATCCGCCGAGTTGAGCGGTGAAGTGAATTGTGTCGAGCGGATCGCCAGGAGGGTAGAACTGCCCAAACGCTTCCGAACCTGTGCTCGTAAGCGTTGCTTCTGCTGTACCGGTTACCGCAGAGTCGCTCACATCGAGGTTCGTGAAAGTGAGGTCTGCGATGGCGATGCGCCCGTAGTCGCGGGGGTCGCCTTCCATGGTGTTCGACGTCGCGTTGAGGATCAGCTGGCCGGTATTGCCGGAGAACTGGATTTCCATGTTGGAAAAACGAGTGTCCAATACGCCCCCGTGCCCGGTAAAACGGATCGAACCGGGGTAGAGGATGGACCCCGACCGCGTCGCAGATTCAACTGCTCCCGAATTGCCGTTGAAAGTAAAGGTGTTACCGCTGTCTCCAACGCCTTGGAGCTCCCACTTTCCTTTCGCGATATTGCCACGGATGTATGTACGGAACGACTGCCGGATTCCCCACTGTGCCTCAGCAGAGGTGACTCCGTGTGAGGTGCCAGCATCACAGACGGTATTTGAAGATGCATTACCGCCTGACGGTGCTGTGGCTGAGGCATCGCGATTGCTGTGGGCCGATGCGTTGCTCGATGGGGAAGTCGGCGCTGATGCTTGGTTGCGCGCCGGGGCCGTGTTGGCAGCCGAAGCAGTCGTCCCCGGCGCCGTCGAAGAGCGGTTGGGACGGGCTGACTGTTGCGACGATGTAGCGCGCTCGTGCAACGACGTTGCGCTTCGCAAGACCTTGTCGGCGTTGGTAAACAGCCCGTTGACCTCGATGAGCGTGTCGTTTACCTGTCCGAGCCAGAAAGCCGGTCCGCTTGTCGCCTTTGAACGTGTGGCGCCACTGTGCCCCTGAGCAGCTGCGTTGCTATTGTCTCCTGATGGGGACCCGAGTGTGAAGTCCGGGACTGGTCCGGCACCCGAAGCCTCCGTGAGTGAGAGATCGATACTGATCGGGTCGAGGGGCTCGCCTGCTTCGTAGAATCCGGCGAAGATAGTTTCCCCAGAAGCGGTAAGTGAGGTGTGGCCGCTTATCGTCACTTGGTTTGCGGTGAAGTCCGGTGCGGCATCAAGGGTGATGGTGGCCAGTACTTCTTTTTGTCCTTCTTCGACAGGGCCCACAGCGCCTGCGCCGACATACTTCCGTGTGCTGTAGTCCACCCGGAGTTCTGCGTTAGTGCCGTTGACCACCAAGATCGGGTTGCTGAGCGTCAGCTCGAGAGAGCCATCGTGGCCACTGAAGTGGACTGAGCCGGTGAAGTTGAATTGTCCGGAGGATGGGCCAGTAATCGCGGAGGATTCGGCTGGGAATTGGAATGCCGTCCCTGAGCGAGTCGCCCCTTCATCTGTGGAGATGGACCCCTTGGCGACGCCAGTTTCGATGTACTTACGGAACGATTCCCGCACACCCCAATCCATTGTTCCCGTGGATACAGTGCGGTGTGACGCGGTTTGTTCTTGTGCCGGAGCAGGGGGAGGGGTAATGAGGAGCGGGCTGAACGCTGTTGCTGCAAAGCCAAGCATGCTGGCAGAAGCGGCCAACGCGCATACATAGCGGATAGACATAGTTCTTGAGGAATACTCTTCGTCGTTGGAATAAATGAGGGTAAGCTTACCTAATAAAAATTAGGTAAGCGTAGCCTTATGGAAGGGTGTTGTTGTGGTAGTGGATCAGGAGCCTGTAACCGAGCTCATACCAGTCGTCTCAGAGGTGCCTCGAGGGCGGTTCGCGCCGTGGGAGCGTGCACTGGCAGCTGTGATTGCTGGGATTGTGGTCTTTGGTGTGAGCGCCGGAAATGTGTGGGTAAGCTCCTTGGCCTGCTTGGGGTTAATTGTGCTAGTTCTTGCGCTAGCAGCGCTGCCGTCGCGACGTAGTTATCAGGCAGCACCACGCGGAGATCGTCGCTCCGGCCTTCTCGTTGGGGTGGTATGGGCTGGGGTGATTGCAGTCTCACTGATGGTGTTGTTTGCGGTGCCTGAGAGCTACACCCTTACCGGGGGCGTGCTTGCCGCCTTTGTGGCGGCAAGTGCCGTGTGGGGTGTGCTTGTGTATCTCGACAGCAGTGACGCCAAGTGTCGAGGGCTAGTCGAGTCGTGATGTGAGCTCCTGGAACACCGCTTCATTCAGCGTGAAGACGTGCTTTGCTGTCTCGATGAGTTGGGCGCGTTCGTCGTCGCTCAGTTGCATGGCGTCCAGGGATGCTTTGTATTGCGCACGATATGGCGGGATTTTCCCAATCGCGGAAAAGTCGTAGAAGTTGAGGGCGTTATCGCCGAGGTTGTATTCGCTGCGAAATACCCGGGCAAGCGCCTGACCACCAGCGATGTCGCCGAGGTAGCGAACGTAGTGGTGTGCTATCACCTCGGGGCCGTTGTTGGGGGTGAGTGCGTTGAGTTCGGCAACGTAGCGTGACGTTGCCTCGAGTGGGTGATGGTGATTTTGCCAATCCGCGCCGAGTAGCGCTGTGAGGTCGGCGGAGATTGCGTCTACCCGCTCAAGTCTCGGGTCGGCGATCTGGGCTACGGCATGGTGAGTGGCTGTGCGGCGCACCGCGGCTTCGAGTGCGGAATAGATGTGGAAGTACTGCACGGTGAGCTCGGCGACGGCTGTTGCGCTGAGCTGACCTCCGCTGAGGTTAGACATGAAGCGGGAGGTCTCGGCACTTGCGTGTGCGGCTGTGGTCTGCTCCTTCAGGGCGACGGACAGTGGCATCTGTGCAGGGGCGATGAGGGTCATCGGTGACTCCGATCGTGTGTAGGTGGGGAGCGAGCGCTCCAAGCTGACGCACCAATAGTAAGGCAAGGCTTACCTAAAGAAAATCGCCCAAAAGTTTAGGATTTATGCCTTGTATTTATTGCTCGTTTTATAACCGCGTGGCGTGGAAACAGTTTTGTCTCCGGGGATCCAGAATCGCCAGGGGGCATCAGCATTCTTCGAGATGCCAATACGGGGGCCACAAACCCACTCCGGGGGAGCGGTAGGTGCGGTCAAAGAGACGGATTTATGGTTGTCGGTGAGTTCAAACCCCAACGCTTCGCCCAGGTTTCCGGGACCACGCGCCAGGTTGTCTTCTTCGATGGGAAGGCGGTCGGGTTTTTGGCGGCGTCGATAGGCGATGTCGTGGCCTTCGATGACCCTGCCTCCGCGCAGTAGGCATCCCTGGCCGATGCCCTCCGGTGCGCACACAATGTTGACGTTGTGGTGAATGCCGTACGCAAGGTAGACGTAGAAGTGTCCTGGAGGGCCGAACATCGCAGCGTTTCGTGCCGTTTTGCCGCGATAGGTGTGCGCGGCGGCGTCTTCCTCGCCGAGGTATGCCTCGACCTCGGTCAATACGATGCTGACCCCGCCATGAGTGAGTGTGCACCCGAGTAGTTTGGGCGCGACGATGTTTGCGGGGCGGGAAAAGTCAATCATGGCCCCACCCTAACGAGAGTTCCCCAATGGTGGTTGAACGAAAGGGGGAAACACCACATGAAGTGTGGCTGGAGTTTGTTTTGTTATTTTTTTGCGTACGGTGAACACAGGAACGCTTTTCTACACGCCACTTAGTCTAAGGAGCATCATGGCAGGCAAGCGCAACTGGGCAGCAACAGCGTCGATCGCGGCAGCGTTGGGGGTAGGAACTGTTGCAGCTGTGGATCTGACTCAGAAGAAACACTCCATTCGAAGAATTTACCCAGTCTTGGGGCGTGCGCGGTGGGCACTCGAGAAGATTCGACCGGAGCTTCAGCAGTACTTTATTGAGCGTGACTGGGACGGCCGCCCATTCGACCGCCGCACTCGTAGTCTCATTTACTCGCGCGCGAAAGGGCAGACTTCGACCACTGCGTTCGGTACGCAAGAAAACGTCTACGAGCAGGGACACCGCTCCCTGGTGCATTCGATGCGCCCCGTAGATATGCCTGCCGAGCCGCCGCGCGTGCTGATTGGAGGTCCACAGTGCTCCCAGCCGTACAGTGCAGCATTGCTGAACATCTCCGCTATGAGCTTCGGCTCGTTGTCTGGGCGCGCCGTCGAAGCGATGAACAAGGGAGCCAAGATGGGCGGGTTCTACCAGGACACCGGTGAAGGCGGTCTGTCCCCGCACCACGAAAAGTACGGCGGTGACCTGGTGTGGGAAATCGGCACCGGGTACTTCGGCGCACGCACCCCGATGGGGGGATTTGATGCAGATACCTTCGCAGAGAAGGCAAAGCGGCCGCAGGTGAAGATGACGCTGCTCAAGCTCTCACAGGGAGCGAAGCCTGGTTTGGGCGGTGAGCTGCCAGCCGCGAAGGCGACGAAGGAAGTTGCTGAAATTCGCGGGATCGAGGAGGGGAAGGCGTTCACGTCCCCAGGTGCGCACTCTGAATTTGATACCCCAATCGGCCTCCTGCACTTCATCGACCAGATGCGTACCCTCTCCGGGGGGAAGCCGGTTGGATTCAAACTGTGCATAGGCTCTCGTCGGGAATTCCTCTCGGTGTGCAAGGCCATGCTCGAGACTGGCATTCTGCCTGACTTCATCGTGGTCGACGGTTCCGAGGGCGGTACTGGCTCGGCGCCGAAGGAGTTTGAGGACCACGTGGGCCTGCCACTCACAGAGGGCCTGACGTTCGTGAATAATGCGCTGGTGGGCTGCGGCCTTCGCGACAAGATCAAGATCGGCGCTGCCGGCAAGATCGCCGCCGGCAACGACTTGGTGCGTCGCATGGTGCAGGGCGCGGACTTCCTGCTGAGCGCCCGCGCGATGATGATGGCCGTCGGCTGTGTGCAGGCAATGGAGTGCCACCTCGGTACGTGCCCGGCTGGTGTCGCGACGCAAGACCCGTGGCGTGAGCGTGGCCTGGATGTCGAGGACAAATCAATGCGCGTGATGCGGTACCAGAAGGCCACCGTTTCGTCAGCGCTGCGCCTCATGGCCGCGATGGGAGTGCAAGATCCGAAGGACCTGCGCCCTGAGATGATTCGCTGCAACGACGACTACGGGAAACCCCAGACGTACCGCGAGCGCTACGAGTGGCTTCGTGACGGTCAGCTAGTCGACGGCGACGTCCCAGAGAACTGGCGCGAGGACTGGGAATCTGCGAACGCGGAGTCGTTTCTAGCGAAAGGGAAGTAGCGCTTCGCTTCGGCGCGGAAAATTTGCCACAATAGGGGCATGACCCTAGATGAATCACAACGTGCGAAGGAACTGGCCGAGCTTGAGGAGCGCCTCGAGCTCGGTCGTAAGCACCACGAAGAACTCATGGCGCAGATGAAGGCGAAGGTCCAGGAGTTCGAAGAGCGCCAAGCTGAGCTTGAGAGAGCTATTGCGGAGCGCAAGTCCGCAAAGTAAGCGCTATTGCTCACTGAGCCATGCAGCAAGTCGATGCACTGCTGCACGCTCAGCGTTGGTTCCGATGACCTCGTCCGCCACCGTCTTAAGGTCCGGGTGGGCGTTGCCCATCGCAACCGCTGTTCCAGCCGCCTGGAGCATCGTGTAATCGTTCAGGAAATCACCGATCGCGGCAGTTGCTTCCTGAGGCACGCCCAAGGCGTCCGCGATCGCCAGCAGCGCCTTGCCCTTGTCTGCCGCTGGGCTCATGATGTCGATCCAGTGCTGGCCACTTACTACGTGGTCCAGTCCAGGCGCGTGCGCCTGCACCCACGCCAGCGCGTCACGCTCTGCATCACCGTCCACGTAGAGCGCGACTTTCACGGGTTGTTCGAAGGGGACGTCGACAAGCGAATCCACGTTTGTGTTGGCGTGATAGTACTTTGCAATCTCCTGCTCGACTTCCTTAGATGCACCGCGCAGCGAGTAGGACTGCTCGGGAGTGCACAGCACCGCCGACGCTGAAAACGGCGCTGTTTCAAACGCGCGTAGAAACTCGCGCACCGGCTGCTCCGGCATGGCAGTCACGTCGATTATGCGGCCGTCATGGAAGACAACGGAACCGTTCTCCGCGATGAACGTGTGAGGCTGATGAGTGGTGAACATGTCACGAAGCGTCGCGAGCTGGCGTCCCGATGCCGGCGTGACCAGGACTTCGCGGTCGTCGGCAAGGCGAAGGAGCTCCCAGAAGGCGTCGGGAATGCGCCCGTGTTCGTCGAGCAGGGTGCCGTCCATGTCGAGGGCGATGATCTTCGGGCAAGGCATAGATTCGTTTCCTCCAATGCGTTGATGTACGTGCACAGGGTACCGAAGGTAGTTTCGCGCCAGCTTGTCGACGCCACGTTGGACAAATACCGCCATCCAGCACCGGGGGTGTGTTTTGGGGGTGGGGTGCGGGTTTACTTGGCGTTGCACTACAAAGCCCACCTAAGGCGACTGATGTAACCATATCTCGCGGTGCGGTTGGTTTAGCTGGAGTATTTGTAACAAAGATGGACCAATACACGCTACGATAATTCCTGTATTGGGGGTACGGCAGCTGTGTCATGTACCCCCAAGGCAAACGTTTCCCAATTGTTCAATTACCGCATGAAGAGGATGACTGTGTCTACGCCTACGAATACAACGCACCAACAGGACTGGAATCACAAGCTGACCCTGGCCCAGGAAATGCTTCCGCTCATCAGCCAGCTTCACCGTGAAAACAACGTTGTCACCTCGATTTTTGGCCGACTGCTGGTAGGTGTGACGGACATCGACATTATTAAGGCGCACCGGTACGCGCGTCGCATTGTGGAGAAGGAGCTTCCGCTCGAGGACACGTTGCCGGTGCTTCGTGAGCTTGTTCAGATGAACCTCGGCACGGCATCGATTGACCTTGGCCGTCTTGCCAGCGACTACAAGAAGTCCGGCGCGAGCGATCTGCGGGCATACTTGAACGAGGCGCTTGCCGACGTCGTAGATACGGACTCGGAGCTCGAGCCACGCGATGTTGTGCTGTATGGTTTCGGTCGCATCGGCCGCTTGTTGGCCCGCATTCTGATTGCTCGTGAGGCGATGTACGGGGGAGCGCGCCTGCGCGCCGTCGTCGTGCGGAAGAAGGGTGACGACGACATCGTCAAGCGTGCATCGTTGCTTCGCCGCGACTCGGTGCACGGTCCATTTGACGGCACTATCACTGTGGATCACGAGAAGGAAGTCATCTGGGCCAACGGGACGCCGATCCAGATGATCTACGCGAACGACCCGGCATCCATCGATTACACCGAGTACGGCATCAACGATGCGATCGTCGTTGATAACACCGGTGTCTGGCGCGATGAGGCTGGGCTGAGCCAGCACCTGAAGTCCAAGGGTGTCTCCCGCGTTCTGCTGACCGCTCCAGGTAAGGGCGATATTAAGAACATCGTCTACGGCATCAACCATGCTGACATTGCGGACGGCGACCAGATCCTGTCCGCGGCTTCATGCACCACGAACGGTATTACGCCGGTGCTGAAGGTCATCAACGATCGCTACGGTGTGGTGCACGGCCACGTTGAGACAGTGCACTCCTACACGAACGACCAGAACCTGGCTGACAACTTCCACAAGGGGGACCGCCGCGGTCGCGCTGCTGGTCTCAACATGGTGCTGACGGAAACAGGTGCTGCAAAGGCTGTGTCGAAGGCGCTTCCCGAGTTCGAGGGCAAGCTGACCGGCAACGCGATCCGCGTTCCAACGCCTGACGTTTCCATGGCGGTGCTCAACCTCGAGCTCGAAACCGAGACGACAAAGGATGAGGTCAATAACTTCCTCCGTAAGGTCTCGACGGATTCTAACCTGCGCCAGCAGATTGACTACATCCAATCGCCTGAGGTTGTCTCGACAGATTTGCTCGGTACCACGCACGCTGGTGTCGTTGACGGGTTGGCGACGATTTCGGCCGGCAAGCACCTCGTGCTCTACGTCTGGTACGACAATGAGTATGGCTACTCCCACCAGGTAGTGCGAGTTGTTGAGGAGATCGCGGGTGTTCGCCCGCGCATTTACCCCGCACGGACCGTTCCGGAGGATCTGAAGTAGTCATTTCTTTCCATGCCCCAGGCTGCACATGGCAGTTCCTGGGGCATGATGAGTTATTGGGGGGTGTACGTTTTTGCGCTGGGAGTTCGCAAATTGACGTTCATACACTAAGTTAGAAGCGTACGTCTTTCGGTATGGGTGATTCGAAGAAGTGTAAGGCAGAGGCAATAGTGCGTCGAGGTAAGTGTAAAACCGGGCTCGCGGTCGCAACGGCGACTTCAATCATGCTTGTGTCCGCAGGTATTGCTCCAACATATGCCCATGCCGAACAAGATTCTCCGGAAGTGATCGACGAAGTTGCCGTCGATACTTCAAACTCGCTGGGGTTTGAGGAACTTCCGGAAGGGAAAGCGAAGCGCTCGTACCTCTTCCTCGATACCGATGGTTCACCGCTGCAGGACACCGAGGTACGGTTCGTGAGCCAGGACGGGAAGACTTCGCACGTTGCGCGCACCAACGAGAATGGTGCAGTTGCGTTTATCGTCGACCCAGGTTCGTACCGCTACCAAATCTATGGCGGAAAGGACCCGGAGAAACCACGCTTTATTTCGGGTTGGATCACCGTCAAAGAAGACACGTTTATCATCACCTCGCTGAAGCTGCCTGCTGAGCAAACCATTTTCTATACGTGGCCGAAGATTGACTTGAAGCCAGGTGAGCGCAAAGTGGTCATGCCAAACGAGGAGAATGAGACCGGTACCGAGTTTGAAAAGATCGGTGGGACTCCTGAATGGGTGACTGTCTACCGTGACGGCACGGTGGAGGTTGCACCACTCGAAACGACGAAGGCCGGTGTGTACACCGTCAAGATTCGCGCTTCGAATGCACCTGACTTTGCCGTCAGGATTGAGTTGCAGGAATCAGCTAGTGGCGCTGATCGGTACGCCTTCAAGTACCCAACTAGCTACGTTCGTCCCGGTTCTGTCGGTTCAAGCATCACACCGAGCTTGACGCTGCGTAAAGACGGCTACGACTTCATTAACCAGCCGGTGCCTCGTGGGACGACGTTTGAGACTTCATACCCAGAAGCTACGATCGATAAGAACACCGGCGAGGTCAAGTACGTCGCTTCGAGGGGTACCAAGGTCGGGGAGACCGTCAAAATTCCGGTGACCGTGACGATGCCCGACGGCAGCCAGCTGAAGACGGACGCCGCTTTTGAGGTGATTCCGCCACTGCTCAAGACAGTAACGGACATCTCCTATGATGACGCCCGCGTGGCGCCAGGTGGAAAGTTCGTTGCAGATCTCAACTCCCGCGAACCGCTGCCCGTTGGCACCGAGTTCCGTTGGGACGCTAGAAAGAACGCTGACCTCCGCGGATGGAACGTCGCCGTCGACAGTGCCACGGGGGTCGTCGAGGCTGTGGTTCCCGAAGGCGTCGAGGATAAGGATTACAACTTACACATCCTGGCCAGCTACACGGATGGGTCAAGGGAGTACGTAACACTGCCTGTGCACATCGTGAACCAACTCAGCCCGGAGGAACTCGAGGCACACAAGCTGCGCTATGCACAGCAAATCGTGACCCCTGGTAAGGCGTTCACCGCTGAACCAGAGGGCGATCCTGTCTACGGCAGCGTGTTCTCCATCGAAAACGACGGTGGCATTCCGATCACCATTGACCGCGCGACAGGCCGCGTCACTGCAAAGATTCCGGCAGATACCGAGGCAGACAGCACCTACACCGCGAAGCTGCGCGTTGACTTCCCCGGTGGGCACCAAATCATCGAGTTGAAGGCAACTGCTAACTCGTTAGCTAGGAAGAACACAGTCGACTACGCTGTGCAAGAGGGCTTTGCCAAGCCGAAAGATCAGTTCTCTGGTGTGCACTACGGGCTGCCAAAGAGCTACAAGAACCAGGACGCGAACGTCGATATCAACCCGGAAACGGGCGAGGTGCGAGCTACGGTGCCACGTAGTCAGAAGCCAAAAGAGATTAACGTTCCTGTTGTTGTGACGTGGGAAGATGGCTCACAGCAGCTGATCGACCTACACGTTGTGCCTAAGCAAACAGCGACGCAAAAGGAGCTGAACTGGGAGCGCGTGTGGTGGATCGTGCCGTTCATGATCGCCGCTGAGGGCCTTGGTGTCTTACTCTTCTGGTTGTGGGACAGTAATAAGCATGTTCCGCCGTTTAATGCGGTGACGCATGCGTTGAAGAACGCCGGATTTAACGTTTCGGGATAAAGGACGAGAAAAGTGAAGATGAAACGAGCTCTTGCTATCGCGCTGTGCGCAGGCCTTGCCTTCGGTGGGGTGCAGCCCATCGCTGAGGCTGGCGTTCAAAAGATTCCCGGCGGCGTCTGGATCGAGAACGATTCGAAGACTGAAGGCTTTGCTATCTCGGACCTGGCGTACGGGTCGAAGCTGACCACGACGTTCCAGAACCCGCAGTCGGTCGGCGGTTTGCTCGAAAGCAGCCTGCAGACTGTCCTGACCGTCGACGGGCGACAGGTGGCGTTCCTCCCGACTGAGACGAAGTCTGACGTTGAAGAAAACGAGATCGGTTACAAGGTCATCCTGACGCACTACGATGCGAACACTGAAATCGAGATCACGCGCACGATTGAGATCGGCACAAATTCGATGGACGTGACGGTCGAGGCTACGAACAAGTCGAAGCGTGACCGCAAGATTGACATTGAGATGTTCTCTGCCGTGCCAAAGTATGCGCAGTATCAAGGTACCTACAGAGGCGGAAGGTTTAACTTCGGTCCTGCCGAAAAACCTGGCTACGATGTTTCGGTGAACTTCCGTGGTGCTGACGTCTCAAAGGCGGCGGGGCACGCGATCGAGTCTGGCGAAGCTAGCCGGGTGGGTGAAGTTGCCGAAGACGGCGCCGGCTACCAGTACGCGGCGTGGAACAAGGAACTACCAGTTCAGGGGACGGCGTCGGTTACCGCGAACATCTTCATCCAGACGCAGCCCACGGCGAAGGACACTGACCAGGATGGGCTGCCGGATGCGTGGGAGAAGGTGGGGTTCACTGCTGCTGACGGGACCCAGCTTCCACTCGACAGGTGGGGGGCGAAAGTAGGACAGAAAGATCTGTTCCTGCAGTTGAACTGGATGAAGTCTGAGTGGGAGACGCTGAACTGCAACGAGGTGAATAAGTTCGGCGCGAACATCCAAGACTTTGAGAAGTTTGCGAAGTGCGCTGAGGCGAACGCGAACGTGTACCGGCCCTCCCGTGAGTCCCTGATGGAGCTGGAGGATAAGTTCGCTGCGCACGGGATTCGTCTCCATATCGATGCTGGTGACCTCTACACCTCCATCCCTAACTACGAGAACAGGCACGGTGGCCCAACGGAGGACTTCACCCCGCTGTACTTCGCGGATGGTATGTCGAAGCGAGACAAGCTAGGGCAAAAGCGCCAGGAGCTGCTCGGTACTCGTGAGTCGGTGTTCCGCGTCGGCATTATCGGCGACCAGATGGAGAAAGGCGACTGGTCGACGGGTACCGGCCTGGTCAACGACTCTGCGTTTTACGTGTCTTACCACGAGAACGTGACCAACCAAGAACAGCTGCGAAACACCATCCTGCACGAGTTCGGCCACAACCTAGGCCTGACCCACAATGGCGCACTGTCGACGAACCCGGTGGATACCGAGGCGTATTTGCCGACGTACAAGTCGGTCATGAACTACCTCTACCAGTGGTCGCACTTCGACTACTCCGACCAGGCCTATGAATCGGTCCCCAAGACCGACAAGAGGTACCCGAAGGAGAAGTGTGAACAGGACGGCGTCGTCTGCTACGAGGGCGAATACTCTGTACCAGCGGACTGGGACAACCTGAACCTCAAGGGCAAATACATTGGCTCAGGTGAAGGCACCGTTGGCACCGACGACATTCCGGAGCCAAGCCACAATATTTCTGCTCGCGAGCTAGAAATCATTGCTGCAGATCAGAACCCTGGAAAGGCCGGTTTCCGTCTGGCCGGTGGTGAAGATGCGGCGGTGGTGACGAACCGTTCAACCGACGTACTGACTGGTGAGATCCGCAACCTCGGTCTGGATCTGCACAAGTTCACGGTGTACGCCAAATACCCGACGATCACGGGTGCGGAGCCAATCGAAGTCACTGTTCCTGGCCAGATTAACGCCAGCGGTGCGGAACCTTCTGCACGTGTTGAAATCCCGATCAAGAATGCAACCTCGCTGCGGGACTCGACGATGCCGCTTGAGATCCGCATCGTTAACGCCGAAGGCGACGAGGTATTCAAGGAGGAGTACCAGGTTTCCGTTCTTGACTACACGGCGGAAGAGATGGAGCGCATCCGCAAGGAGATCGAGAAGGATCCAACCGCTAGTGACCGCCTGAAGGAATCTGCGCGCCGGATTCTGGACCCGAAGGCTGGGCGTCAGGCGCCAGAAGAGCCGGACCGTATTCCTTTGGCGACGCCAACGCCACAGCAGCCGCAGACCGATCCAGGTGTGAACACGGCTGGTCAATCGAACAAGTCGTCCGCGTCCGACAACGTGGGGATGATCGTCGGCATTATCGCTGCAGTTGGCGGTGTGTTGGCGGCAGTCTACGCTGCGGCGTGGGCATCAGGTCTTCTGAAGTTCTAAGCCTCTCTCTACAAAGGCCCCGTGGGAATTCTCCCTCGGGGTCTTTCTCTATTTGTGCTGCATAGCGACTTCCAAGCGTGAGTTAGCGCACAGCAAGTTGTAAGTTCGACGTGGCGAACTTTAAGGTTAGTGAGGTACACTTTAGTTCGAAAGGAAGCACTTCATGTCACGCACATCCAGGATCCTCACTGCATGCGCGCTTGCCTTGGGCGTAGGGCTCGCAGGCTGCTCGTCTACCGAGGACAACCAGGCGACACAGGACGGCATCAACGCCGACGGTGCGCTGCAGGTCTACGCAACCACGGGTTACCTCGCGGATGCCATCGCCAACATTGCGCCTGAGGCGGAGGTCACCACGATGGTTGGCCCGGGCGGGGACCCGCACACCTACCAGCCCTCAACGAAGGACATCGACAAGATTCAGTCCTCCGATGTGGTGTTCTGGAACGGCCTGCACCTCGAAGCTCAGATGATCAAGCAGCTGGAGAGCCTCGGGGACCGCCAGCTGGCAGTAGGAGACAAGCTGCCGAACAATCTGCTGCTTGACTGGCCAGAAACCGATGCTGAGGGCAACCCTCTGCATGACCCGCACGTATGGAACAGTCCAGAGGCGTGGAGCCTGGTTGTCGGCGAGGTCGCAAACAAGCTTGCAGAGGTCGACCCTTCGAAGTCCGATGAGTACCACGAGAACGCCGCGAAATACCAGGCGGAAATCGCGGATGCGAACGAAAAGGCTGCAACCATGCTGGCGAACATCACTGGGCCACGCATCTTGATCACCGGCCACGATGCCTTCAACTACTTCGGCAAGACCTACGGGTTGGATGTGTACGCGACGGACTTTGTTTCCACAGAGGCGAAGCTGTCGGCGTCGGAACTTTCGGACCTTGCGGATCTCATCGCGGACAACAAGGTGCCGACGATCTTCCAGGACAATCAGGCGAACCCGCAGGCGATTAAGAGCCTGCAGGAGGCTGTGCACGCCCGCGGGTGGGATGTCGCCATTTCTGACGAGGAGCTCTTCGCCGACACCCTCGGCCCCACCGCGCCAACGGATACCTACATCGGGGCGTTCCTGCATAACGCTGAAGCAGTTGCTGCAGCGCTCGGGGGCAAGTAACCCATGACTACGCAGACGTTTGCGTGCGCGACGCATAATCTTTCCGTTGCCTACCACCTCGATCCGGTCCTGGAACAGGTGAATGTGCGGTTCCCCGAGGGCGCCATCATGGGGATCGTCGGGCCGAATGGTGCCGGCAAGTCAACACTGATCAAGGCGATGCTGGGGCTTATCCCGACGCTGACCGGGGAGACCGAGTTCTTCGGCCAGCCGCTCAAGGCAGTGCGCCACCGCGTGGGGTACATGCCACAACACGCGAGCGTCGACTGGGACTTTCCTACGACGGTGCTCGACGTGGTGACGATGGGTACGTACGGGAAGCTGGGCTGGTTCCGCAGGGCGGGGAAGCGCGAACGCGCCGCCGCATACGAAGCCTTGGAACGCGTAGGGATGCAGGATTTCGCTGGCCGCCAGATCGGCGCACTCTCAGGCGGGCAGCGCCAGCGCGTCTTTCTCGCACGCGGGCTAGTACAGGACCCGGACTTGTTCTTCCTCGACGAGCCGTTTCAAGGCATTGACGCGAAAAGTGAGGCGACAATTATCGACGTGCTCCGCACCATGCGCGAGAATGGCACAACAATCGTGATGGTGCACCACGACCTTTCGACAGTGCCGACGTACTGCGATGCGGTGACGCTGCTGGATAAGACAGTGATTGCATCGGGGCCAGTCTCCTCCACGTTTACGCCGGAAACGATTGCGCAGGCGTACGGGTTAGGCGCGGACTCGATGAGATTGTTGGGTGTGCTGTGATGGGGACGTCGATAAGCCTTGGTGCGTTCTTTGCGAACCACACCTATGCCATGGTGTTTTGGGGGACCACCATCATTGGCGCAGTGGCAGGGATGCTTGGGACGTTCGCGTACCTGCGCAAGCAGTCGCTGACTAGTGATGTGATTTCGCACTCCGCACTACCAGGCACGTTGCTGGCGTTTTTGCTGTGCGTCGGGCTGGGAGTCGACGGCCGTAACATGGTTGCGCTGCTGGTTGGAGCCGTAGTCACTGGTACGTGCGCGGTGATGGTGGCGAACACGATTACTGCCCGGACGCGGACGTCGATTGACGCGGCGATGGCGATCAGCTTGTCGTTCTTCTTCGGGTTCGGGATGCTGTTGCTGGACGTGATCACGAGCAATCCGTTCCCAGGCAAAGGTGGTATTCAGGACTACCTGTTCGGCAACGCATCCGTGATTACCAGGGCGGACCTGCGAATCAGCATCATCGTCGGGTTGCTCGCGGTCTGCGTGATGTGCGTGTTGTTTAAGGAGTTCGAGCTGCGCTCCTTCGACCCCGTGCAGTCCACGATGCTTGGGTTTCGCCCGAGGGTCATCGACACGGTGATGTTCATGACGATCGCGCTTGCGACGGTGATCGGCGTCAAATCTGTCGGGTTGGTGTTGATGGTGGCATTCGTCGTAACTCCGCCTGCCGCGGCGCGCCAGTGGGTGCAAACGGTGCCAGCGATGGTCGTGCTCGCGGGCGTGTTTGGAGCCGTCGGCAGTGGTGCTGGATCCTACTTGTCCATCGCGCTTGGCAACGTGCCGACCGGCCCCGTTATCGTGCTTGTCCTGTTCGCGGTGTTTCTGGTGTCGTTCATCTTCGCCCCGAAGCGAAGCGTCATCGCCCGGGCCCGTTCGCAGCGGCGAGCGACGGCAGCGCTGCGTGCCCGGCTGGAAACAACAGTTTCGGCGGAGGTAGCGTCGTGAGTTTCATCGTCGGAACACTTTTGCTCGCGGTGGTCACGGCGTGCGCATGCGCAGTGCCGGGAGCATTCGTTGTGCTGCGGAAGCACTCCATGCTCATAGATGCTATCGGGCATGCGATCTTGCCGGGCATTGCCCTGGGGTACTTGTTTACGAACAACCTGAACTCACCGGTGGTGATCGTGTGCGCGGCGCTGGCCGGTGTGGCGGTGGTCCTCGGCGCACAGTGGCTCGGGGATTCGGGACTCGTGACTGGAGACGCCCCGCAGGGCCTCATCTTCCCGGCACTGTTCAGCGTGGGCGTCATCCTGATTACCTCCCACTTCTCGAACGTCCACCTGGATACACACGCGGTGCTCGTCGGCGACTTGAACCTGGCTGCGTGGAATCAGCTTACTGTTGGCGGGGCGCAGCTGGGACCGGTGTATCTCTACATCATGCTCGCGGTGCTAGCGCTCAACGTGGTCGCGATTGGTCTTGTGTATCCGCAACTGCTCGCGTCCACGTTTGATGGCCAGTTCGCACGCAGCATCGGCGTGCCAGTGAGCATGCTGTCCGTCGCGTTTATGTTCCTGGTGTCCTTGACCGTCACAGCAGCGTTCAACGCAGTCGGGGCGATCCTGGTCATTGCACTGGTGGTCATCCCCGCGGCAGCAGCCAAACAGTTGGCCACGACGGTACCGCGCATGATGACCCTGACGGTTCTGCTCGCTGCGGTTGGGGCAGTCGCAGGCTTCGGCGTCGCCTACCTTCTCGACGCCCCCACCTCCGCCACGATGACTGTCATCTACGGGCTCGAGTTCCTCAGCTGCGCCCTCTGGGCACGGCGGGCTCAGCGGTCACCCACACGGCGTCCGCTGCGCGTTTCCCGAGCGCAAGTGGAGGTTGCTGGCCGTCGATAAGCACTTCGACGGTGTCAGAGAACGGGGCTGCCTGCTGGGTACGCAAGTGCGTACCCACCGTGATACCGGAGGTGTCGAAGAACTGCAGCAGACTCGGGTCACCGTCGGAGACACGTTGGACCACGACGTCGTTGTCTGGGGCGATCGTGCTCAGCGGCTCAGCGTGGAATTGCGGCACGGTGCCGTCGGCGGCGGGGATGGGGTCGCCGTGTGGGTCGCGGGAAGGGTAGTTGAGGTGGGCGTCGAGGCGCTGCAGCATGAATTCCGAAACGGCGTGCTCGAGGACCTCGGCGTCGTCATGCACCTGGTCCCACGAGTATCCGAGCGTTTCCACGAGGAATGTTTCGATGAGGCGGTGACGGCGAATCATCGCGACGGCGTGCGCGCGGCCTTCCTCCGTCAGCGTAATGGGCGCGTAAGGCTTATGGTGTACGTACCCTTGCTGAGCAAGCTTCTTGACGGCGTCCGACACGCTCGAGAGCCGAAGCCCCATGTAATCCGCCAGCACCTTGGTGGTCACCTTCGTGTCTGACCATTCGGTGAGCGCCCAGAGTGACTTGAGATAGTCCTGCGTACTGGTGGAGAGCTGGGAAACGGAATCCATGGGGCTTACTGTACAGACTCGAGAATGAACGCGAGGTGCATGGTCTGCAGCTCGAGCTCGCCTTCGGTCGCCGGCAGCGAAGCGATTTCCTGACGCGCCTCAGCGGTCAGCGGGATGACCCATCCAGCATTGGGGTCGAGTACAGGAACAGCGGGCTTTTTGACGGGCACCCAAGTCACGGTGCGCGCGCCGGGGCAGATCATTTGGAGCGGGCCGTCGATACGCTGGAGCTCCGCGAGTGCCGCCGGTGTAGAGGTCACGACGACCAATCGTTCGTCCGAACCTGGAGAGAGCGCCGCAGTCGTGACCTTGAGCACCGGGAGCTCCACACGCTCATACTCCGTCGGGTACTCTGCGAGTGCAGGAGCAGCGCCCGCCCCGAACCATTTCTTGATCTGACCCAACACGCTCATGGTGCACACGATACCCTGTACTAGGGTAAACGCCATGGAACACAGCGAATCGCCTCCGGCGACAGACTACGTCGTGCCCTATGGTCCCGGCGAACTCGTGCACGTGCCGCAGCACAGCGACAGGCCTGACGTGTTCACAAAAGATAACCGAGTGACGCCGCAGGGCTGGGTATACGTGGCCAAGCGTGTCATTGCAGACTTCTCCGTTGACGCGATGCTTGACCGCGCGGCTGCGCTGACCTATTACGCCGTGTTGTCTATCGCTCCGATGATTTTGGCGGTCTACTCGATCGCGACGCTGCTGCTGCCACGTGACGAGGCCGCCGTCAATGACATCATTGACGACTTCATTGCACTCTATGTACCCGAAGCATTGGAGGATGAGGCCCTGCGCTTCCTCCTGACGGTGATTGGCACCCCGGCGCAGAGCACGATTGCGCTGGTGGTATCGATCGTGGTCTCGCTTCTTTCCGCATCCGCGTACGTGCGGTCCTTCTCCCGGAACGCGAACGTCATGTACGGCCGCATAGAGGGGCGCAACCTGGTCCGCACGTGGTTCACCATGTGGGTCACCACGCTGATAATGGTGCTTGGGGTGATCGTGATCATCGTCGGCACGTTTTTGCGCGAGTCAATTGTGAACGGTCTGCTGCAGCCGATCGCAGAACCTCTAGGGATGACAGATACCGTTGATTACCTGACAAAGATCTTCCTGCCTGTCTGGGATTACGCCCGCTTCCCAGTCATCATCGTGACTGCGATCGCGTTGATCTCCGTGCTCTACTACGTTTCGCCCAACGTACGGCCGGAGAAGTTTCGCCTGCTCACCCTCGGATCTTCGATGGCGTTGACGGCGATTTTCATTATTTGGCTTGGCTTTTCGTGGTTCATCGGCACGATCGGGATTTCGAGCGCGTACGGGGCGTTCGGTACGGCAGGTGCCGTGCTTGTTCTGGTGTGGGTGATGAACGTCGTGCTACTTGAAGGCGTCAAGATCGACGCGGAAGTGCTGCGCGTGAAACAGCTGCAGGTCGGCTATGACGCAAAAACAATCATTCAGGTCCCGCCGAGAAGCACGAAAGCGGTCGATTTCCGGCTGAAAGTGCAGCACTGGATCGACCGCAGTGCCTCCGCGCTCAAAGAGCAGGGGGAAGACGACGACGTCGAGGAGGGGCCGGAGGCCTAGTCCGCGACGAGCGGTTCCATCGTCAGGTTCGGGTGCTCCTTCTGGATGAAGGCCAGGCGCCACTTATCGCCGAACAGCGCGATCAGCTCGCCGTCGGAGCGCGTAAAGATCTCGACGCCGCGCTGGCGTCCAAGCGCCTCCGCGGATTCGGCATCGGTGCGACGTGCCACCGAGTACGGGATTGGTTCCGTGACTGTTTCCACGTTGTACTCCAGCTCCATGCGGGCCTGCATGACCTCGAACTGCATCGGGCCGACGGCCGCCATGACCGGAGCAGCGTCGCCGCGCAGGTCGTTGCGCAGGATCTGGACAACGCCTTCCGCATCCAGCTGGTCGAGGGCCTTACGGAACTGCTTATACTTGCCCAAAGACTTAGCGCGCAGCGTCTGGAAGTGTTCCGGTGCGAACTGCGGCATCGGCGGGTATTGCACCTTCTTGCCTGCGTAGATGGTGTCGCCCGGCGCGAGCGAACCGGCGTTGACCAAACCGATGATGTCGCCCGGGTAGGCGGTTTCCACGGTGTCGCGGTTACGCCCGAAGACCGTCAGCGCGTACTTGGTGGAGAACGTACGGCCACTTTGGGCGTGCGTGACCTGCATACCGCGGTCGAATTCGCCCGAGATGACGCGCATGAACGCCAGTGTGTCGCGGTGGTGTTTGTCCATGCCTGCCTGCACTTTGAACACCACACCGGAAAAGTCGTCGTCGAGGTCACGGTGAGTATCCATCGCGGTGGTGGAAGTCTCGACGGCCTTGGGGTCGGCGTCACGGCCCTGAGGAGCTGGCGCGATCGCGCACAGCGTGTCCAGGATTTGATGGACACCGAAGTTCAGCATCGCGGAGGCGAAGATGATGGGGGAGGTCACGCACTGCTCAAACAGCGTCTGGTCGTGCACAGCGCCGTCGGCGGCAAGCAGCTCAGCTTCCTCGACGGCGGTCTCCCAGGTCTCGCCCTCGCGGTTAGCTGCCTCATCAGGGGAGTAGTGTTCTTCCGGCGCGATAGTGGACCCGCCGGCGGTACGGATGAAGTGGATGTAGTTGTCTGCTTCGCCGTCGGCGTTGATGTGGGCGAGGCCGCGGAAGTCGCCAGCTTCGCCGACAGGCCAGTACAACGGCGTCGGCTGCAGGTCGATCTCCTGGACAATCTCGTCCACCAGCTCGAGCGGCTCGCGGCCGATGCGGTCCCACTTGTTGACCACCGTGACGATCGGCAAGCCGCGCGCCTTGCAGACGCGGAAGAGCTTGAGGGTTTGTGGCTCAAGGCCCTTGGCGGCGTCGATAAGCATGACAGCGGCATCGACTGCGGACAGCACGCGGTAGGTATCTTCGGAGAAATCGGCGTGACCAGGCGTATCAACCAGGTTGATCATGTAGGGCGTCGTCGCCTCCGAGCCTTCGGGGAGGTACTCGAACTGGAGCGCCGAGGACGCTACGGAGATTCCGCGTTCCTTCTCCATGTCCATCCAGTCGGAGACCGTCGACTTGCGGTTGCCCTTGCCGTGCACCGCACCTGCCTCCGAAATGACGTGCGCGTGCAACGCAAGCGCTTCCGTCAGCGTTGACTTACCAGCATCGGGGTGGGCAATGACTGCGAACGTGCGGCGACGGTGGGCCTCTGCGCGGGTACCAGTAGACGTGCTCATAAGTGCTCAAGCGTAGTCGCAAGGCGGGGGAGATAGACAACCGGAGGCAGGTAGGGTGAGGAGGGCGGTGCTATAGTCGCCGCGGTTGGGAAAGAAATAGGTCAACGTAACGCAACACTGTGAGGTTTGTGATGAAAGTCGGAATCGTGCTCGGATCCATTCGCCAAGGCCGCTTTGGCGAGCAAGTTGCCCACTGGGTTGCTGACGCTGCTGCGAACAGCCCCGACATCACCTACGAGATCCTTGACCTCCAGGAGTTTCAGGTCCCGCTGCTCGACACAGCGACGCTACCTGGGGGCGCGAACAAACAGTACGCCGACGAGCGCGTTACCGCCTGGTCTCGCGCAGTCGATAGTTGCGACGGCTACATCTTTGTTACACCTGAGCACAACCATTCCGTGCCCGGCGCGATGAAGAACGCCTACGACAGCCTTAGCGATGAGTGGGCCATGAAGCCCGTCGCATTCGTTGGATACAGTGCCGACGGCGCGATTCGCGCGGTGGAGCACTGGCGGCAGATCGTCGCAAACTTTTCGATGTTCGACGTGCGCAACCAAGTTGCCCTTTCACTTTTCGACGACGCCACCAACGGCACCCTCACCCCGCGCCCGCAGAAGAACACAGACCTGACGAAGATGCTGAATGCGCTGGAACAGTTTTTGCGTCACCACCACGCTTCCCAGTAGGAGAGCCGGGTTAGCTGCGCGGGTGGATCTCGTTTTGCGCTTGCGCGAGCCCGGTGCTGGTGATTGCGTGGACGGCATCGGCAGCTAACGCGATTGCGTCAGTGGGGGTGGTTGTGAATTCCGCAAGCACCCAATCGGGGATAGCGATGCCGCTTGCTTTCGGCGGCCTGCCGATGCCGACGCGCACCCGCACGTAGTCGCGCGTCCCGAGCTCCTGCGTGAGCGACTTCAACCCGTTGTGGCCGTTCTCGTTGCCGCCCTGCTTCAAACGAACCTTGCCCGGAGGCAGGTCCAGCTCGTCGTGGACGATCACGATCCGCTCCGGGGGAAGTTTGTAGCGCGCGGCGAGCGGAGCGATGGCCTTGCCGGACTCGTTCATGTAGGTGTGCGCGCGGGCGTAGGCCACACCGTCCTTCACCGCGAACGAGTAATCGCGACCTGCGATGACCGGAAGCGATTTCGCGAGCGCGTCCACAACGAGGTAGCCGACGTTGTGTCGCGTCCGCTCGTACTCGGTACCAGGATTGCCCAGCCCAACCACGAGCCAGTCGATGCTCTCAGGGGCGGGGTTGGCGCGCTTGAAGCGGCGGAAGAAGTTCAACACGGAGGCTAGTGTAAGGCAAAACCCCTCGATTCTCACGGTGGGAGCCGTTAGCGTATGGGTATGCAGCTACCGAAGATTATTGCGGCTCCGATGGCGGGAGGACCCTCCACGCCGGCCCTTGTCAACGCCGTGACGTTTGGGTTCCTTGCGTTTGGGACCTGTAGCGTCGCGCAGGCCCGCGAAGAACTTGCGGAGGTCGACGGCAACTTTGGCGTGAACTTCTTCATGCCACAGCAGATTGCGCCCGATCAGCGTGACGTCCGCGCGCTGGCCGCGGAACTTGGGGTGGAGGTGCCGGATGTTGACTTGAGCTGTGGCTTCGAGGATAAGTTTGCGATTGCGCTCGAGGCTGGCCCTGCAGTGGTCTCCTCGACGTTCGGGTGTTTTTCCGAGCACGAAATTCAACGCGCACACAACGCCGGCGCGCAGGCCTGGGCGACCGTCACCAACGAAGAAGAAGCGAAGGTTGCCGTCGCGCGTGGCGTTGACGCACTTGTGGTGCAAGGAATTTCTGCAGGAGGCCACCGCGCAACGTGGTCGCCGAACGACACTCCAGACCCGCGGGACACTCCGGAGCTCGTCCGCGCGCTCAAGGGCATTGGGGTACCAATCATCGCCGCCGGGGGCGCGCGGACCCCTGAGGAAGTCGACCTCCTCATTGATGCCGGTGCCGTGGCGGTCTCCTGCGGCAGCGTCTTCCTCCTGTCGGGCGAAGCCGGAACGAGTCCACGCAACCGAGAGCTTCTCCAAAGCGATCGACCAGCGGTGGCCAGCAGGGCGTTCAGCGGACGGGTCGCCCAGGGCATCCAGAGCGCATTCACGGTGGCACACCCAGATTTGCCACCGCTGTACCCCTACCTGCGCCCCATGACCTTGAACAATGACTACTGCCTAGTCGGTGCCCGCCGAGGCACCTTGCCTACGGGGCCCGCGGCGGCCGTGGAAGCGTGGATGGCAGGTACCGGCAAACTCCGTTAACCCTGCGCGTGGGCGATGAACGCGTCGGCCGCATCGGCAACAGCAATCGCGACATCGATCTGCTCTTTCGCCGCGAACTGGCGCAGCACGTAGTCCGCCGGCGGCATCTTGCCAGGCGGGCGTCCAATCCCGACCGCGAGCTTGTTGTAGTTCTTGCCGTTTTTCAGCTTCGACAGCGACTGGGTCACTGACTTCAGCCCGTTATGCCCGTGGTCGCCTCCGCCGGTGCGCAGCTTCACCTCTCCCAACGGAAGGTCAAGCTCGTCGTGGACCACGTACAGGTCCGCGGGGGAGGCGTCGAAGTAGTCAAGCAGCGCCTTGACCGGGCCGCCGGACACGTTCATGTAGCTTTGCGTACGTGCCAGGACTACTCGACGGTCCGCCAGAAGCCTGCCTGCGGCGAGCTCCGCAACCTGGGTATTCGTGCGCTTGTGCAGCGCAAGCGTTGCCGGCGACATCGTTGCTCTGCCCGCGAGCTCCTCAATAACAGACACGCCTACGTTATGGCGCGTTCCTTCGTATTTCGGGCCAGGGTTTCCAAGGCCTACGACGATGATTGGTGAAGCAGTCATTCCCACATCATAGGCAAAGACAGCAAAACGCCCCGTTCGCATGTGGAACGGGGCGTCGAAACGTTGTGAAACGCAGCGGGAGGATTACTCAGCTTCCTCAGTGGACTCTGCGCCAGCTTCAGCGCCGCCCTCTTCAGCTTCCTCAGCTGCAGCCTCGAGATCCTCGTCAACCTGCTCGTAGGTGAAGTTCACCAGCAGGTGATCCGGAGCGGACACCAGCTCAGCGCCCTCAGGCAGCGTGACGTCGGCAGCGGTGATGAGGTCGCCGATCTCCTTGCCATCGATGTTGACCTCGATCTCGTCCGGGATGTTCAGAGCGTCGATCTCGATCTCGATCAGGTCGGACTCGACCAGGACGACTGCGTCTGGGTGAGCCTCGCCGACAGTGACAACAGGGACCTCGACGACAACCTTCTCGCCGCGCTTAATACCGAGCAGGTCGATGTGGTCGATATCGAGGGTGATCACGTTCTGGTCGATGTGCTTGACCATCGCGAGCAGCTTCTCGCCGTCGAGCTCCAGCTCAACAATGGCGTTGACGCCCTCGTTGCGCACGATGGAGGTCATCTCGATGCGGTCGACAGAGAAGTGGATGTTGTCGATGCCAGCTTCGTAGAGAACGCCCGGGATACGGCCGTCGCGACGCAGGCGACGTGCAGCGCCCTTGCCGAACTCTTCGCGCTTCTGACCTGGGACAACAACTGGGGTAATAGCCATGTTTGTGACTCCTTTTGTAATTGGGCCACAAAAAACCTGTGACCACTGAACGGACAAATTGCTCGTCGAGTGATCACAGGCCAAAGTCTGAGATACATATCGCGTCGATAACGGCCAAAATCAGCCCTCGCCGAGACCCAGCTAGCTTAGGTTTCGACGCCCACCATTGTCAAGCGCCCGCCAGGCGGCAGTGCACGCATTGGTTTCTTCCTCGTTTGTCACCGTAATACGGATGCCTTCATCAAAGGCGCGAACAAGCACCCCGTGCGAAGCAAGCTGCGCCGCCAGATCCTGTGGTGATTCGTTCAAACTCTCTGCCGGAACCCACACGAAATTCGCCTCGGAGTGGGGAGTACCGTATGCAGCGAAGAACTCCTGCAGCCGCTCACGCTGCGCGCGCGTCCGGGCGACGCGGTCGTGGAGCTCGTCTTGTGGAGACAAGGAAGCAAGCGCACCGACCTGTGCCACCGAGCTCACACTAAACGGAACGGCGACCTTATTCAGCGCATCGATCGTCTCCTCCTGGCCGAACGCGTAGCCAACGCGCGCTCCGGCCAGTCCGTACGCCTTGGAAAAGGTCCTAAGGCACACAACGTTGGGATACACCTGAATTTCATCGACACCGCGCGGGGAGTCGGTAGCTGCGTTGTATTCGAAGTAGGCCTCGTCCAGCGCGACGATAACGTCTTGAGGGACGCGGGCCATGAAGTCAGCCCACTCGCGCTCCGTGATCGTGGTGCCCGTCGGGTTATTCGGGTTGCACACAAACACCAGGGAAGTTCGTGGGGTAATTGCATCCGCCATCGCTGGCAAATCCATCCGGTGGTCAGCCGTCAATGGCACTGCAACCGGCGTAGCTCCCGCGATCTGAGCGAAAATCGGGTACGCCTCGAACGACCGCCATGGGAAGACGACCTCGTTGCCCGGCTGCGAGGTCATGGTAACCAGCTGCTGGCACAGCGCTGAAGACCCGGTACCGACAGCGACCTGCTCCGACCGGACGCCGAGCGAGGCAGCAATCGCCTCGCGCAGTTGCATCGCACCCATGTCCGGGTAGCGGTTCACCGACCGCAGTGATTGTGCCATCGCCTCCTCTACTGCGGGCAGTGGGCCCTCAGCAATCTCATTGGAGGAAAGCTTCACCGCACGCTCGTTCCTCTGGCCGGGGACGTAGGACGGAAGGCTATCGAGATCTTTGCGAATCAACTCGGATGCTCCTTGAGTAGAGAATAGAAAATCTTAGGCGCGCGACTTCGGCTTCAACGCCCAAATGATTGAAAGCGCGATCACCCAGCCGATCAGAGCGAACAGGCCGGTGCGGTAATCAGGCAGGAACGCCATCAGGACCAGCACCAGGATGAAGAACCCTGCACAGATCCAGTTTGCCACTGGGTACCACGGAGCGCGGAACGACACATCGGGGTGCGTCTTCCGGAAGTTCAGGTGCGCGAAGCACACAGCAGCCCAAGTAATCAGCTCGGAGCCGACGATGATGGCAAGCAGGATGGCGAACACACGACCCTCAAAGAAGTAGTTCATGAAGACCACAATGCCCATCAGCGAACCGTTGAACAGCAGAGCTCGAAGCGGCAACCCCTTTTTGGTCGTTGCGGCGAAAAATGAAGACGCCTGGCCATTGCGCGCGAGATCGCGCAGCATGCGGCTTCCCGAGTACGTCATTGTGTTACACACTGACGCAACCGCTACCAAAATAACAAGGTTGAGCAAGTGGGCGGCGCTGTCGATTCCCACAGAGGAGAGCACCCTGACGAACGGGCTGGCGGAAATATCCTGTTCGTCCCACGGCGCGAGCAGCAAGATGACGCTCATGCCACCGATATAGAAGACCAAAATGCGCCAAATAACAGAGTTCACTGCGCGTGGGATCGTCTTCTCCGGGTGCTCTGTCTCGCCAGCTGCCGTGCCGATCGACATGATGCCGCCGAATGTAAAGGTCACCGCTACCAGGGAGAACAGCACACCAGATGCGCCATTCGGGAAGAATCCGCCGTGGACAAAGAGGTTGCCAAAACCGACTGCTGGTTCCGGACCAAGACCAAGCACCAGCACAACGCCCAGAATGATCATCAGGATCAGCGCAATGACCTTAAACAGTGAGAGCCAGTACTCGGCCTCTGCGAACACGCTCACGCGTGCTGCGTTCACAAGCATCACAACGACAAGCGTGACAAGCGCAGTGAGCCAGTGTGGAATGTCAGGGAACCAGAAGTCGAGGAAGGTACCCATCGCGGTGAGCTCAATCATGCCCACCACGATGGTGGTAAACCACCAGTTCCATCCCGTGATAAACCCGGCGCGCGGGCCGATAAACTCACGAGCATAGGCCGCGAACGAGCCTGAGACAGGATGCGCTACTGCCATCTCGCCGAGCATGCGCATCAGCAGATAGACGATGAACCCGACAATTAAAAATGTGAGCAGGACCGCTGGGCCCGCATAGCTAATGGATTCCGCAGAACCAAGAAACAGGCCAGTTCCGATACAGGAACCGAATGCGATCATCTGCAGCTGGCGGTTTTTCACCTTGCGCTGCAGGCCACCATCGCTGGTGACTTGGTGTTGTTCATCGCCGCTCATTGGCGTACTCCTTGCGATAAAGATTGCCGGATAGCCGGAGGCTTCCTCACACATTAATCAATTGCGTGTGTCAGACAACCGTTGGGTGTGCACAAAGAACCCCCTTGACGCCGCTTCGCGGGGAAGCGCGCAAGGGGGAGATCCCGAAAGTGAGGCGTAAGGCTATGCCTGTCCCTCGAAGAGCGTCGTTACCGAGCCATTTTCGAAAATCTCGTGAATGGTCTTTGCCAGCAGCGGAGCGATGGAAAGCACGGTGAGGTTCTTCCAGCCTTCGGTGCTCTGCGGAAGCGTGTCGGTCGTGATCACTTCCTCCGCGCCACAGTCGCTCAGACGCTCACGTGCCGGGTCAGAGAAGACACCGTGGGTACACGCGATGACGACCGACTTCGCGCCGGCCTTCTTCAGCACGCCGACCGCACCTGCGATGGTGCCACCGGTATCAATCATGTCGTCCATCAGGATGCAGTCTTTGCCGTCGACGTCGCCGACAACGCGGTTGGAGACAACCTTGTTCGCGGCGTCGATGTCTCGAGTCTTGTGCACGAACGCCATCGGGGCATCACCCAACATATTGGCCCACTTCTCAGCCGACTTCACGCGGCCAGCGTCAGGGGAGACCACCACGAGGTTGTCCATCGGGTACTTGGACTTGATGTAGTCCACCAGGATTGGCTGAGCGTGCATGTGGTCGACCGGGCCATCGAAGAAGCCCTGGATCTGATCCGTGTGCAGATCCACGGACACGATGCGGTCTGCGCCGGCAGCGGTGAGCAGGTCAGCAACCAGGCGGGCGGAGATAGGCTCGCGGCCACGGTGCTTCTTGTCCTGGCGGGCGTACGGGTAGAACGGCAGAATCGCGGTGATGCGCTTTGCGGAACCACGCTTGAGTGCATCAATCATGATGAGCTGCTCCATCAGCCACTTATTCAGCGGCTGCGCGTGCGACTGCATCACAAAGCAGTCCGAGCCACGCACGGACTCTTCGAAGCGGACAAAGATTTCACCATTCGCAAAATCGCGCGCGGTGGTCGGTACCAACTCGATGTTCAGACACTTTGCGACGGCCTCCGCAAGCTCAGGGTGGGCGCGTCCAGTAAATAGCTTGAGGTCTTTTTGGCTTTCCGTGGAATATCCAGTCATGGTGATCCTTTAGTTCTCGCGTGCTTTCTTTGCAGCATTCGCTGCGTCCGTACCCGGGCGGTTGGCCTCAACCCAACCTTCGATGTTGCGCTGATGGCCTTCCTTGATGGCCAGCGCACCCGCCGGCACATCCTTTGTTACCACCGTACCTGCGCCAGTGTACGCGCCATCGCCTACGGTTACTGGCGCTACGAACATCGTGTCCGAGCCAGTTCGGCAGTAGTCACCGATCGTGGTGTGGTGCTTCTGGACGCCGTCGTAGTTGGCGAACACAGACGATGCGCCGATGTTGGACTCGCGGCCAACGGTGGCGTCGCCAATGTAGGTCAGGTGTGGCACCTTTGAGCCTTCGCCAATCTTTGCGTTCTTGGCTTCGACGAATCCGCCGAGCTTGCCATTCGCGCCAAGTTCGGTGCCTGGGCGGATGAACGTGAATGGGCCGACGTTCGCGTTCGCGCCGATGACGGAGAGGGAGCCCTGCGTGCGGACAACCTGTGCACCCTCGCCGACCTCCATGTCCGTCAAGGTGGTATCTGGGCCGATGGTCGCGCCGTTGCCAATCACGGTTGAGCCCCACAGCTGTGTGTTTGGCTGAATGATGACGTCCTGGCCGATCTCAACATCCACGCCGATCCATGTCGTAGCAGGGTCGACGACAGTGGCGCCGGCGCGCATGGCGCGCTCGACCAGGCGACGGTTGAGTTCCTTGCCGGCCTCGGCGAGCTGCACGCGGTCGTTCACGCCGGCCAACTCGCGAGGGTCCTTCGCCACGTAGGCGCTGACGGCTTTGCCGTCGCCGCGCGCGATGCCGAGTACGTCGGTGATGTAGAGCTCGCCCTGCGCGTTGTTGGCGTCGATGCGGGTCAGCGCATCGCGCAGGACCGCGGCATCGAAGGCGAACACGCCGGAGTTGACCTCACGGACCTTCTTCTGTTCCTCGTTAGCGTCCTTTTCCTCCACGATTTCCAACACGTTGCCGGAAGCGTCGCGGATGATGCGGCCGTAGCCAGTTGGGTTGTCGAACTCGAGCGACAGCACGGTGACGGCGGCGCTGGTGGCTTTGTGGGCGTCGATAAGCTCGGTGATTGTCGATGGCTGCAACAGCGGCACATCACCGTTCGTAACAACGACAGTGCCCTCGAAGTCTGGGATGACCTCAAGCCCGCACTGCACCGCGTGGCCCGTGCCGTTTTGCTCCTCCTGCACTGCCTGCTTGATGCTGCGCCCCATCTCCTCGGCGATGGCATCGACGGCGGGGGAGACCTGGTCGCGCTGGTGGCCGACAACCGCGACGAGCTCCTGCGGGCCTACCGCATTGGCTGCGTGCAGCGAGTGCGCGAGCAGACTGCGTCCGCCGATCTCGTGCAGTGTTTTCTGGATGCTGGACTTCATGCGCGTGCCCGCACCTGCGGCGAGGACTACGACGGCGCATTCAGGATGATTTACCACTGAACGGGTACTCCTTAATTCATCGGTGAATGAGGTATAAAACCAACTGCACAACAGCATAACGCGCTACGCGCGCGAGTTTGCAGACACATCCTTCAAACCTGCCGCGCGCCACACACCCACCGCGCCGACTGCGGCCAGGAACAGCAGCGTTGCCTCAGGTCCAAGGGTCGAAACCGCCGATGAAATCGCACCGACGATCAGCAGGACGATCCCCATCGCTGTGTTCGCGGCGCCGGTGATCATCGTGCGTCGATCACCCTCCGCCATGTCCACGAGATAGGTCTTTCGGCCCACGCGCACCGTCGTGTGCGCCAAGTTGACCAGGAAAAACCCGATTGGCATGATCCAGCGGTTGACCTCGGGAGCAAGCCAGTGCCCAGACATCACCAAGAGCACGAGCACGACGGATGCGGTGCCAGCAGCCCACGCCATCGCGTTTTTCGACGACTTATCCGCCCACATACCGGAGACCTTTCCACCAACGAGTGCGGCGCCACCCGACGCCAGGATGAAGCCGCCGAGTGAGGAAAGGTTCGTGCCCTGTTGCTGGGCCAGCACGACAATAAATGGCGTCGATAAGGCGGTGACCAGCATGAGGGAGCGAACGATGAGGAACTTCTGCAGGTTCCTGTCGTCCTTAATCAGGTCCCACGTTTGGCGTGCCCACCCCTTGCTGGAGGCCTCCGAGGGTTCCTCTTCAGGCTCCTTAATGGTGCGGAAAACCAGGGAGGCGAACGCCCACGTGGAGGCGCCCGCCGCAAGAAGCGTCACCAGGACCCATCGGGGTAGGTCATTCGGGAGAATTGCGAACAGGACACCGATCGCGAGGGTGACGGCGCCAGACAGCGCGGTAGCCCGCCCCGTGATGAGACCACGGCGACCCTTCGATACGGTTCGTCCCTGCACATCTTTGCCTGAGATTGAACACAGCGCACGGAAGATCGAGAGCGCTGCAAGCAGGATGACAACCGCAACGCCTAAGGCAGCACCACTGAGCAGCGCCGCAGAAAGCGCGATCAGACCAGCTGATGCGGCCTGGCCCCACGAACCAACCAACCACACCCATTTTCGCGAACGCTGCGAGGTGACCCATGGGCTCAGCGCGGCTTGCGGCAGCATTGAGCCTGATTCGCGGATCGGTACCAAGAATGCCGTGAATAGGGCTGGTACCCCGGCAGCTGTGAACAGCCACGGTAATACTGTCTTTGCAGCAACGATTTGGTCACCGATTCCCTGCAAGCCGTTGGCCCACACGAATCTGCGTGCGTTGTACTCCTCGTGAGACGTCATACCAAAGATAGTAGGGTCGGCAGCAGAGTTTACGCATTCGAAAGAGGAGAACCCATGGCTTCGGCACGCGCTCACCGCAACGTCATCAGTAGAAGGACATTCTTTAAAGGCGCACTGTTTACGCAGGTTGCGCTGTTGGCGGCGTGCGCCGGGGAAGGCCCGGGAGGGGTACGCTCCGGCCAGGCGACGCCCGAAGGCGCTGAGGCCGAAGCCCGCCCGCTTCCTATCCCGCCGCTGGAGCAAGGCACGCTCAATGGCACCACGCGCAGCTTTGAGCTGACCGCGCAGCAAGGCGAGTACGAAATCGTGCCCGGCACCACGACGAAGACTTGGGGCTTCAACGGCCCCTGGCTTGGTCCTACGCTGTACATGCGGCAGGGTGAAACCATTGAGATGAAGGTGAACAACGCGCTCGATGAGCCCACGGTGGTGCACTGGCACGGCCTGCACTTGCCCGCGGCGGCGGACGGCGGTCCAGCGCTCATCTTCGATCCAGGCACGAGCTGGGAGCCGACATGGCAGGTCGAGCAGGCCGCATCCACCTGCTGGTACCACCCGCACCCGCACGAGATCTCCGCTTTGCACGCCTACCGCGGGCTCGCCGGAGGCATTGTCATCGCCGATGACGCAGCTGATGCACTCGGCTTGCCGCAGGAGTACGGCGTCGACGACATCCCCGTCATCATCACCGACGCGAAGTTCACCGAGGACGGCCAGCTCGACGAAACCATCGACCCAACTTATGGCCTCCTCGGGACAACGCCGCTGGTTAACGGCATCACGAAGCCGCGCTTTGAGGCGTCGACAAGCCGTGTCCGACTTCGCATCTTCAACGGTGCAACGATGCGTTTCCACCACCTGAGCCTCGGCGTGCCGTTCAACATCATCGCAACCGATCAGGGGCTTCTCGACGCCCCCATCGAAGCCGACGCGGTCCTGCTGAGCCCAGGCGAGCGTGTGGAGATCATCGTGGACCTTGAAGTCGGTAAGGACTTGGTGCTGCGCAGCGACGGCGTCCCGAATGGGGGAGGCCTGCCTGACGAGGAAGTTGCTAACGGGTTCGGTCTGCAAGACACCTTCGACCTGCTTGAGATCGCAGCCCCGACACACGACACCCCTCTCGACGCGCTACCGACGCAACTCATCCCCGTGGTGCGCCCCGATGTCAGCGGCGCGCCGACGCGTGAATTCCGGCTCAACGGCTTCCAGATCAACGAGCAATCCATGGATATGGAACGCGTCGACTTTGTCATCGACCACAACGGTCCGGAAATCTGGCGCGTCACTAACGAGAACTCCGACTGGCCACACAACTTCCACGTCCACAACGCCAGGTTCCTGGTGGACAAGGTGGACAACGGCGAGGTTGCTTTCACCGAAGGCTGGCACGACACGATCTATGTACCGCCACTGTCAACCGTCACCCTCATTGTGGAGTTCGGCTGGCACCCGGATCCGACCTTGGCGTACATGTACCACTGCCACATGCTCTTCCACGAAGATGAAGGGATGATGGGGCAGTTCGTCATGGTTGAGCCTGGGCAGAAGGCGAACCTGCGGCCGATGCCGGAGGGGCATCACCACTAGGCTAAGTTCCAGGAAGACCACGACCTGAAAAGGTTTAAGAATTACTTGGAAGCTTTGCCTCCGCGAATGGCGTCTAACTTCCGTTGTAAGTCAGGGGAACCTGCCGAGACGATGCGCTGCAGCATTTGTTGGTTGCCTTGCATACGGCGTTTGTTTCTGGCTTCGTGCTCCGCAGCGATTTCCCAAAACTTTGTCGTGTTTATTAGATGCTTTGGAGAGCACTTCAATGAGTGATCGGTTGAATTGCTCCAAATAATCGAGTTGCTGGAGGGCGAACAGCGCTTGAACACATCTCTACAGAGGTCGACCGACCAAGCAAATTGTGACCGTTCTGCGAAGTGGTAGTCTGTGAGCCGTCCGAGCAACGCACACGTCCAGTCAGCAAACTGGATAGTTCCGTATAAGTGACTGTCGGCCTGAATCGGAACTTCAATGATGCTGCGGTTATCTTTGTTGGTTTTGCTGTAAATAGTTTTGCCAAGTGTTGCGACCGCACGTTCACGGTTGTCCGTATCAGTTGCATCCATGATGACCAGCAGCTCTTCATTGGCTTTCGTCGCTATCCTGCCAAGCCTATTGATGGCTTGGATCAAACAATGTTCCTCGCGCTCTTGAGAAGTCTCTTTAGTGACGCTGACTGGGCCAATTGGCTTCTCTTGTCCAAAGAAGAAGAGTTGACCACCAAGATTTCCCAGTTTTCGGTACAGCCTCTTAGTCGCTGGGTTGATTTCATCCTTGTACTCGCGGATATTCGCGGTGGTAAAGAGTGCTGATCCCTTCTTTTCCCACCGTCTTGGATGCGCATTAGCTTGCGTAATTTCCCAGTCAAGAAGCTGTTCTTTTACGTACTCAAAATAGCCACCAAATTGCCGAACGCTGTGCGACGGTATCAAATACCCGGCATAACCAAATACTGGGTGTGTATTAAACTTTTTATGGTCATGTCGGATGTAGGGGCCCTGGTGTCCGAATTCATCGAGGTAGGCTATGAGCATGGCGGTTCCTTCGAGATAGCTCAGCGGCCAGAACAATGCTTTGCTCTGGCCGCCGGAATTAGCGCGGTACGCGTGTTTCAGCGCCGCCACTGCAATTTCAATATAGCTTTTCCGGTAAACGGAGTCAATCGTGCAGTTTCGTGACTACATTTTGACTACATAAACCCCCACAAACGCCCTCAAACGCCCCACAGTTCACCCCGCTGGAAAACGAAAAACACCCCCAACCCAGGCAAAGCGCCAGGTAGCGGGGGCAATAAAAAGCTTCCCCACCAGGACTCGAACCTAGAATGACGGTACCAAAAACCGTAGTGTTGCCGATTACACCATGGGGAATTACTCGACCTAGTGTAACCGAAACCTCACGAAATGTTAAAAAGTGTGATGAGCTGGCAGTTTACGGGCTGTCGGGGTGATGCCCGGGGTGGGCTCTAAGCTAGAATGCATGGCTCGGCAGCGAATGACAAGAACGCAGCGCAGGGACCAGTTGCTCGCAATTGGTCGCGCTGCCTTTGCAGAACGTGGATTTGATGGAATCTCCATGGAGGAGATTGCGCTGCGTGCAGATGTGTCGAAGCCCGTCGTGTACGAACACTTTGGCAGTAAGACCGGGTTGTACGACGCCGTCGTTTCGCAGGAGATGGCGCGGTTCGAGCGCACGATTGTCGAAGTGATCCAGAACGGACGCTGGCGAGAGCGCATTGATAATGGCGTGTTGGCTCTGCTGACGTACATCGATGAGGAAACTGATGGGTTTATCATCCTGGTGCACGGTAGGATCCTCGGACGTGAACGAACGTACTCGACAGTGCTGAACCGCGTAACTGCGGAGGTGTCCTACCTGCTTGAGCGTGCGTTTGAGCACCGCGGCCTCGATGCTTCGGTGGCGGCACTGTACGGGCAGGCGCTGGTTGGGACCGTGTCGAATACGGCGTTGTGGTGGTTGGACCAACGGGGCGTCGATACGCGGTTGGATAAGGCGACGGTCGCGGCGCACATTTCGAACCTGTGCTGGAACGGGTTGAGCGGGTTGGAGGCACAGCCCCGCATCATGACGAACGAAGTGGAGGAACAGTAGTGGAAGAACAGACAGCTCAGGCGCCTGCGTTGGGTGGTTTGCTCACTATGGCGCTTACCGACCCGAAGCTTAAGGGCTTGGTGGGCAACATCGGCGTCGACTCGCTGCACGTGACTGGAATTGACCAGGTTCGTTCGTGGGCTACGGGTGCGCTGGCTCGCCAGGTTCCGGTGCTGTTGGTGACCGCAACGAGCCACGAGGCGGAGGATCTGACTGCTGAACTGCAGGCGATGCTCGGAAAAGGCAAGGTCGCCAACTTCCCCGCTTTTGAGACGCTGCCTCACGAGCGGTTGTCGCCGGCGCCTGATGTCGTGGGTGCCCGTGCGAAGGTGCTGTGGGAGATGCCCCAGGTCATCGTCGCCTCGGCGCGCGCCTTCTGCCAGCCAGTGTTGCCCGCGGTGGAGCCGATTACAGTGAAAGTCGATACCGAGTGGGACTTCACGGAGCTGACCGAACAAGCCGTCAACTTCGCCTACGAGCACGTCGACATGGTGGCAAAGCGCGGGGAGTTCGCCACGCGCGGTGGCATCATCGATATCTTTCCGACCACCGCCGAGTACCCAGTGCGCCTCGAGTTCTGGGGCGACGAAGTCACCGACATCCGAAGCTTCGCCGTCGCCGACCAGCGCACCATCGAGGAGCTCACATCCGTCGAGCTTTTTCCGGCGCGCCAGTTAATTATCGACGCCAGCGTGGCCAAACGCGCCGATGAGCTTGCCCGCACGAACCCGTCGAATACCACGCTGGTGCAGCTGCTCACGCGGATCTCTGAGCACACCCACGCCGATGGGGAAGAGGTACTCATCCCGGTGCTCAGCGACGCGAAGTACTCGGTGCTGCCGGAGCTCATGCCGAAGGGCAGCATTGTGTTCGTCTCTGGGCCTGAAAAGGTGCGCACCCGTATCGCGGACCTCGAAGCCACGGACCAGGAATTCTTGGAAGCTGGGTGGGAGGCCGCGGCGATGGGTGCGGAGGGCCCGCTTGCTGTGGAGGGGCTGGACGTATCGGCGTCCTCGTTCCGTTCGTTCGAGTCGTTGGAAGTGTCGGCACGCAACGCGGGCAACGCGTGGTGGACATTCGCACCTCCAGGCATGTTTGCCGCCGATGATGCGATGACGCTGCCGCTGGAATTCGAGGCTGCACCCGCACCGAAGGGCGAGCCCAAAGCAATTGAGCAGCTCTACGCGACGTTGAAACTGCACGTGCAAACCAACGGGGGCAAGGTAGCGTTCGTGGCGCCAGCGAAGGGCACCGTTGAGCGCATGGCGGAGCGACTGAGGGAGCACGGTATCTCGGCGCGCATCGCCACCCCTGGGTTGGAACCCGTCGATGGCGCGGTCACGGTCTACCAGTCCCTTTCACATGCAGGTCTCGTGTTCCCCGGACCCAACCTCGTGGTAGTGACAGAAACCGACGTGACCGGCAACCGCGTCGGCGACATCGCTGGCGCGAAGCGGCGCCGCCCGCGGCGCCGGAACCGGGTGGACCCACTCGCGCTGACTCCCGGTGATTTTGTTGTGCATGACACGCATGGCATCGGCAAGTTCATCAAGATGGCCGAGCGCACCATCAAAACCGGTGACGAAGCCTCCCGGCGCGAGTACATCGTGTTGGAATACCAACCAGCTAAGCGCGGCCAGCCCGGCGATCAGCTCTGGGTGCCGATGGAATCCCTCGACCTGCTGAGCAAATACACCGGCGGCGAGAAGCCTTCGCTGTCCAAGATGGGCGGCTCCGACTGGAAGAACACCAAGCGCAAGGCGCGCGCCGCCGTACGTGAGATCGCCGGCGAACTCATTGAGCTTTACGCTAAGCGTCAGGCCGCGCCGGGCCACGCTTTCGGCCCAGACACGCCGTGGCAACACGAGATGGAGGACGCGTTCCCGTTCGTAGAAACGGAGGACCAGCTCGCTGCCATTGAGGCGGTCAAGGAGGACATGGAGAAGCCGACACCGATGGACCGCGTGATCGTCGGTGACGTGGGATTCGGAAAGACCGAGGTTGCTGTTCGCGCCGCGTTCAAGGCAGTGCAAGACGGACAGCAGGTGGCGGTGCTTGTGCCGACGACGCTTCTTGCCCAGCAGCATTACTCCACGTTCAACGAGCGCATGGACGGCTTCGGGGTCACCGTTCGCGAGCTGTCGCGCTTTACTTCAGCGAAGGAAGCTAAGGAGATTATGGCAGGGTTGGCGGATGGTTCCGTCGACGTTGTGATCGGCACACACCGTCTGCTGCAGACGGGCGTGTTCTGGAAGCAGCTTGGCCTCATCATTGTGGATGAGGAGCAGCGCTTCGGCGTAGAGCACAAGGAGCACATCAAGGCCCTGAAGAGTCACGTCGACGTGCTCACGATGACCGCGACGCCAATCCCGCGGACCCTGGAGATGAGCCTGACGGGCATCCGCGAGATGACCTCGATCACGACTCCTCCGGAGGACCGCCACCCGGTGCTGACCTACGTTGGCCCGCAGGAAGAGAAGCAGGTTGCGGCAGCTATTCGACGCGAACTGCTCCGCGACGGCCAGGTGTTTTATATCCACAACCGCGTTTCCGATATTGAGAAGACGGCGCGCTCCCTGCGGCAACTCGTACCCGAGGCCCGCGTCGTGGTCGCGCATGGGCAGATGGGTGAGCAGCAGCTTGAGCAGACAGTCCAAGGGTTTTGGAACCGCGAATTCGACGTGCTTGTCTGCACCACCATCGTGGAGACCGGCCTGGACATCGCCAACGCTAACACCCTGATCGTGGAGAACGCGCAGAACATGGGTCTGAGCCAGCTGCACCAGCTGCGCGGGCGCGTCGGGCGTTCCCGCGAACGCGGCTACGCGTACTTCCTGTACCCGAAAGAGAAGACACTCACCGAAACGTCCTACGACCGACTTGCGACCATCGCACAGAACAACGACCTCGGCGCCGGCATTGCTGTCGCGCAGAAGGACCTGGAGATGCGCGGTGCCGGCAACGTGCTCGGCGCGGAGCAGTCCGGCCACATTGCAGGTGTTGGCTTCGACATGTACGTCCGGCTGGTCGGGGAGGCCGTCGAAACGTACAAGGCGCTCATGACCGGCGAAGTCGTCGACGCGACAGACCAGGGCCCGAAGGAGATCCGAGTGGATCTGCCTGTCGACGCCCACATCCCCGAAAGCTACATCAACGCCGAGCGCCTGCGCCTGGACGTGTACCGAAAACTTGCCGAGGCCCGCGATGAGCAGGACCTGCGCAAGGTTGCCGAGGAAATGATCGACCGCTTCGGACCACTTCCGACCGAGGTCTTGCGCCTCTTCGCGGTTGCACGCGTGCGCCACTTGGCTCGAACTGCTGGAATCTCGGATATCTTGACTCAAGGCACGAGGATCAAGTTCCACCCCGTGGAGTTGCCAGACTCGAAGCAAGTCAGGTTGAAGCGCCTGTACTCGGGAGCGAATTACCGTGCTGCGGCAAAGACACTGCAGGTACCAATGCCACGTGAAGGCAAAGGCATCAACCAGCCAAACCTGCGCGACATGGAGCTGCTGCAGTGGGTCGCCGACTTCATCGCGGACATTTTCGATGCCGAGAAGATCTCCGTTACTGGTGAGTCCGATGGCGACGGTGGCAGGAAAAAGAAACGCATCATCAGTGTGAGCCAGTAGCGGTTTCTACCGGGCTTTGTCCGGTGGTGCCTATTGGGAGTTTTCCCGGTGCTGCCTGTACTATGGGCCCGTGCGCCCCTATAGCCCAATCGGCAGAGGCAGTTGACTTAAAATCAATTCAGTGTGGGTTCGAGTCCCACTGGGGGCACAACGCAACGTCCCGCATACCTACAGGTAGCGGGACCTTTTGTGTTCCTATCGGCTATGCTGTGGGCACCCCTTTTCTCCGAAGACCTTGAGGAAGCAATGAAGCAATACGCAGCAGTCGGGATGATCGCAGTCGCTTGTTTGGGCGTTGTGGGTTGTTCCGGTGACAGTGGTTCGAGCTCCAGCAGCAACGATGCAGCCCCGGCCACGATCACCCAAACAATCACCACCACAGATTCACACGCGGAGGACACCGCCGCCCCAACCAGCGCCTCCGAGGATACCGAGACTCATACATTTTCAACGCGCCACTCCATCAACACTGGTCAAGTAGGAGGGGAGTGTGGCGCCACTGAGTTCGGCGACCGAATCAAGGCGGGACCCGCAACATCGTGCGAATTTGCAGCTGAGATCTTCGACGTCGCCTACGCCGCAACCTGGCGCTACGTAGCGGCGAACCCCAACGTGAACGCGGTGCCGCGGGCTGATATCTCGGTGACGAGTCCCGTCACCGGCGAAACCTACCCGATGGTGTGCAAGATGGGCAGCGATGGCCGTGACATGTGGTGCGATCACCCCGAAGACGAGAACAACTCGGTGCACTTCTACACGTCTGGCGGTAGCCAACGGATGGCGAATCGCGTCAACCTTGTTCAGTAAGGTCGGGCCAGCGAACTATTAGAGTAGGTTCGTTAACGAGCGAACGGCCTGCTCATCAACCTTTGGCTTTTGCAACACAGCAACCAAGAACCCGGACTGCTCCGTGAACGGCTCCAAGTCCCAGCTCGCAAACTGGTGCTGTGGCTGGAACCCGACTTCGTGGCACATGGTGAGGAAGTCGTCGAACTCCCATCCGCGCCCACGCCCGAAGCCGACGACGAACCGTCCGCCCGGACGTAGCGTTCGGAAGATGTTCTCAAGCGCGGGCCTGCGACCGTCGACGGCGAGGAACCCCATCACGTTGCCTGCCGAGACCGCAATATCGATATCGCGGACCTCGATCGGATCGGCGGAAAGGTCGCCAACTACCCAAGTTGCTTCGGGGAAGTCTTGCTTCGCGTACCCGATCAGCACCGGGTCGATGTCCACACCGAAGACGATATGTCCACGCTTTGCCAGATAGCCGCCAAGGCGACCAGTCCCGCACCCTGCATCGAGGATGCGGGAGTGGCGGGCGGAGAGGGCGTCGATAAGCCGGGCCTCCCCGTCGATATCTTTGCCCTGTTGCACGAAGTTGCGCCACCGCTGGGCGTAATTCTCGGAGTGGTCAGGGTTTGCAGCGACAATTTCTTTCCAAGTGGCCATGCCCAAAACTATAGCTTCGGCCCCTTGGAAGTCACCTCCGCGTCCGTTGGGATGGCGTCTACCGGGATATCCTTCGGGAACGCGTGAGCAAGTGCGGCAGCAAAGTGCTTGCCACGGATGTCATTGCCGGTGGCGTTGTAGTGCACCTCGTCGTCTGCGAGGAACCAATCCAAGTTGGAGCGCGCCTCGCTCGCCCAGTCGTAGACGACTACGTCTCGACGCTCCTTCGCAACCTTGCGCAATGCAACATTGAACTCGTCCATGTTCTCGTTGGCGTAGTAGCCATTCGACGGGTTACCCGTTGCGGCTGTCGGCCACATCACGCGGTAGCCCTCCAACAGGTCAAGCATCTTGCGGATGTTTGCCTCCAACTCACCCGTGGGGTCGTAGCCGTAGGAGCGGGCAGCGTCTGCGTTGGCGGCGTCGTTCACGCCGGTGGCGATGACCCAGCAGGTGCCATCGTCAGCTGCACCCTGGGCGAGCAGTTGCTGCACGGACTCAATCGCAGACGGGTAGTTCTCTCCGTTGCCGTTGAATCCCTGATTCGTCGCGCGAGCGCCAAACACGCTCGTATCTACCTCGCTTGCGCCAGCGTCCAAGTATCGGTCAATCGCAGTGACCGCGCCTTCAGGAAGCTGGTTGATATCGAACATGCCAATCGAGGTGGAATCGCCGACGTGGATGACCTTCTCGCAGCTCATCTTCACGTCCGAAGGCTGGTCCTCCCATGAAGCTTTCTCAGAGGCGGACGTCGTCAAGCTTTCCTCAGTTTCCTTGGCTTTGTCCTTTCCCTCGCGATGGTCGCGCGTGCCTCCGCGTTGCGCATCCTGAGGCAGGGACATGGTGGTGTTCGGCTTCGAGGTATCCATGGCGAACACAGCCGGGATGCCTATTGCAATGATTGCGGCGAGCGTAATCGTCGAACCAAGCGTGATCGGGCGGAGTGCCTCCAACGGGTGTGCGCGGAATTGCTTCAGGGGCCCGAACACGCCATTGCGACGGATTGGGTTCTCAAACATGGTCCAGCTCAGCGCAGCAAGTGCAGTCGAAAGCACAAACACGAGGATGGAGGACCACACGCGGTGATCCTGCAACCACGCATCCGGCATGAAGTAAATCACCGGCATGTGCCACAGGTAAATACCGTAGGAGCGTTCGCCGATCCAGCGAAGCGGCTCCCAGCTGAAAATGGTCGTCCAGGGGCCGCGCGCCCCAATGACTGAGTAGATAGCAGCAACTGACGCAAGGTTCAGAAGCAGGATCCCACCCTTGTACAAGAACATGTTTTCCTGCGCGACGAGCATGCTCAGCGCGAAGATGCCGCCGAAGCCGAGGGTGCCAACAACGGTGCTCAGAACAGGGGAGGAACCAATGTTCTTACCGGCGTGCTTCCGTGAGGAAACCACGATTGCTAAGACCGCGCCGAGGAGCAGCCCGCCCGCACGGGTATCAGTGCCCTCGTAGACGCGAGTCGCGTCGATAGAAGGATCAGCGAGCACCCACATCCAGATAAAGGAAGCTCCGGCGAGCACCGTGGTCACGACGGCGACAATCCACCCACGACGGAACACCCTCAGCAGCACCCACAGCAACAGCGGCCACAAGAGATAAAATTGTTCCTCGATCGCCAGTGACCACATATGGTCCAGCGGACCGGGGCCATTGAACTGATCGAAGTACGATGAACCGACGGCGATGTTATGCCAGTTGTTCACGTAGAAAATGGAGCTCAACGCTTCAAACGAGCGGTCACGAAGGTTGCCCGCATCGAACGCGACGGAAAGAATCACGACTGCCAACACTGTGGTCAGCATCGCAGGTATGAGACGGCGGAAACGCCTGACCCAAAACGTCTTCAGGTGCAGCGAGTTATCCCGGTAGTGCCCACGCATGAGGTTAAGCGTGATCAAGTACCCCGAGAGGGTGAAGAACACGCCCACGCCTAGCAGGCCACCGCTGAACCCAGGGAGGTTGAGGTGGTACGCGATAACCAGCATGACCGCTAGCGTTCGGATCCCGTCGAGGGCGGGGACATAGCGGTGAGAACCTGATATTGGGGCGGCATGGGATGGCGACCTTCCTGGAGTGCGACAAACGTACAGAAGTATAGCGCTGCCAGAAAGATGGACATGAATTGTGGTGCAGATTGCTGCAGAGGCCACGCTCAGTGGCGTGATCCGGACAAATTCTTTGGGCGCATGGAACTAAAACAACACCCAGTGCGTTGGAGTAGGTGAACGATTGTTCTCAAAAGAAAGGATCAGGGGTCCGTGAGTAGCAACAACCCTGTATTGAAAACTCTGCAGGGAGTAGATTCCCAACGTGGCACTGGATACCAGGGGTACGGTGCCGCGAACCCGTACGAGCAAGCACCCATGGGTGCACCGGCGGGCACAGTGTCTGAGGACCGTCCAATGACGGTTGACGACGTTGTCACTAAAACCGGCATTACCCTTGCCGTAATTGTCGCCTTTGCAGTAATTAACTTCGGACTGTACCTCGGTGGGTACGGCTCCATTGCCAGCATTCTGACGCTGGTCGGTGCCGTCGCCGGTTTCGTCCTCGTGATGATTCACGCATTTGGCAAAAAGTACGGTTCCCCAGTTATTACCCTGGCGTACGCGGCTGCTGAGGGCCTGTTCCTTGGTGGGTTCTCATTCGCCATCACCGGGCAGTTCAGTGTCGCCGGCGCGGACGCAGGCGCGTTAATCTTCCAGGCGATCTTGGGCACCTTCGGTGTCTTCGCGGGCATGCTTGTGGTCTATCGCACCGGTGCCATTCGCGTTACCCCGCGGTTTAATCGGATCCTCACCGCAGCCATTTTCGGCGTGCTCATCCTGGTTGTCGGCAACCTCTTGTTGAGCATCTTTACAGGCATGAATCCGCTTCGCGGTGGTGGCACCATCGCCATCGTGTTTAGCCTGGTCTGCATCGTGCTGGGCGCACTTGCGTTCCTGCAGGACTTTGACGTCGCCGATAAGTTGGTGCGCATGGGCGCCCCATCGCAGGCGGCCTGGGGCGTTGCACTTGGCCTGGCAGTGACTCTGGTGTGGCTCTACACCGAGATCCTGCGCCTGCTGTCTTACTTCCAACAGCGATAGCGCACGCGCTCACTGCAATAAATACCCGGCCCCACGACTGTGAGGCCGGGTATTTTTGTCTAGTTGCGCTCAAAAGCGCCCCGGCCAACAACATCGCTGGGCCGGGGCAGGGAGCTAATTGCTGTATTCAGTGTACTTAGCGTGCACCCTCAGGGTTGATAGACGTGCCGTCAACGGTGATGGTTTTAAACACGAGCACACCATCTACGATGTCTGGGTTGCCCAGGACAACCTGCACATCTTCGATTTCGCGGTTCGGATTGACCGTGGTGCGGGTAGCGGTGCCCTGCGCGAGCTGCTCAGACCAGGTATCCCACACGATGTCCTGGAGGAAATCGTTCTGGTCGCTGCAGTTGAGAGTCAGCGAAGCTGGACGCTCAAGGCCGACGCTGCCGCAGTTATTGACCAGTGGGGTCTTGTCCGAAGCACCCATAGCGGTGACAGTCTCGGTGACTGCAGCCTCAGAGGTAGCGCCTGCTGCATCGGTTACGTTCGTCGGGGTTGCCTTCGCGCGCTCACCAGGAAGCGAAGTTGGGTCCTGGCTTTGTGCCGTATCAACCTTCAGGTCCGACGGGTTTTGGTGTGGTGGGTGGCAGGCAGTCAAGCCCACAGCACCGAGTGCGACCACGCTGGTGAGTACTAGCTTGCGGGAAAAGAACTTATTCACAGGAATTCCTTCAATGTCAGCGATCACGGATAACGCCGATGGCGTAGACAGGCTACTTCGCCCGTGGCGTGGAAGCCTTAACAGAATCATACGGTTCTGCGGAGACGATTGTTACCGAAATCTCTCGGCCATTTGGGGCGTTGTAGGTGCGGGTTTCACCCTCGGAAGCACCGACTACGGCTGCGCCGAGCGGAGAGTTCTCCGAGTAGGTCTCCAGGTCCTCGTTGTCCGTCGAAGCCGCGCGGGTACCGATCAGGAACGTTTCCTTATCATTTTCGTCATTGTTGTAGTAGACGTGCACGACGGAACCTACGTGGGCTACACCCTCGACGATGCCGGAGCGCTCCGTGGTGGAGTTAGCCAGCAGTTCGGAAATCTGCTTAATGCGAGCTTCTTCCTGGTCCTGCTGCTCACGCGCGGCGTCGTAGCCAGCGTTTTCCTTGAGGTCGCCTTCTTCACGGCGTTCGTTAATTTCGGCTGCGATGACAGGGCGATTGTCGATGAGCTGCTGAAGCTCAGCTTCAAGCTTGGCCTTCATCTCCGGGGTGATGTACTGCTGCTGAGTTTGCGCCATCAGGTAAAAACCTTCCCTATATATGTCAAACGAGCCCGCCGGTTGGCGGGCAACTTTACCAGGCGGATAATAGCACAGCTGCCGCGCAGGTGGTGCACTGGTGAGGCTTAGCGGGCGTCGTAAAAGGTGCTGGTGGGGTCCATGTAGAACGGCAGATTGTCCGAGCAGCCGTAGACACGTCCTGAGACTGCCGGCTCGCGCACCGGTAGTTCGACGACGACCCGCTCGAGCTCCTGCCCGCCAGCGGGGAGTACTACTTCTCGACGCCCAACTTCAGCATGCGCGTAGTTGACCGCAGTGACGATGCAGTACGAAGGGGCCTCGAGGTCTCTGCGTGATACATCGATCCACATGCGTGTGGTGTTGTCGTCGACAGCTTCGAGCGAGATGAAATCCGCAGTGACGGTGCGGGACTCCTGCTTCTTGAAGTAGTCAAAGACGCTGTAAAGCAGCACGACGACGAGGCCGATGGCGATCAGCGCGACGATCCGGCCAGCGGCGTTGCTGCGTTTCGTGGCTGTCGGGGTGGTGCTGGAGCCGTATCGGGATGTTGGGCGACTGGGAGAAGTCACGGTTACCTACCTCGCTGAATGACGCTGGATGACGCTGTAGCTGCAATCCGTTCCAATGGTACTAAGATGGCGCGAAGTTACGGAATCAGACCTCGAAGAAGTTCTAGGAGGAATAGTGGCCGGCTTGCGCTTGATGGCGATCCACGCACACCCAGACGACGAGTCCTCTAAAGGTGCAGCAACGATGGCAAAATACGCATCGGAGGGGAACCGGGTGCTCGTCGTCACGTGTACTGACGGGCGACGAGGCGACATCTTGAACCCTGCGATGGATCGGCCGGGCGTGCTGGAGAACATCCTCGAGGTCCGGGAGCAGGAGATGGCGGAGGCCGCGGCGGCCCTCGGCGTGGAACATCAGTGGATGGGGTACGAAGACTCGGGTCTGCCACAAGGCGACCCGCTGCCCCCGCTGCCGGAAGGCTCGTTCGCGACCCAAGACCCGGAGGCAGTGACGGCGCATCTCGTCGAGTCGATTCGAGAGTTCAGGCCGCATGTCATCATTACCTACGACGAAAACGGTGGCTACCCGCACCCCGACCACTTGATGGTCCACGAAATCTCGATGCTGGCCTGGGACAAGGCGGGAGATCCATCCTTTGCTCCCGAAGCAGGGCCGGCGTGGACACCATTGAAGCTGTACTACAGCCATGGATTTATCCTCCAGCGGATGCGTCTTCTGCAGGACCGCTTGTACGCGCAGGGAAAGAAGAGCCCGTACGAGCTGATGATTCAGCGGTGGGAAGAAAACAAAGCGGATGTGATGAGTCGCGTGACCACAAGGGTGGAGTGCGCGGAGTACTTCCCCCAGCGTGCAGCAGCGCTGACGGCACATGCGACACAGATTGATCCGGCGGGCGCGTTTTTGGCGAGCCCAGTTGAGGACCAGCAGGAGGTATGGCCGACAGAAGAGTTTGAGTTGGCCAGAACTCGCGTAGCATCAACGTTGCCGGAAGATGATCTCTTCGCCGGTATTGACCCGAAGACCGCGGACGCGCTCGCTGAAGGTTTCGGGCAAGAGCGCTAACATTTTCAGCACAAGGAAGACGAAATACACATGATGACGACAGCACACGCAGCGATTATCAACACCTCTGCTTACTTGGTGGCGCAGGCGCCGAAGGAAAACCCGGTGGGGCCTGACTTTGGCAAGGCTTCGCCATTCGGCCTGTTGCTGTTGGTGATGCTGGCTGTGGTCATTTTGTCTCTGGGGTTTGCGTTCCATCGCCGGTACTCGCGGTTCCGCCGTCGCAGCCTCTTCGCTGAGAAGCACGGAATCGACCCGTTTGACCAGGAGGCGCTGGATAAGGCCATGGCGGAGGCGGGTGTGCTTGATCGCCGGAAGAAGCGTTGGATCTAAGGCATCTAACATACATACCGTTGATTGGTGAGTAAGGTTGGGTCCGTGAGTAGCCTCCAAAAAATTCTGTATCCGCTGTATGAAGCGCGCCTGAAGCGTGAGCTGAAGGGCAAGAAACGCCCGAAGCACATCGCGGTCATGGCGGACGGCAACCGACGGTGGGCCCGTGAGGCTGGGTTCACCGATGTTTCTCATGGCCACCGGGTGGGTGGGGCGAAGATCGGCGAACTTGTGCGGTGGTCGGCGGAAATGGACGTGGACGTCGTTACGATCTACCTGTTATCAACGGAGAATTTGCAACGGACTTCGGAAGAAGTTGAGCTGCTGTTCGACATTATTTCCGAGGTGATCGAGGACCTTGCGACGCAGTCTTACTCCTGCAAGGTTCGGCTCGTAGGGCACCTGGAGCTCTTGCCGGATGAGGTTGCAGAAAGGATGCGCCGATCTGCCGACACCACCACAGGCAAAGCTGGCCTGACCGTCAACATTGCGGTGGGGTACGGCGGCAGGCAAGAAATTGTCGACGCCGTTCGCAGCCTCATTAGCGACGCCGCTGCCAGCGGCTGCAGCGTGGACGAACTGGTCAACGCAGTGACCGTCGAGTCCGTGTCGCAGCACCTGTACACCTCAGGTCAGCCCGATCCAGACTTAGTGATCCGGACGTCGGGGGAGCAGCGCCTCTCCGGCTTCCTACTGTGGCAGGCGGCGTACTCCGAGATCTGGTTTACGGACACGTACTGGCCCGCGTTCCGCAAGATTGACTTCCTTCGCGCGTTGCGCGAGTACTCGCAGCGCTCCCGTCGCTTCGGCAAGTAGGCAGCTACCTGGCGCTACATTTTGCGCATGCGGACCCACTGCACTGAATGGTCGGCGCCTTTGCGTAGCACGAGCGAGGCACGGATACGGGTGGGGGCAATGTTTTCCACTAGGTTCGGCAGGTTGATGGACTGCCAAATATCGCGTGCCTTGTGACGGGCCTGCGCCTCATCGATGTCGGCATAGTGCGCAAAGTGCGCGCCGGGCTCTCGAAATGCCGTGTTGCGAAGCTTCATGAAGCGGTCGATGTACCAGCGTTCAATATCGGTGGTGAGGGCGTCGACATAAATTGAGAAGTCGAAGAGGTCGGACACCATGAGGGTCGGGCCGGTTTGGAGGACGTTGAGCCCTTCGAGAATGATGATGTCCGGCTGGCGGACCTCAATGAACTCGCCTGGGATGATGTCGTAGGCGAAGTGAGAATATATCGGCGCTTTGACCAGTGGTTGACCCGACTTGACCTCGGTGACAAAGCGCATGAGGTCGCGCCGGTTGTAGGATTCCGGGAATCCTTTGCGGTCCATCAGGTTGCGCTCTTTGAGCACTTTGCTGGGATAGAGGAATCCGTCGGTGGTGATGAGGTCTACTCGAGGATGAGAGTCCCAACGCTGCAGCAACACTTGCAGTACACGGGCAGTCGTTGACTTGCCGACGGCCACCGACCCCGCAATCCCGATAATGAATGGCACGTGGCCTGGGTCATCACCGATGAACGTCTCTGTGGCCTTCGTAAGCTTTTGTCGAGCCCGTACCTGGAGGTGAATCAGGCGAGAGATCGGCAGGTAGATGTCTTCAACTTCCTGCATATCGAGGTTCTCGCCGATACCACTGAGCTTGGCTACTTCGTCCTCCGTCAAGACTTGTGGCATTTGCGCACGTCGGTGCCGCCAATCGTCGCGGTGAAAGTCCAAATAAGGGCTCGAATCCGAAGTGCGGGGAGATTTCGCCATGCGTATCATTGTTACATTTGTTGTTTCGTGTCGGGGAACTCAGGTGCAGATACTTCTGAAGTTCCTGAATAAAGTGGACGTCTTTCGTAGCGCTGATGCTTATACTGCTTAGCAGTGCCAGGCATAGGTGTGCCTGGACATGAGCTAAAACATGATTGACTGTCTGATCTTGAAAGGACCCGGTGCACGTGTCTGAAGACCTCCGCTACCAGGATCTCGCTACTTTTGACCCCGAAGTTCACGAAGCGATCGTTCAGGAACTGTCGCGCCAGCGAAACACGCTGGAGATGATTGCCTCCGAGAACTTCGTCCCGCGAGCAGTGCTGCAAGCACAGGGTTCGGTGTTTACGAACAAATACGCCGAAGGCTACCCAGGTCGTCGCTACTACGGTGGCTGCGAGCACGCCGATATCGTTGAAGACCTGGCGCGCGACCGCGCGAAGGAGCTCTTCGGCGCGAAATACGCGAACGTGCAACCACACTCCGGTGCGCAGGCGAATGCGGCTGTGTTGATGGCGCTGTGCGAGCCGGGCGACACCATCTTGGGCCTCAGCCTCGCTCACGGTGGCCACCTGACGCACGGTATGAAGATCAACTTCTCCGGCAAGCTGTACAACGTCGCTGCGTACGAGGTTGAAAAAGACACGTGCACCATCGACATGGAGAAGCTGCGTGAACAGGCACGCGAGGTCAAGCCGAAGGTGATCATCGCGGGTTGGTCCGCGTACCCTCGCCACGAGGACTTTGCTGAGTTCCGCTCGATCGCAGACGAGGTTGGTGCGTACTTGTGGGTCGATATGGCGCACTTCGCTGGCTTGGTTGCTGCTGGTCTGCACCCGTCGCCAGTGCCTCATGCACACGTTGTGTCCTCCACGGTGCACAAGACGATTGGTGGACCACGCTCCGGCTTCATCCTCACCAACGATCTCGAGCTGCACAAGAAACTCAACTCCGCAGTGTTCCCAGGCCAGCAGGGTGGCCCGCTGGTGCACGTGATCGCTGCGAAGGCTACCGCCTTCAAGCTCGCCGCGACGGAGGCTTTCCGTAACCGCCAGGAGCGCACGCTCGAGGGCGCAAAGATTCTCGCCGAGCGCTTGACCCAGCCAGACGCCAAGGAAGCCGGCATCGACGTCGTCTCCGGCGGCACCGATGTCCACCTTGTGCTAGTGGACCTGCGTAACTCCGCGATGGATGGCCAGCAGGCAGAGGATTTGCTGCATAAGGCTGGCATTACGGTGAACCGCAACGCCGTTCCTTTCGATCCGCGTCCGCCAGCCGTGACGTCGGGGCTGCGTATTGGCACCCCGGCGCTGGCGACCCGCGGCTTCGGCAAGGAAGAGTTCGAGGAAGTTGCGGAAATTATCGCCGAGGCGCTTATCCAGGGTGAGAACGCCGACGTCGACGCCCTGCACGCCCGCGTAGACGCGCTGGCGGAGCGGTTCCCGCTCTACCCGGGCCTCGAAGATTGGAAGATGCTCTAAGAGCTACTGCTGCTGCTCGGCCTGGCGCTGCTCTGAATGAGTGGTGCGGGCCGAGCTCAACCATTCCGGCTGGTTTTTCAACAGCTCGTTGATCTCCTCAGTGGTGAGCGGCTTGTCCATGTCGTTTGCTTTGAGTGCGGTGATTGAGATCCCGAGTTTGCGCGCCACCTCGGGGCGGGGGTGTGGCCCATTGCGGCGCAGTTCCTGCAGCCACTCTGGGGGATTGTTCTGTAATTCGCGCAGTTGCGCGTGCGTCACGGCATTGTCTTGGAACTCCTGCGGCGTCGCTGGCAGGTAGATCCCGAGTTTCTTCGCGGCGGTCGCGGCCTTCATCGCGGTTCCGGATGGCTTCTGTGTAGTCATACACCAAACGGTAGCATTGTGCCATGCTATCGCTTGCTTTCGTCACCGGCACAGAGCCAGGGAAGTGGTTTAAACGCTTCGCACAGTCCACACCGCACTCGCTCGATATACAAGGTGTCGACGACCCCTTCGCTGATCTCCTGGACGAGACGACTTCTACATCGCTGGCGCTGATGCGCCTGCCCGATGACCGTATTACCGATGAATTTCACGTGGTCCGTCTCTATACCGAGGCTCCCGGCGTTGCCGTGCCCAAGGACTCTTTGTTTGCAGAGCTTGGGGAGCGCGTCGATTACGCGGACCTCGAAGGCGAAATCATCAACTGGGTCTACCAGCCGGAGGCGTCACTTGAAGAGCTTCGTGGTGCATTGCAGGTCGTTGCGGCAAACGTTGGCGTGGCATTGGCTCCGTTGCCGTTGTTGAAGGTGCTTTCGAAGAAACAGATCGCGTGTTTGGAAGTTTGGCACGCTCCGCTGGTTGAAACTGAGATTGCGTTGGTGTGGCGGAAAGCCGACGACGGTGACGAGATCCAGGACTTTGTGGGCGTCGCAAAAGGGCGCACCGCTCGCTCGTCGAGGGGGAGTGAGCCGACTGCTGGGACGAGGCGGCGCAAACAGGTGTCAGACTCCCGTGCTGCGCAGGGCAAACGCTTATATACGAAACGTGGGCAAAAGCGCAAGGGTGCAGCCGGGAAAACACCCCGAACGGGGGTGAAACGGAGGCGGCGAAAGTGAAATTTGCATAATGGACACCAGACAAATTCAACAACGAAAGGAAATTTTGATGAATTACAAGAAGGTTTTTACTTCCGCCGTTGCTGCTACCGCTCTGACCGCAGGCTTGGTTGCTTGCTCTGACGGAGAGGGCGCCGATAGCACTGCTACCACCGCTGCGGATGGTGCTTCCGGCACCGCAACGGTGACCAACATCGAGACAGCTACAGAGGCAGCCGAGACGGAGACTGCTGCTGAGACCGCCACCGACGCTAATGGCGCAGAGGGCTCTACGGAGTCTGTCTCCTTGACTACCGCAGACGGTGAAGAGGTCAAGGTTCCAACCGGTCTGGTCCAGGCAATCGGCCAGTACGCTGACTCGGAGTGGGGCGAGCCAATGAAGGTTACGGAGCACGATGGCAGCTGGATCGTTGACTTTGACAATGACCACCACGTCGCCTGGAATGAGAACACCGGTGGCGCTCCGATCTGGGGCCAAATTGCTAACGTGTGGCTGACGAATGAAGGCGTTATGGACAAGGTTGGCTTCCCAACCGCAGCCGAGACCCCACTTCCAAATGAATCTGGCTGGTCCCAGGAGTTCGAGCACGGCACCATCGAGTGGACTCGTGAGAACAACGACACCGGCGCGTTCGCTGCAAACATCATCGAGAAGTAATTTGTAGCTCTACAACGGCTTTTGTCCCCGTTGGTTGCACGATGTGTGACCAATGGGGACAATGTTTTTTATGACCAAAAAAGGGTTTACCATTCGACCAATCCGGCCAGAAGACTACCCGCAGGTGCGTAGCATCTACGAGATGGGTCTGAGTACCGGAAACGCAACTTACGAGACGCGCGGCTTGACATGGGAGCAGTTTTCCAGGGCGAAGATCATGGAAACGGTGTTTGTTGCCGTTGATGAACACGATGACTCGCGTGTGCTCGGATGGGTAGCTGCGGCGAAGGCGTCGTCGAGAAGCGTGTTCCATGGAGTAGTTGAAGACTCCATCTACGTGCATCCGGATGCGCGCGGCATGGGGGTATCCGGTGCGCTGCTAGACAAGCTCATCGCGACGTGCATCGAACTTGATAAGTGGTCGATTCACTCGTGGATCTTCCCGGAAAACGAAGGATCGGCAGGGCTGCACAAGTCGCGCGGGTTCGAGAAAGTTGGCACCTTCCATCACATGGCGAAAATGTCCTACGGTGAGCGGGAAGGCCAGTGGCGTGACTCGGACATCTACGAGCTGCTGTTGCCGAAGCCGGGAGAAAAGAAACCAGGCGAAAGCCAGGTCTAGTCACGCCTCATCGTTCCTAGTCCAGCGTCTCTTTCAGCGGGTCCTCCCGGACCGGGAAGAGCAGCACCAACGCAACGGCGGCCAATGGGACCATCAGTAAGAACACTGGGGTCAGGCCGTCGTTGTAACTATTAAGGACGGCGTCGCGCAGTACGTCAGGCAGTTGTGCAACCGCGTGCGGGGTGAGGGAGTTGTGCCCACCGGCGCTCGAGAATTGCTCGGCGTAAGGGGCTGCCTCGCTAGGGGCCATCGAGGCCAATGCTTTTGGCAGGCGTTCCGCGAGCTCCTCCGTCATATTGTGAATGAACAGCGAACCAATAAGCGACGCACCGATCGCGGAGCCGATCTGTCGGAAGAAGTTGTTCGTCGCTGTTGCAGTACCGACCATTGCTAGTGGGAACGAGTTCTGGACAATAAGTACCAGTACCTGCATGACTAAGCCGAGTCCGAACCCGAAGATGAACATATAGATACCCAGCGTTGTCAACGGTGTGGACACTTCGAGCTGCGAGAAGAGGAAGAGTCCGACCGAAACGATGGCCATACCGATGATCGGGTAGACCTTGTAGCGGCCCGTTTTCGCGATAATGAACCCCACGGTAGTGCCAGTGCCCAAGATGCCGATGACCATTGGCAGCATCATCAGCCCCGCGTTCGTTGGCGTGAGTTCGTGCACCATCTGCAGGTAGGTAGGCAGGTAAGCAAGCGCACCGGTCATAGCCAGTCCCAGCACGGTGCCGGAGGCCGTCGTCAAGACCATGTTGCGATTGCGGAACAAGTGCATGGGGATGAGCGGGTTCGGTACGCGCAGCTCAACGAAGACGAACAGCGCTGCAGCGACAACCGCAAGCGAGGAAGTACCCAAAATGATAGGCGAGGACCACTCATACTGAGTGCCGCCCCACGTCGTGGTCAAAATAAGAGAAGTCGTGGCAACCGCCATGAGCACGGTGCCCAGCCAGTCGATGCTCTGTGCTGACCGCGAACCCTTGCGTAGGTGGAGCACGATTGTGCAGACCGTCATCGCGAGAAGCCCCAGCGGGATGTTCATCCAAAGGCCCCAACGCCAGCCGGGTCCATCCGTAAACCATCCGCCCAGCACGGGGCCAAGCACGGAAGAAACACCAAATACTGCCCCCATCACACCCATGTACTTGCCGCGGCTACGGGCTGGAACCACCTCCGCGATGATTGCCTGGGAGTTGACCATCATGCCGCCAGCGCCGAAGCCTTGGACGGCGCGCCCGATAATGAGCAGCTGCATCGACTGTGCAAGCCCACCCAAGGTGGAACCAATGACGAACAGGCCAATCGAGCCAATATAAGGCCACTTGCGTCCGACCCTGTCACCGAGCTTGCCATTAATTGGCATCGCGATTGTCATCGTGACCAGGAACGACGAAATCACCCAGCTCATGTGATCTACGCCACCAAGCTCACCGACAATTGTCGGCAGGGCAGTGGAGAAAATCATCTGGCCCAATGAGCTCATCAGCATCGTGATGAGTAGCGCTCCAAAGATCAGGCCAACGTGTGGCTTAGTGTTGTTTACCACTGCAACTCCTTTGCATACTTCGTGACGACGGCAGCTACGCTACGAGCCTGCTCCTTCGGCGAACCCTCCTCTTGGAAATGAAGGCTTCGCGCATAAAGCACAAGCGTTGTCCGAAAAAGTTCCACAACGATTCGGGCTTCTGCCTCTATGGCGACATCTAGACGGCGGTCTTCGGGGTGGCTCGCAAAATGCTCACGCACAGCCTGCTCGAGGTGTCGTAGCGTATCGCGTTTGCGGGCCAGCATCGCGTTTGCCAACGATGGGTTGTCCTGCATGAGCCGCTGGATTCGGCAGGCATCCTCGGCTCGATCTTCGGCACCTGATTCTTCCATTGCATCGATTACCAGGGACAACATGTTCGTGGACGACTCATCAGCAATGCGTGCAAAGCTCTCGCTGGTGAACTCGAGAGGGAAGGGACCAAGCACAGCGTCATCTTTTGAGTCCATGTAGTTGAAGAACGTCCGCCGTGAAATGCCTGCACCTTGGCAGATCTCCTCGACTGTGACATTGTCATAGCCGTCGCGTGCCACAAGCGATGCAGCTGTATCGAAGATTCGCTGCCGTGTTTCGCGGCGCTTTCGCTGCCGGAGACCTTCTGACTGATCGGGAAAATTCACGGAGTGCAATCTTACACTCCGTGCAAAAATATCAAAGAAACCTATTCAACCAGGAGCGATAGTGAGCCTTCCACGTTTGGAGAGCTATCACCGCGGCGCTCGAAAAACTGTGCCTCAACGATTCCCGGCTCCGGGCTGGAGAAGCTCCAGAAACCATCATCAGTAGTTGGAGGGCACTGTTTCGTCAGAGCGGAAGCACTGCCATCATGCGCGATAAGCGCCACGCAACCGCTCAGAGGATAGCTGACCATCCCTTGTCCTTCATGGAGGGAGAACACCGCCGGCCACGCCGCTACGGCAGCATCAGGGCTGTGCGATTGGAGGGTGCCTCGGAATGTTCCGGAGGGGGCGTCGTCACGCACTTGCGGAGCTTCAGGAAACGCAGTCACCGTCACAACTGTAGGCACCCCGTTAGGCTCCGGCTTTGGCTGAGCGGACCAGTACGCTGCGGCGAGCGCTATCCCGATAAGCGAGACCACCAGAGCTAAGACACCGCCAATAACCCATGGCTTATTTGAGCCCCCAGCTGTACGAAGCTGCGAAAAAGAATCAGACATAAAAATCATCCCTGGTCGTGCTCATGAACATGGGCAGTAGCAGGGATGATTGTAGCGAAGACTAGTTGCGTTCGGTATGAGCCATCGACAGGACGTTCAAACGCTTGTCGAGCTCCTCCTCAGTCAACGTTTCGCCGTCCACGAAGCCGAGGTCAATCACAGCCTGGCGGATCGTGATGCCCTCCTTCACCGCATGCTTTGCCACTTTCGCAGCGTTCTCGTAGCCGATTGCACTGTTCAGAGGGGTGACGATTGATGGTGAAGACTCCGCGAGCTGCTTCATGCGGGCCTCGTTCGCCTCGATACCGTCAACCAAGCGGGTAGCGAACTGTCGAGAGACGTTCGCCAGCAGGCGAGCGGACTCCAGCACGTTGCGCGCCATCATCGGGATGAACACGTTGAGCTCGAACTGGCCTTGCGAGCCGCCGAATGCCACTGCGGCATCGTTGCCGATCACCTGGGCTGAGACCTGGGTTGCCGCCTCGCACAGGACAGGGTTCACCTTGCCAGGCATGATCGACGAGCCTGGCTGCAGATCTGGGAGGTGAATCTCCGCGAACCCTGCGAGTGGGCCTGAACCCATCAGACGGATGTCATTTGCAATCTTGTACAACGAGACTGCAACAGTGCGCATCGCACCGGAGAATTCCACCAGAGCGTCGCGTGCGGCCTGGGCCTCGAAGTGGTTCTTTGCCTCCGACAGCTGTGTCAGTCCGGTGAGCTTCACCAGCTCTGCGGTCACCTTTGCGCCAAAGTCTGCTGGGGCGTTGATGCCGGTGCCAACCGCGGTGCCGCCAATGGCGAGCTCGCCGAGGCGGCCAACAGTTGCCTCAACGCGCTCGATGCCGAGCTCGATCTGACGCGCGTAGCCGGAGAACTCCTGACCAAGCGTGAGCGGGGTCGCGTCCATCAGGTGAGTGCGGCCCGACTTCACTACCTCGTGCCATTGCTCAGCCTTCGCAGCCAGTGACTTCTGCAGCACCTGCAGGGCCGGGACCAGCACTTCGACGGCAGCTTCGGTGGCAGCAATGTGCGTTGCAGTTGGGAAGGTGTCGTTCGAGGACTGTCCCATGTTGACGTGGTCGTTCGGGTGGACTTCCACGCCGTTTGCGTGCGCGATCGAAGCAATGACCTCATTAGTGTTCATGTTCGAGGAAGTGCCAGAACCCGTCTGGAAGACGTCAATTGGGAACTGGTCGTTGTGCTTGCCGTCTGCGATTTCCTTCGCCGCAGCGATGATCGCGTCAGCCTTTTCCGCATCGAGCTTGCCCGAATCCTTGTTGACCTGCGCACACGCGGCCTTGAGGAGCCCAAGGGCGCGGATCTGCTGGTTCTCGAGGCCCCGGCCAGAGATCGGGAAGTTCTCTACAGCACGTTGAGTTTGAGCACGCCACAGTGCATCAACAGGTACTTTGACCTCACCCATGGTGTCGTGCTCGATACGGTACTGCTTATCGGCCATTCATCTTTCCTTTACTTGATACTTACAGAAAATCGACGCTTTGAATTACTTGATCGGGCCGGAGTAATCGATCACCGAGTACTCCTGAAGCTTCGGCAGCTGGTGGAGGGACTCCACGTAGCGGACGGTGCCAGACTTCGAGCGCATTACCAACGAACGGGTGGTAGCGCCATTCTTACGGTAGGAGACGCCGCGCAGCATGTCGCCGTTGGTGACACCGGTAGCCGCGAAGTAGCAGTTATCGGAGGCCACCAAGTCGTCGAGGCCAAGCACACGGTCGAGATCGTGGCCCGCTGCCAGCACGCGTTCGCGCTCTTCATCGGACTGCGGTGCGAGCTGGCCCTGGATCTCACCACCAAGGCACTTCAATGCACACGCCGTGATAACCCCCTCCGGTGTGCCACCGATGCCCATCGCCATGTCAATGGAGTTGGTGTTCTGGGCAGCAGCGATGGCACCAGCAACGTCTCCGTCCATAATGAAACGTACCTTGGCACCAGCCTTGCGAATCTCCGCAACCAGCTTGTTGTGACGTGGGCGGTCGAGTACCACCACAGTCACGTTACCAACGCCGACTCCCTTGGCTTCTGCCACTGCCTTAATGTTGAACTCGACGGACTTCGTAATATCGATGACCCCGACAGCCTCAGGGCCGACTGCAATCTTGTTCATGTAGAACGCGTCCTGCGGGTTGAACATGGAACCACGGTCGGCAGCCGCGATAACCGAAATAGCATTCGGGCGACCTTCCGCCATCAGGCGCGTGCCGTCGACTGGGTCAACCGCCAGATCAACCTGTGCGCCAAAACCGTTGCCGACACTTTCGCCGTTAAACAACATCGGCGCCTCGTCCTTTTCGCCCTCGCCAATGACGATGACGCCGTCCATCGTGACGGAGTTGATCATCTTGCGCATGGCGTCGACTGCGGCGCCGTCACCTTCATTTTTCATCCCGCGACCTACCCAGCGGCCAGAGGCAAGCGCAGCAGCCTCGGTAACGCGCACGAGCTCCATTGCAAGGTTACGGTCAGGGAAGTTTTCAGAAGTTTGTTCAGACATGAAACAGTGCCCTCCTGCGGCAAACTAGTTTTAGTTGTGACAACATCGACATCATGCCGCGTTGCAAAGCCATACCACTGCGGTCTGGCACACCTCTATCATGGCACTTTTGCCAGACATGAACCGTCGTTTCTACACCTAAAATAGGGCAATGCTGCGAATAGTGGTGTCTGAACTGGGGACTTCCTGCGTAAAAAGCCAACGCGCGGGGGTAAAAGACAAATTCGGGGGTATCAGGAATCCATGTCATACTGGAGCGCGTGGCTCAAGAAAACAAACCTCGCATTTTCCAAGACGGCAGAGACATGCTCATCAACGTCATCTTGATCGTGGTCGTCATGATCATTGCCGTTGGTGCGACCGGGCTGTGCACGTTCAATCCCGGTAAGCCCGAAAATGGGCCTGTGCAAGAAGTCGATGCGAAGACGTTCCTTGGCCTTGAGGCTCGCGGAGTCGATTTTCCGGTGCGCTACCCTCAAATGCCAACAGGTTGGGTGACGAACTCCGCGCGGCGAAGCATGATCGCTCAGCAGCCAGCTCCAGTCGTAGGGTGGGTCACGCCCGATGGTGGCTTCATCCAGCTGACGCAAACGGGTGCGGACAGCAAAACGGTCCAGTCCGAGGTCGACGGAAAGCAGCGCACGCTTGACCGCCAGGACACGATCGATGGCCACAGCATTGAGATATTCAAGGGTACCGAGGCGAAAACTCGCCCACTGTGGGTTATCGATGCTGGCGACGCACGATTCGCCGTCACAGGTGCCGGAACAGACGCCGAGTTTGAGGAACTGATACGTACTGCGCTCGCGACCGAGCCGCTGTCAGCGCAGTAGACGCCGTGGCAGCAGGCTATTCCGACTGTGGTGTTTGCTCAGTCGCGTCGCGCTGCTGAATAGCGGCCTCGACACGTTTTGATGCTCCCTCGAGTAGCTGCTCGCAGCGCTTCGCGAGCCCCTCGCCGTACTCCCAATACTTCAGTGATTCGTCAAGGCTCATTTGCCCGAGCTCGAGGACCCTCACTGTTTCTACGAGTTGCTGCCTAGCTTGCTCGAACGAAAGCGTTGCGGGGTCGGGGAATGCGGCGTCGGTGGGTTGGCCATTGCCATACGTGTTTTCGGACATGGATTGTCTCCTTGATGCTAGATGCTAGTGAAATTGCTGTGTGGATTTAATCGGCGGGGGTGGTCCCCATTGCTGCTGCGGTGATGGAACCGTCCGCGACGCGGATGCGCAGCTGCGATCCGGGGGGTGATTGTTCGATGCTGGTGACAACCTCAGGATCGGAATGGTCGCGGGGGAGGACTTGTACTACGGAATATCCGCGCGCGAGAGTTGCTGCTGGCCCTAACGCCGAAACTTGTGAGCGGAGCGCAGCGACCTGCTGCGTTTCTCGCGCCAACAGGTGGCTGATCTCTCGTCGCATCGAAGCAACCTGCTGTGAGACCTCTTCGCTTCGACGCTCAATTGCCAGTAACGGGTTCTGCATCACCGGACGCGAGCGCCAGTACTGGATCTCTTCCGATTTGGTGGAAACCCAGGTGCGCAGCGCCTGCGCGCTGCGTGCGCGCGCCTCAGACAGAAACGCAAGCTCCTGGGTGGCATCGATGACGACGCGTTTAGCGGCGTCGGTTGGAGTGGCCGCGCGTAAGTCAGCGACGTTGTCGAGCACCGGGTTGTCTGGTTCGTGCCCAATGGCGGATACCACCGGCGTTCCCGCCGCAGCCACAGCGCGCTGCAGCGCCTCCTCAGAAAACGGAAGGAGGTCCTCGACCGAGCCTCCGCCACGGGCAATGATGATGACCTCAACATTGGGGTCCGCGTCAAGCGTCTGCAGGGCCTGAATGACCTCAGGCACCGCGTTCGGTCCCTGTACCGCGGTGTTGATCACGCGGAATTGGACCGCGGGCCAACGGCTCTGCGCCACGGAAAGCACGTCGCGCTCGGCGGCTGAGCCGCGACCAGTAATGAGGCCAATCGTGTTCGGGAGCAGGGGAATCGGCCGTTTGCGGGCGCGGTCAAAGAGACCCTCACTTGCAAGCTGTTTCCGAAGCTGCTCAATCTTCGCGAGCAATTCACCGATACCGACGTGGCGAATCTGCGTCGTCCACATCGAAAAGGAGCCGCGGCCCTCGTAGAAGGCCGGCTTGCCGTAGATGACGACGCGGTCACCGTCCTTTGGTGGCGTCGGCAAGCTCCTTAAGTAGTCCGAGGAAACCGTAAGCTGCACGCTCGTTTCCTGCTGCGTGTCGCGGAGGGTGAGATAGGAGAATTTCCAGCTCGGCTTGTAATTCACCTGCGTGAGCTGGCCTTCAACCCACAAGTGGCCCAGACGGTTAATCCACCCCTTGACCGACTTATTCAACTTTGCCACTGGCCATGGCTGTTCAGGGCTACTTGGTGAGGCTGAACGCTCACCTTGTGCTTGTGTCAACACCGCTCCTTTCCCAGCGTGTCGATGGAATACGCTGCCATTGTTTCATAGATAGATCACCACAAGAATGTGTACCTACTGTTTTAGACGTTGATTCGGTAGGGTCGGTTCCATGACAAATCAGGGTAAAAAAGTTCTTCTGGCAGCACCTCGCGGTTACTGCGCAGGTGTGGATCGTGCAGTTGTCACTGTAGAAAAGGCGCTGGAAAAATACGGAGCCCCAATTTATGTGCGAAAAGAGATCGTCCACAACAAGTACGTAGTGGAAACACTAGAGAAGCGCGGCGTCATATTCGTTGACGAAACCGACGAGGTCCCCGAAGGCTCGCACCTTGTCTTTTCCGCGCACGGAGTTTCCCCCGCGGTCCGCGAAGCAGCGGACGGGCGCAACTTGCTGGCGCTCGACGCCTCGTGCCCGCTCGTGACCAAGGTGCACAACGAGGTGAAGCGGTTTGCCAAGCACGGATACCAGATCTTGCTTGTCGGCCACGAGGGCCACGAGGAAGTCGAAGGTACCGCAGGTGAGGCCCCGGAGGTCACCCACCTCGTTGACGGGGTCGAGGGTGTCGACGCCCTTCCCGACTTCCCAGAGGGGACGAAGCTAGTGTGGCTATCCCAGACCACCCTGTCTGTTGATGAAACGATGCTGATCGTTGAAAAGCTGCGCGAGCGCTACCCAGATCTAGAAAACCCGCCTAGCGACGACATCTGCTACGCAACGCAAAACCGTCAGGTAGCAGTGAAGAAGATCGCACCGCAGACGGAACTCGTTATTGTGGTCGGCTCGCAAAATTCTTCCAATTCGAAGCGCCTGGTGGAAGTAGCGCTCGACGCTGGTGCCAACAACGCATACCTCATCGACTACGCCCACCAAGTACAAGACGAATGGTTCGAGGGTGTCAACACCGTTGGCGTAACATCGGGAGCTTCGGTGCCGGAAATTCTGGTTCAGGAGCTGCTCGCGGAGCTTGCGACGCGCGGTTACACCGATGTAGAGGAAGTCACCACTACGGTAGAGACGATCACGTTCGCGCTGCCGCGGGATCTGCGTCAGCCGCGCCGTAGCAGCTAGTGCTCGTCTAGCCTTCGCCTAGCGATCTTCGTTTTTGTACAGGTCCTCGCCAAGGCGAGAGGCAACTCGCCGGGCCCGCTCCCCACGGGGGCGGGCCTGACTGCGTTCTGCCTTCGTTCGCTTCAACAGCTCATCGACCGTGATGCCACCCTGGCTGCGCTCACGGGCCCGACGGCCCTCGCTATTGGTCCTGCGGTTCGACTGGCTCATGCGGCGGCGCTGCGCTCGCTCCCGGCGCAGGACTTCATCGTTATGGCGTTGGATCAGCCAGTAGCGCACGATGGCGATCACCAGGGCACCAGCAGTCACCGTGAAGAGAATAGGGAAGTGCTCGATTACTGGGTAAAGCACCATAAGGATAGCGGTTTTCCCGCCTGCACCAGCGGCCCCGAGCTGATTGCGTGCTGAAATCAGTCCAAATCCAAGCAGCGCAATGACGAACAAAAGCGGGGTAGCCGCGACGGTAAGGAACAAACCCCGCGGGTCTACCAGCGTCGTCACGGCGATGACCGCGACGCTGAACAGTACGAGCAGAGGCCATCCGATGTATCCCGCCGACGTTGCGATGACGACGCCGGTCAGCAGCGCAGCAAAGATAATGCCGATGCTGGAAACGGTAGGCAAACCGTGGAAGGTGGCGGTACCAGAGCGCGGGGATCGGAGAGAGTTTTGAGACACGCTGGGCATTCTACCCGGCCTACCCCCGAGTCTTGCCAGTTTGACCCGCTCCAGGGGCTAACAATTCGACGAATCTGAGTCGCGGAGTCTCGGTCGCGCATCGATAGGGTGAAGCTCCGGCGCGCTCGACGAGTGCCCAGCTGCACCTAGTTCCTCGAGCTTACGAGCGGTGACCATCACCCGACTGTCGAGCGACGCCAGTGTTGCGTTGTACGACTCGACCGCCTTCTCAAGACTGCTCCCGACGCGGTTGTAGTGCTCTGTCAGCGTGCCGAGACGCCGGTACAGCTCTTCGCCAAGACGCTGGATGGTCTGCGCCTCCCGATTCATGGAATCTTGCCTCCACCCAAGTTCAACCGTGCGCAGCAGTGCGAACAGCGTCGTGGGGGTCGCGATGACGACGTTGCGGGCAAAAGCGTAGTCGAGCAGCTCCGGGTCGATAGCGAGACCGGCGTCCAAGAATGGGTCAGCTGGGACAAACATCACGACGAATTCCGGGCTGGGCTGAAATGCCTTTATGTATGACTTTGAGGACAGCGTATCGACGTGGCTTCGCAGCAGGTGCGCGTGTCTACGCAGGTAGCCTTGCTTTTCTTCCGGGTCTTCCGTGTTGAGCGCATCGAGGTATGAAGAAAACGGAACCTTGGCGTCGACGATTATGTTTCGATCCTGGGTGAGCCGGATAACCATGTCCGGGCGTAGCGAGGCGCCGTCGAAACGCATGTACGCCTGAGCGTCAAAGTCGACGTGCTCTACCATCCCACCCAGCTCTACCACGCGCTGCAGCTGCACCTCGCCCCATCTGCCTCGGACCTGCGGTGAGCGCAGTGCAGTGATGAGCTGATCAGTCCGGTCCCCGAGCCTGGATGAGGTGCGCGCAATTGCTTGTACTTGGCCTGCCAAGGCAGACTGCGCTACTGCTTGCTCTTTATCGATGTCTTCGAGACGAACCTGTAGGTCACGAAGTGCCTGTGCCAGCGGGCGTAGATCAGTAGGCGGGTGCTGTTGGGGGTTGGTACGCTGCATCCAAAACGTGCCGCCAAAAAAGCCCAGGATGGCCCCAACGAGGAGGCCCGTAAAGATCAATAGCAGTGCGGTCGATGCGTCCATGTGCATTAGTAGAGCACATGAGCGGGACAAAACTAGGCGTTAGGACGCAGTCGATCGAACACCTGTTTTAACTTGTCGGGCTTGTGCCGTGGACGGAAGCGGCGATCGGGTTGATCAAGATCCTCCTCCGCGGACTCTCCCTGTGCAGCCTCCGAGGGGACAGTGGCTGCCCATTCATCTTCCTCGCGCAGCGCATCGCGCTTGTGCTGGCTTTCGATGCTTTCCAGCTCAGCAATCGCACGACCTTCCTCGGTGATGAAAGAAAGATCTTCCGGGCGTACTTCCCCTGAGTGGATGCGCACAATATCGAGCGCGTAGCGGTAGCAAACCGCGATCATCGCAGCTACGGGGACTGCCAAGAAGGCACCAATCAGGTTGAAGAGTCCACCACCTACGGTCACGGAGACCAGCACGATCACTGGATGCAAGTTCATTGCACGGGACTGCAGCATCGGGGAGAGCACATTGCCTTCCAGCTGTTGGACAACAATGACGATGGCAAACACAATCAACGCTTGGGTTACGCCAAGCGACACCAACGCGACCAAAATGGCAAGCGCGCCTGCCACAACCGCACCCACAATCGGGATGAACCCCGCGATGAACGTCAGCACAGCGAGCGTGAACGCCATCGGGACGCCCACGAAGTAAATGCCGAGTCCGATGAAGATGGCGTCGACAAGCGAGACAACAGCTTGGGCGCGAATAAAACCACCAAGCGTGTCCCACGCTCGAGTGAAGAGCTCAGTGAAATGAAGGCCTGCGCGACCCCCGGTAGCACTGCGAAGCCAAGGCAAAAACTTGTGGCCATCCTTCAAAAAGAAGAACGTCAAGACAAGCACCACAAACAGTGTGACAATCAGGCCTGCGGCAGTGCCAATACCCGTGAATACACCGCCAGCGATTGCCCCGGCCTGCTTCTGGAGCCACTGCGCAATCTCGTTCACGCCCTCATCAAGATCATCGGGGTTGACATTGAGCGGTGGACCCTGCAGCCAGAGCTGCAATCGCTGCACACCTTCGAGCGCTTGCAGATAGAGCAACCTCGAGTGCGCCGCAATGTCCGGGGCAATCAACGAGACGAGAAAGCCGAGAAATCCAAAGAAGCCAAGCAACGTCAAGAGCGCCGCAAATCCAGCTGGTATGCCATGCTGGCGCAGCCAGCCCGCAACGGGCGCGAGCACAGTGCAGATGATGAGCGCAAGAACAACCGGAAGAATGCCTGCCCAAAACATCCCGATCACTTTGCCAAGCGCGGCCAAAAACACTGCGACAATGAGGACTCGCAGCGTCAACGTCGCGGCGGACTTGATCCACGCGCGGTAGACAATGCCGCGATCAATCGGATTGGCGTCGTAGTCGAGAGGTTTCTGAGTGCTCACGCGACCTATTGTGCCCCATCCGAGGGAGAAAGAAACGTAACCCGACCGCGAGCTGCAAACTTTTCGACGGCAACGCGATGGGTGGGCTAGGATTGGCCAGCGTGAGTCTTACACTTGGAATCGTCGGTTTGCCCAATGTCGGAAAGTCAACCCTTTTTAATGCGTTGACGCGGAATGATGTGCTCGCTGCGAACTACCCGTTCGCAACCATCGAGCCGAACGTGGGGTTGGTTGAACTGCCAGACCCGCGCCTGAAGCGCTTAGCTGAGATCTTTGAATCCGAACGCATCCTGCCCGCGACGGTGTCGTTCGTTGACATCGCTGGCATCGTCAAGGGGGCGTCCGAGGGCGAAGGTATGGGCAACGCCTTCCTTGCCAACATTCGTGAAGCAGACGCCATTTGCCAAGTCGTTCGCGCCTTCGCTGACGACAATGTCATTCACGTCGACGGGAAAGTCGATCCCGCATCTGACATCGCAGTCATTAACACCGAGCTGATCCTGGCTGACCTGCAGACGATCGAGAAAGCGTTGCCGCGCCTGGAGAAGGAAGGCCGCAAGAGCAAGGACGTGGCAGCAGAGGCCGAGGAGGCCAAGAAGGCGCAGGCAGTGCTTGAGGACGACCGCACCCTCTTCGCCGCGGCAAAGTCAGGGGACATCGACCTCGATTTGCTCCACCACCTGCACCTCATGACGGCGAAACCATTCCTCTACGTATTCAACTCCGACGAAGCCGTGCTCACCGACGAAGGCCGGAAACAAGAGCTGCGAGAACTTGTCGCACCGGCAGAGGCAGTCTTCCTGGACGCGCAAACAGAGACCGAGCTGCTCGAACTAGATGAAGAGGACGTGTCGGAACTCCTCGCCTCCGTTGGACAGGACGAACCTGGACTGGAAACGCTCGCGAAGGCAGGCTTCGCAACCCTCGGCTTGCAGACCTACCTTACTGCTGGGCCGAAGGAGGCCCGAGCCTGGACGATCCACCAGGGCGATACCGCACCGAAGGCTGCGGGCGTCATCCACACCGACTTTGAGAAAGGCTTCATCAAGGCCGAAATCGTCAGCTTCGAAGACCTCGACAAGTTTGGGTCCATGGCCGAAGCACGCGCCAACGGCAAGGTGCGTCAAGAAGGTAAGGACTATGTCATGGAAGACGGAGACGTGGTGGAGTTCAAGTTCAACGTGTAGTCACGCCTCGGGACTGCCAAAACCCGTGGTCTTCGGGATTTCGCGTAACGGCCCAAGTGAGTCCCGGTGCCTCGTGGCGAGCTCGACATCCGAGGTGGAGGCGGCGGAAGAGGGCGAGCAGCTCGTCGACAAACTCAACCTCGACTGTGGCAGCGTCCCAAAGAACGCCGTCCCAGCCTTCGTCGTGGACTGCGGTCGCCACGCGGCGACGCGAGTCACCGACGGGATTTGGGGCTATCGCCACCGGTTCGCGTGCTGGTTGTCGCGTTTTCGTTGTAGCCGCTGCCGAACAACCTCCGCAGACTCCACATCCGCGCCCCCCACTCTAACCGGCGGGCACAGGAATTCCCTGCTATTTCCCAAGCTCTTTGCGGCGCTCGGCCGCGAGTTTCAGCCGCTCGGCGCGATCGGAACGTTCCTTCTCCAGCAGTTCCTCGAGGATCTTGTCTTCCTCGTCGGAGATGTCGAAGACGGCGTACCAAGCGAATACGAGTATGCCCACCACGGGATACACCACCCAGGCGTAGTCCAGGTCGAACCCAAGCTGCAGCACGAAAAATACCGCTAAGCCGCCTATGAGGGTGGTGTAGATTGCGGTGTCCATCTTCCGCTTCGCTGCGAGTTTCTCATCCAGCTCGACCTCGGACGGGATCCGCTTTTCCAATGCGACCGGTTCGGCCGGGAGGTCGTCGAAAAGCATTGAAAGCTCCCCGCGAGTGCGCGCAACCGCGGCTTGACCTGTGCGTTCTTCGAACTCTGCCACATCAAGGTAGCCGTCTGCGAGCAGTGTGCCCAGCCGGTCCAGCGCGTCCGAGCGCTCGGCGTCGCCCACGCGGATTTCGTCCATTATCGCTCCCAACTTGCACTTGCCCTTGCGGCAAGCTGTTCAATCGCAGCCATGGCAGATGGTATCGAATACACAATCAGCGAGGCCGCAGAAGCCCTCGGCGTTTCCACCAAGGCGCTGCGTCACTGGGAGGCGCTCGGCCTCATCGCACCCGCGCGCACGTGGGCCGGCCACCGTGTTTACAGCGAGGCGGACCTCGAGCGCGGCGCGGCCATCGCCCTCTACCGCGGAGTCGGCGTGCCGCTTGCGCAGATCGCGCAGCTTCTCGACGCCTCCGGAGCCGCCCTCACCCGCGCCCTCAAGCACCACCAAGAAGCACTCGCGTCTCGACGGCGCACGCTCGACGCCCAACTCAAATCTGTCCAGCACCTCATTGACAACGCAACGAAAGGATCGATCGACATGGACGCAATGAAGAAGTACCTCGGCGAAGATATGCCCGCCTACCAGGAGGAGGCTGAGCAGCGCTGGGGTGATACCCCGGAGTGGGCGCAGTCCCAGAAAAAGCTCGCCCAAATGGGCGAAGGTGACTTCAAACGCCTGCAGGAAGAACAGGACGCGCTCGCCGCGGATCTGATCGCCGCACGCGATTCCGGCGTGGACCCCGGCTCCGAGGAAGCCGAAGCACTGGTGGAGCGCCACCGCGCAAGCATCGCCCAGTGGTACGAGGCGACCCCGGCTCGCCAGCTCATCCTCGCGCGCATGTACGTTGACGACGCGCGCTTCCACGAAGCCTACGGCGGCGCGCAGGACTACCTGCTCGAGCTGGTCACCGCCCACGCGGCGACCGAAGGCGTGGACGTGGACAACCCGCAGTGGGGTTAGAAACGGAGCAGTAATCCTTCCAACTCTTGCTGGAGTAAACGCTGTGCCGTCACTGGAACCCTTCTTGTGTGAATCTCTCCAGTACCATCGCGATCTTCCTGCCCGCTGCGCTTTTGGTACTTGGCGCGATACCGTTCTGGGAGCGCATCCGTCAGATGCCACGCGCAGGTGCCGCCCAGGCTGGAGCGAATGCCGCGGTGGTCGGCATTCTCGGCGCAGCGCTGTACACCCCGGTGTTCACCGCCGGGGTTTCCGGCGTGATCACTCTGTCCATCGCCGTGGTCTGCTACGCCGCGCTCACCTCGTGGAAGGTCCCGCCGTGGGCGGTCGTCGTCGGCGCGGCCCTGGTCGGCTAGATTGTGCTGTGAACTCCGCTCTCGCCCGGTGCTCGGCGCTGAAGCGCGCCAAGGGAGGGAACCGGGACTAGAACGTCACGTTGGCCAGCACCGCGCCGGTGGGTTGCGCCGCGCCGGCGGCGACTTCCTCGGTTACGAGGACTGAAGCAGTTCCACCGGGCAGCGGCATCCACACGTCGTCGTGGGGTTCCTGGCTGATGACTCCAGCCGATTCCACGGCGCCGTCATCCATGACTGCCCACACTTGTGCCCCCATGCCGTCGTCGAGAGCTGGCTGGCCGTTGACCATGGCGCCGCCCTTGCCCATGTCAGAGCTGATCACGATGTCGAGGCTCGCGCCCATCGCGTCGGCCTGACCTTGACGCGCGTCGTCGGCCTCCATGATTGCGTGCATTTCTTCGACGCCTTGGGCTGTCACGGATTCGCGTGACTCGTCGACAGTGATTTGGGTGACCGCGAACCCGCCACCGGCGATTAGCACAACGGCGGCTGCTGCGGCGGTTGTGAGACGTCGCCCGGAGCGGTTCTTCCGCGCGGTGTCGAAGTCAGCGACCTGGTCGGTGGCGTCGATACGCTCCATGATTGAGCGTTTGAGCTCCGGTGGCGGGGTGACCGGTGTGGCCGCGGAATTGAAGAGGTCCTCGATATCTTTATCCATCACAGGCCTCCTTTCAACGACACGGCCTTGCGAAGCTTTTGCAACCCGTCGCGTACCCGGGTTTTGGCTGTTCCGAGAGCGACGCCAGTGGCATCGGCGATTTCTTGATGGGTGAGTTCCCCAAAATACGCGAGCATGAGCGCACTTCGATGGGGCTCTCCGATTGAATCAATGAGTTCTTGAAGTTCCTCAGACTCTAGTCGCTGTTGAGCTTCGTCCTCAGCGGCAGCGACCCATCTGGTCAGTTGACTGTTGAAATCGTCGGTGTCGCGGGCTTGGGAGCTGCGCCAGCTCCGCAGCCGATCGATGGCTCGCGATTTGGCGAGCCGCAGTACCCATGACTTGGCGCTGCCACGGTGTGGGTCGAAGGTGTGGGCGCTCTGCCATACCTCCACGAAGACTTCTTGGGTGACCTCTTCCGCTTGGGCCCGGTCACGCAAGATGTGGGTGGTGAGACCGAGAACCTGTGGGGCCAGAACGTCGTAAAGCTCGGCGAAGGCGACTTTATCGCCCGCGCGCACGCTTTCTAAGAGACGGTCAGGATCCACAGATTCCAAATCTAACACCAGGGTCATGTGCTACTTGGATTCTTCCATCATCTTGTCTTCGCTCATCATGGCATCGGAGGACGGTGCCATGGAATCGCTCATCATGGCATCGGAGGACGGGGCCATGGAATCGCTCATCATCGCCCCGGAAGACGGGGCCATGGAATCGCTCATCATGGCTTCGGAGGACGGTGCCATGGAATCGCTCATCATCGCCTCGGAAGACGGGGCCATGGAGCCGTCCATCTTGTCCTCCATCTTCTCCTCGGAGTCGTTGCATGCGACGAGGCCGGTGGCGGCGATGACGATTGCGCTGACGCTGGCGATTGCGCGGTTGATAGACATAGTGTCTCCTTCACTTTTTCGGTTCGCAGGCGCAGTGTTTCTGGCCCGTTATTGAGTACTACGGAGCCGCGGGCTGATGCGGATTGGACCAATCCGGTGCGGGTGCTCACTCCGTAGTGCTGGGTGTGGGAAAGGCAACCGGAAAGTAGAGGAAACTCATGATCAGCGTGATTCTTGTCGGATTCATCGGAGGTGTGATCACGGCTTTGTCGCCGTGCATTTTGCCGGTGTTGCCGGTGGTGCTGGGTGTCAGCGTCGGGCGTAAACCGTCGCACGTGGTGGCAGGTTTGGTCGTGAGCTTCGCCGCGATCGCGCTGCTGGGTACGTTGCTGCTTAGTGCGCTGCATTTGCCGCAGTCGGTGTTGCGCTGGGCGGGAGTGGTGTTGCTGGCATGGGTGGGGTTGGGAATGATTTTTCCGCCGGTGGGGGAGGTGTTGCAGAAGCCCTTTGACGCGCTTCCGCGCCCCACGGCATTGCAGGAGAAAACGCGCGGCAAGGGAGGTTTTCTCATCGGTCTGGCCCTTGGCGCGGTGTACGTTCCGTGCGCGGGCCCGGTGCTTGCAGCGGTGACGGTGGCGGGCTCGACTGGGCAGATCGGTTGGAACACGGTGGTGCTCACTGTCGCGTTCGCGATTGGGTCCGCGCTGCCGCTGTTCGTGTTCGCCCTGGCGGGCAACAAGATCGGTGACAAGGTAGACGCGGTGCGGCACCACCGTAAGGCCATCGGCGTGCTCATCTTGGTCTTCACTGTGGCGTTGGCTCTCGACGCGCCGGCGACGATCCAGCGTGCGCTGCCGAATTGGACGTCGTCGCTGTCGAACCGTTTTGAGAATTCGGACTTGGCCAATGACGCTCTCAACAAGGTCGGCCCAACTGGGAGCGGTTCACTGCAGTCGTGCCGCCGCGCCGACCCCGCGCAGCTGCAGGATTGTGGCCCGGCACCGGAATTCGCGGGGCTGACGAACTGGATCAACGCCGACCAGCCGCTGAGCCCGCAGGACGGTGGTGTCATGCTCGTTGATTTCTGGGCGTACGCCTGCATCAATTGTCAGCGTGCGGGGGAGCACATCACCAAGCTTTACGACACTTATCGCGATTCCGGTCTCACCGTCGTCGGCGTCCATTCCCCTGAGTACGCTTTCGAGCACGAGCTGGGCAATGTCCGCAACGCCGTAGAAAAGGAGGGTATCCACTACCCGGTGGCGCAGGACAATGACTTCGCTACGTGGAGGAATTTCAACAACCGCTACTGGCCAGCCCGCTACCTGGTGGACAAGCACGGCAACGTCCGGCAGATCGTGGAAGGGGAGGGAAGCTACGCCGAGACAGAAAAGCTCGTGCGTGAATTGCTTATCGACGCCAACCCCGACGTCGACCTTCCCGAACCGGTCGAAGGCGGCGAAGCAGGAGGCGGTACAAAGGGCCGCAACCCGGAAACTTATCTCGGCACTGCGCGCGCCGAGTACACGAAGCAGCCCGGTTACACCGACGGCGAGCACGACTTCGGTGAACCGGCCGCCCCGGAGCGCGGCATGTTCACTCTGAACGGGACGTGGATTCTCGAGGAGGAATCGGTGCAGACCACCAGTGGAGGACACCTGGACATCAACGTCTTCGCCAAGTGGGTCCAGCTCGTGGTTTCGGGTGAAGGCGAGATCGAGGTCGAGTTTCCGGACGGTGCGAAAAAGTCGTTCCCGGTCGCAGATGGAACCCTCGACCTTGTGAAAGGCGACACGCCCACCGAGGGAGTGCTGCGCATCCGGCCCACGGCAGGCGTGAAACTGTATTCGTTGACCTTCGGCTAGGCAGAGACAACCTTGTCCAGCGCCTCGGAGAACTGCGCGACGGTGCCGTCGACGTAGCCCTCGGAGATGGAGGTCCACTTGGTGCCGGCTGCAACGCAGTCGAGGACCATCAGGCCGCCAACCTCGTGAACGGCGCTGGCCAGCTGGGAAATAAAGTCGGCGGGCAACTCGAGGCCCACAGCGGTTTCCACGTGCGCCGCGAAGACGATGGAGGGGTGCTCAGCACGCACCTTCGGTTTCGAGCCATTACCAGAGCGCTTATCCGGAGAAGCCTTCTGCTCCCACTCCAGCGGGATAGTGATCGTCCCCTGAGTACGGGGACTCCCCGGATTTACAGGCTGATTCACCGAGAAGATTGTTAACAACGCCTGCGGATTCTTACGCCCATCCTTGGTCTTCGTCCACTCGCCACTCAATGGTGTGCTGGTTTTGCGCGATCTCGGTTTCAGCAATGTCCATCAAACGCACGAGACGGGACTTGACCCACATGCGAGGTTAAGCTAACCTAACGTAAGAATGACTGTCATCGTCTGAGAGGACAACACGCTGCCGCCACCGTTGTGGCGGTCGCGGGGAAGCCGGTCGCGCCGGGGTGCCGGGATCTCGTCGGCCACCCCCGGCTCCTCGAACCGGTCCTCGCCTTCGCCCGCGATGCGGGCATCCATATCGAGGTGCCACATGACAACCCGACCACGGGGCCGCTGCCGACAGCGGCCCACTGCGATACCAAAGAAAAGGGGAAACGATGACGGATCAAGCTGAACGAGGTGCGGCGATCGTCGTCCGCGACCTCACGAAGAGCTACCCGATTGCGGGCAAAGCGGGCACCCCGCCCGAAGGCGGGGCAGGTGCCCCGCCGGACGGCGGGCGCAAGGGAAAGCGCGGTGCCCGGATGCGCAAGCATGTGCTCGACGGCGTGAGTTTCACCGTGCCCACCGGGGCGATCGTGTCGTTCCTCGGCCACAACGGTGCAGGCAAGACCACCCTCATCCGAATCCTGTCGACGCTCATCACCGCCGACTCCGGCGAGGTGAGCATCTTCTCGCGCGACGTGAAAGAGGACCCGGCGGGCGTGCGCGCTGACATTGCCACCACCGGCCAATTCGCGGCGATCGACGAGAACCTCACCGGCCGGGAGAACCTGGAGTTCTTCGGGCGGCTGCGTGGACTCGACCGCGCCGCCGCGGCCGCCCGCGCGACGGAACTGCTCGCGCAATTCTCGCTCGCAGACAGTGCCTCGACGCTGGCGTCGGCCTATTCGGGTGGCATGCGGCGCCGCCTCGACATCGCCGCGTCGCTGTGCGTCGTGCCCAGGCTGCTGTTCCTCGACGAACCCACGACGGGGCTGGACCCGGTCAGCCGCGAAGAGCTGTGGGGCTTCATCCGGCAACTGCGGGACGACGGAATGACCCTGGTGCTGACCACCCAGTACCTGGAAGAGGCGGAGGCGCTGGCAGACCACGTCCATCTACTCAAGGATCGCCGCATCGTCGCCAGCGGAACGCCGGAGGAATTGCGCCGCGCCTTCGGGTCGCACGTGCTCCGCGTGTCCTTCGCCACCGCCGCCGAGGCGGAGGCGTTCGCCCGCTGCCTCGGGGGAACGTGCCTGGACGGCGCCCGCGTCGCGGGGAAGTCGGTGTCCCTCGACGTCGACCCCGGACCGCGGGTCCTCGAGGCGGTGGCGCAGGCGATGGAGGCCTCGGAAGCGTTGCCGGATTCGCTGAGCGTGTCGCCGCCCACCCTCAACGAGGTGTTCATATCGATGAACGCAGGGGGTGCGGCGCGATGAGTGCGACGTCGGTCGCGGCGTTTCTCCGTCGGGATCTGCTGCTGTTGCGACGCAACACCGCGTCGCTGATCTCCATGTTCGTGGTTCCGCCCCTCTTCCTGCTGTGCCTGTACGCGGTGTTCGGGTACTCGGCGGAGCAATCCGGCTTCGGGTACCTGCGTTTCGTGCTCGGCGGCTGCCTGTTCCAGGCGGCGATGTTCACCGCCGCGGCGTCGGCGATGGCGGTGGGACAGGACGTCGAATCCGGGCTCGTTGACCGCGTGCGCGTGTTGCCCGGGGCTACAGGCGGCTATGTCGCCGGCAGGCTCGTCACCGATGTGCTGCGGATGTCCGCGTCGATCGCGGCGCTGCTGGTCGTCGCGTGGGCCTGCGGCCTCGACATGGCTGTCGGTGACGTCGCGTGGACTGTCCTGTGGTCGCTGCTCGCCGCGGCGGTCCTGTCCCTGGTCACGGACGGGGTGATCCTGATGGTGCCCGCCCCGGTGTCGACGGCCTCATCGATCCAGGCGCTGGAAATGCTGCTGCTCATGTTCTCCACCGCGTTCATTCCGGCGACCGCTTTGGACGGCTCCCTTCGCGACGTCGTGCGCCACATGCCTTTTTCGCCGGTGATCGAGGTGATTAGGGCGGCGTCCCCGGACGCCTTCCCGGATCGCGCCAGGGAAGAGGCCGCCCTGTGGCTCGGTGTCGCGGCGGTCGCCGGAATCGTCCTGTTCATCCGCCGGTTCACCTCGAGGAGCGAATCATGATTGGCGCCATCTTCGTGCATCTGCGGCGCATCGCCCACATTTGGCTGCGGCGCCCCGACTTCTGGTTCATGACGTTCATTGCTCCGCTCGTGTACCTGTTCATCGTCAACCGCATGTTCGGTGGCCTGGTCAGGCAGCTCACCGGAGAGTTCGAACTCCGGAACGCGGTCATCCTGGTCGTGACGGCGTGGGCGTTCATCCTGGCCATCACGGGATCATCCACCGTGTTCGTTGAACGCAGCAATGGCTTCCACGAGCGGTTGATCACCATGCCGGCGCCGTACGCGGCCGTGCCGGCCGCACGGATCATTGCCGAGTTCATCCGGATCATGGCGATGACGGCCGTCGTCGCGGCGGTGGCCGCCTTGCTTTCCGACGGCCCACCGGAGGTGTCCTGGTGGTGGAGGATCACGGTGACCGGCGCGATGGTTGCCGCGGCGGCCGCATGCACCGGCACGTACATCGCGTTCTCCATCACCAGCCCCCAGGGATCCGTGGCCCTTATCCCGTTGATAATCGTTGCGATGTTCGTCAATACGGTGCTCATGCCCGCCGACCACTTCCGTCCCCTCCTGCGCGGAATCGCCGGGCACACCCCCGTATCCGCGGCCGGTGAGGCCGTCAACGGTACCGGGGCTGCGGGTCTGGTGGTCTGCGCGGCCTGGTTCTTAGGCATCGCCGTGCTCGCGGCGTGGGGCATCGCCGTGAAAACGAGGCCGGGGGAGTCTGCATGACGGCCCGCGAATCCGAGCATCTAACCCGAAACCGCCGCGTGGACGCGGCCCACACACCCGGAGACAGAACCAGATGAAGTCGATCGCCCAGATCGTCCAGAACAACCGCAGGCTCCTCGCGGCCTACGAGGACAAGGTCCAGCCGAGGTTCCTAAGCCGCTATGCGCGCGAACCGATGGACGCCGCCGCCGTGTACCGGAAGCTCCGTGCGCTGGATCCCGGGCCGGATGCGCCGGCCCGGGTCCTCGACCTCGGTTGCGGAACCGGGTGGCTCGCCCGCACGCTCGCCGCTGAGTCTCGCTATCGCAGGGCGAACATCGTCGGCTACGACCTGTCGCCCAATGCGATCCGCATCGCCCGCGAACGCGCCGCCGCCGACGGGCTTGGGGCCCGGACGGAATTCCACGTTGCCGACATCCTCACGCCGCTCGCGGGAGAGCCCGGCGGGGCCTGTGAAATCTGGGTGTGTGGCGCGCTCCACCAAATGAAGGATGCGGGAGCCGCGCTCGGCAGGGTCTCCGGGCTGCTCGCCGACGGCGGCATCGCTTACGTGCAGACGTTCGTCGAGGATCCCGACGTGAACGAGCGGGTCGACATGGCCGTCATGGCGAAGATGGGCCACCGGGTGTTCCGGGGCAGCGAGCTCGAGGACCTCGCCGAAGCCAACGGGCTGAAGCTGGACGGAGCCTCACGCGCCGGCATGGTGTATTTCTGCACTCTCGCGAAGAAAAGCGCAATCGGGGAGGCGGGGAAGTGAGCGCCGTGGACGGGACCGTAGGCCCGTGGTCGCTGCTCGCCCCGATTCGGACCCGGATGCGTGCGGTGGTCGCGTTATCCGTCCTGTCGTCGGTGGCTACCGTCGCTTCGCTGGTCGGCATCATCGACATCGCGATGACGTACCCGGAGGCCCCGGTGCATCGGACGTGGTTGGCCGTGGCTGTCATCGTCGTCGCCGCAACGGTGCGCATGGCCGCGGACGGCGCCGCCGGCATGCTCTCGCACCGGGCGGATAACGACCTGCAGCTCCACCTCCGGCGCCGGCTGGTCGCCCAAATCCGGAAGTTGCCGCTGGGCTGGCTGGACGCCCGGCGCTCGTCGGGAATCATCGAGTCGGTTGAGAAGGACGTCGCGGCTGTCCACCAGCTCATGGGCCACACCGTCGGTGAGACCGTGGTGGCGGTGCTGGTTCCCCTGCTTTCCTTCATCGCGCTCGTCGCGGTGGATTGGCGGATCGCGGCGGTGGCGGTCGTCCCGGTGCTGGTCACCTTCGCCCTGATGGGCGTGATGATTTCGCGCGGAGCCGGTCTTCAGCGCGACTACGAGCGAGCCTCCGAAGGAGTGACGGCCGCGGTCATCGAGTTGGTGCGCGGTATCCCGGTGATGAAGTCCTTCGGACGCGCCAGCCAGGGCGCGGGTCGCTACGATGCCGCGGCGTTGTCGTTCGTCCGCGCGTGGTCCGCCTGGTCCCGGCAGTCGAACATCTATCTCGGGCTCATCGACGTGGTGACGTCCCCGACCACAGTCCTCGCAGTGGTGTGCGGGGCCGGCCTCGCTTTGAGGGACGCCGCGGGCGGCATACCGGAGGGTCTCGTCGCCGGGCTGGTTCTCGGCCTTGGACTCTCCGCGGCGATCGTGAGGGTGGCTATGAACTCCGAACCCATCATCGCGGGGATCGCCGCCCTGAAGTCCATCGCGGAGGTGCTGGGCACGCCGCCGATCGCCGAGCCCGCCGATCCGGTGCCCGTGCACGGAGGCGCGCTCGAGGTCCGGAACCTGGTCTTCTCCTACGGGGATGGGCCGCGGGTCCTCGACGGGATGTCCGCGACGTTCGAACCAGGGACCCTCACTGCGCTGGTGGGGTCCTCCGGTTCCGGAAAGTCCACCGTCGCCCGGCTGTTGGCGCGTTTCCACGACCCCGTTGAAGGCTCGGTGCTGCTGGGCGGCGCCGATCTTCGCGACATCGCCGTGCGCGACGTGCACCGCTCGGTGTCGGTGGTGTTCCAAGATCCGCAGTTGTTCACGCTGCCGTTGCGGGAGAACATCCGGCTGGCCAGGAGAGACGCCACCGACGACGAAATCATGGCGGCCGCGAAGCTCGCGAACCTCGATACGGTCATCGCGGCGCTGCCGAAGGGCCTGGATTCGGTGGTCAACGTCGACGTAACCTTTTCCGGTGGTGAGGCGCAGCGCGTGGCCATCGCGAGGTCGATTGTTACGGACGCGCCGGTGCTCATCTTCGACGAGGCAACCGCTTACGCGGATCCGGCTTCCGAGGCCCTCATCCAGTCCGCAATCGAGCGTTTGGCCCGTTCGCGGACGGTGATCGTGATCGCGCACAGATTGAGCACGATCCGCAACGCCGACCGCATCCTCGTTCTCGATGGGGGAGCGGTCGCGGAGGCGGGTACCCACGACGAGTTGCTTGCGCGCGGTGGCCGCTACCGGGATTTGTGGCGCGCGTTCGCGCTCGACGACGAACCATCCGCCCCGCGGGGCACTGAAGCAGACGATGAAAAGGCGGGGAATCGATGATTCGGGACTTGTGGTCGATGACGGATCGGCGCTCGAGAATGACGCTGGTGTGGCTCATTGCGTTGGCCGCGCTTGCCGCGCTGGCCCAGGGAGCGGCGTTCGTCGCGCTGCTGCCGCTGCTGTCGGCTCTGGCCGAGGGAGATGATGCGACGGCGTGGCGTTTCACCGGCGTCATCGCCGGCCTCGCGGCCGCCCATGCGGTGTTGTCCCTCGCCGCGGGGACGGTCGGCAGGGCGAATTCCGCAGCGGTGCTGTCGTCCCTGTTGCGTTCCCTGGGCGAACGCGTGCTGACGTTGCCACTCGGGTACGTCACCAAGTCCACGGCCGGCCGCTTCTCGGAGATGGCGTCGTCGGGTATCGCGTTCGCGGCGTCCGTGCCGCACGTGATCCTGCGGCCCGTCATCGCCGCTGTGGTTACGCCGACCGTCATCGCTCTCGGAATTCTGGCGGTGGATTGGCGCGTCGGTTTGGTTCTTGTCGCGTCGGCGCCGGTGATCTTCTTCGCCTACCGGGCCATTGGCCGGGTCGGCGGGGAGTCGGACGAAGCGCATGCTGACGCCGTCGCTGCCGTCTCCGGCAGGCTGATCGAGTTCACCCGCGGCCAGCAGGCGATTCGCGCCGCGGGCGACGGTTCGGCGGCGGACGCGATGGTGGATGAGGCGATCCAGGCCCAACACGATGCGTTCGCGAAGGCGACGTCGACGCAAGGCGCGGCCATCGGACGGTTGGGCTCGGTCGTCCATGCGGTGTTCACGGCGGCGGTGATCGTCGCCGTGGCAGTCGCCGCGACGGGCGGGATGGCGCCGGCGCATTTGACGCCGATACTCATCGTGGTCGTCCAGTTCACCGAACCGATCACCACCGCGGGAGCGTTGTCCGGCGGTTTCGGTGCGGGCCGCAACACGTTGACTGCGTTGCGTGACCTGCGGGCAATCCCCGCCCTTCCCGAACCTGCCGCACCGGAGCTGCCCGACGGGCATGACGTGGAGTTCCGCGGCGTGAGCTTCGGGTACGGGGATAAGAAGGTTCTCGACGGCGTCAGCTTCCGTGCACCTCAGGGAGCGCTGGTCGCCATAGTGGGACCGTCGGGGGCGGGCAAGACGACGGTCATGCGGCTGCTGTCGCGTTTTCATGATCCGGACTCGGGGGAGATCCTCATCGGCGGGGTGCCCTTGCCTCGGATCGGCACCGACGGCGTGAACTCGCTGGTGACCCCGGTGTTCCAGGAGACGTTCCTTTTCGACGCGTCCGTGCGGGACAACGTGGTCTTCGCCGACCCCGGATTCGGTTCCAGGCCCGGTGACGGAGACCGCTTGCGCGAGGCCGCCCGGCGATCCGGGGTGGACCGCATCGTGGAGCTGCTGCCTTCCGGGTGGGATACCCCGGTGGGGGAGGAGGGGACGCTGCTGTCGGGAGGCGAGCGGCAGCGCGTCGCCATCGCCCGGGCGCTTCTGAAGGATTCCCCGGTGGTGCTTCTCGACGAGCCGACGTCCTCGCTGGATGCGGCCACTGAGCGGGCGATCGTCGGCACGATGGAAGCGTTGCGCGGCGATCGCACCGTGATCGTCGTCGCCCATCGCCTGCACACCATCCGCGATGCCGACCTCATCGTCGTGCTTTCGGAGGATGGGACGGTCGCAGAACGGGGCACGCACGATGAATTGCTGGCGAAGGGCGGCCGCTACGCCGAGTCGTGGACGTGCCGGACGGGAGGCTCCCCGGGCGCCTGATCCTCATCATCTGGTCGATGCCCCTCACGGGCGCCCTGCCGCAGCTTCGGTACTGCCACATCGATCGTGCCGACACGGGTGTCGAGCTCGCGGTGGCGGTACCCGTTGCGGTGGTTGACCCGCTGTTCAGAAGCCACGCCGTATTCGGCGCTGCAGACGGTGTCGGCCTGGGCGGAGAGGATCTGGTTGATAAACCCTTGCAGCATCTGCCGCATCAGGTCAGGGGAGGCTTGGGCGAGTAGATCGTCCAAGTAGGTTGCTGGGTCGATAGAATGCGGTGCAGCGGTCATCGTCATGTGCCTTTCGGTGAGATGTGGTAGTTGAGTCGAAAGGTTGACTGACGGTGGCCGCCCCACTATTTCCGAAGCCCACCATCAGCAAGCGTTACACCACACTAAGGGACGCAACCCACGGGGTATCGGGAAGTGATGTCAAAAGGTGCTTTTCATGCGCATCAAAAATGTCTCTGCGGCTTGACTGCTGGTGACGAAACGGCACCGCCTGGTTGATCTGGTCAACCAGCTGTTTAATGCGCGAGTTGAGCTCGTCTAGATCGACGCACTGGTGGCCATCGAGTGCGTGGATGACCTTGTGGGTGACGATCTTGACTGCAGCTTCGACATTGGCTTTGTCTTTCGGCCGTCTCGACCTCGTGGGCAGTGCTGCGGCGTTGTAATGCTCCAAAAACTGCTCGTAGGTGTCGTTGACCTTGCGGTTTCGATCCGCCGCGCTGATCGCGTTCGACGCAGTCGAGGCATTATCCGGCACCACAACCTCAGGCACGCCCCCGAAGTAGGCGAACGCGTGGTGGTGGGCATCAAGCCAGGAATGCTGGCGCTCATCCGGACACGCGAGGGCAAAAATCATCCCGGAATACGGCATTGAGGCGACAAACACGCTGACCTTGATCCCCGGTGTGCCGTCAGGGTCGAACAGGCGCATCTTGGTGCCTGCCCAATCCACCTGCATGGTGTGCCCCGGAGTGTGGGTGATGCGTGCGGTCAAACCGGCCGCGTCGACATGGGACGCCACCAACTGGCGAAACCGGTCGTAGCTGTAATGGAGCTGGCCGGGTAAAGCAGGTGTGGTGGTGTAGCGCGCCCACAGCACTTGCAGTGTCTGCTTGTCACGCCCCGTGCGGGCTTTGACCACCGCATCGAAATCGATGGGGACGAATTCGCCCTGGCCGGTGCTGCGCCCATCGACGAATAACTCGTCGAGCTCATCATCCGTCAGCGCCAAAACCTGGTCGACGGTGCGAATCCCGAGGGATCGAAGCACCTGGTTCGACCGGGAAATCGCGCGGTGCGAGCACCCGAGCTGTTGTTCAATCTGGCGGTACGAACGCTGCTGCACAAGCAGCTTCATCACCGTCCGGTAATCCGTCATCAGCGGACTCCTTCCGGTAACCGGCTACACCCCTGTGGTGCAACCACCCGAAAGCATCACCCGCCACCGCCAACCCCGCTACCGGATACCCACTAAACCGCTACCCGAAAGTCACCACACCGCTACCAAATAGCCGGTCGCAACATTTTGGGCTACTTTTCAAAGAGCGCTGACACTCTGAAGTCGGCCATCTAGCCGTCCTCCTTCAAAACAGGTCAGACACGGCACCACCGAATTGCGATGCCGCCGAAATCCAACCTGCCCCAAAGCAGTACCAACTACACGGAAAACCAGTACCAACTACGCAGACACCCCGTACCAACTACACCAAAACGGCACCGGGAGCGATAGCGCCATGACCGCATCCTGCGGTACTTCTCTGGATTTACTTACTGTCTTTCGCGAAAAGGTTTCTTTGCGCCGACACGCCGTCGAGTTCAAATTTAACGTGTAGCGTTATTGACGCTTCGCGTTATGGGAGATAGGGTGAAGCGTGATCCAGTCGTTCGCTGACAAAGACACTGAGCGTTTGTGGAATCGAGAGCGGGTTCGCTCGATCGATTCCCGCATTCACTCAGTAGCGCTGCGCAAGCTTCGCCAGCTTGGGTACGCGCAGACTGTTGATGAGTTACGGATTCCCCCGGGGAACCGGCTTGAGGCGTTGAAAGGTGATCGGCGGGGTCAGTTCAGCATTCGAATCAACGACCAGTGGCGGATCTGTTTTCGGTGGTCTGCCGCGGGGCCAGAGGAGGTTGAGATCGTTGACTACCACTGACAAGCTCCCTCCGATTCACCCCGGTGAGATCCTCATGGAGGACTTTCTCAAGGAAATGGGGATCACCCAGCACAAGCTCGCAGTCTCCATCGGCGTTCCGCCCCGCCGGATCAACGAAATTGTTCACGGTAAGCGCGCTGTAACCGCGGACACTGCTCTTCGCTTGGCTAAGTTCTTCGGAATGAGCCCCCAGTTCTGGCTCGGGTTACAGACCCAGTACGACCTGGATGTGGCAGAAGACAAAATCCTCGCCGAGATCGAGAGGATTCAGCCGGTTCACGCTGTCTCGGCGTAGCAGTTACCCGAACCAGGTCCGTCAGCGTGAGGATATGCACGCGGATGGTTCGAACTAGGGAATTTGGGGACGCCGTCGCGTGGACTTGAGCTCCGAGCGCCGCTTTTTCGCTTCGAGACGGCGCCGCACCGAGCCGCGCGTCGGCTTCGTTTTCCGCCGCGGGGGAGGCGGTGGGGCGAGCGCCTCGCGCAACAAGATGGCCATGCGTTCCCGCGCCTCGGCACGGTTGCGGACCTGCGACCGCTGCGTCGATGCGCTCACGGTGAGCACCGTGCCGTCCAGGCGGTGTTCGAGGTTGTGGAGAGCGCGGCGGCGTTGGGTGTCGGAAAGCGATGCGCATTCCGCGATGTCGATGGACAGCTGCACCTTACTGTCGGTGGTGTTGACGCCCTGGCCGCCCGGGCCCGATGCCTTCGCGAACCGCTCCGACAGGTCCGCCGCGGCGACGACGAGGCCACCGGGGATCCCCGGTCCGGGCGCGATGGTCAGATCGTTCATACCGCCCAGCGTAGTTAGAGTTGTTTCCGGATCAGACCCGACGTGCGAGATCAGGGTAATGTACGACCACTCAGTCACCGTCGACCTCCAACTCGACGTCGACTCCCCGTGTTCCGCTTTCGTATCGGACATTTTCAGCATCGACGGAGCTGTAGTACTGGTCTGATGCGATCACCTGGAGGGACGGTATATCAATCCAAGCCATGATCAGCTGCGTTTTCGGAACCTGAGTCTCAAGCAGCGTCAAGCGACGAATAGGCATTGTGATGGTGAGAGGACACAGACCGAGATCGCAATCGAGTACGGCTTTCAGGTCGGCGGACTGGACGATACCGGGGAGGGCAGATCTTCAGGCTGGGCGCCCTCTTCATTGGTTTCCGCCGACCACACGCCTTGCTCGGACCTAAACAGCTCGAGGCTTCGCCCCATCCGTCGCCTTCAACGTTCACCGACACACGTTCGGTCACGCAGTTCTCCGCGGCGCGCAGCTCCCACTTATACGTGCGCTCCGTGGTGAGGATTTTACTACGCTTGATGGTGCGAAAAGGCAGGTAGCTTTCGACTGAAACTCGGTCGAGTTCAAGTTCAACGTGTAACGCGGGGCATTAAGGTGGAGATCGTTGATTACCATTGACAAGCTCCCCCGTTGGTGAGCTCGAGGAGACACACCTGGGCGGGCATGTGCCCGATGAGAAACGACACTGAGTGGCGCTTCCGGGAGATTCTGGAGGGATGATCGATTGGCTGAGCATCACACGGCTATCGTCGTCGGTGGTGGCCAGTCCGGCCTAGCCACGTCGTACTACCTGCGACGCTACGAAGTGGACTTCTTGGTCCTAGACAACCAAGAGGAACCCGGTGGAGCGTGGTTGCATACGTGGCCGTCATTGACGCTTTTCTCCGCCGCGGAGTTCTCCAACCTGCCCGGCTGGCCCATGCCGCACTACCCGGGGTACCCGCCTGCAAGTCATGTCATCGACTATCTGGAAAGCTACGAAAAACGGTACGACCTCCCGGTGAGGCGCCCAGTGCACGTTCACAGCGTGTCCCACGAGGGAGGGACGTTCACCCTAGATTCGACCGCCGGTCAATTCACGGCGGAGCACGTTGTCGCTGCCACAGGCACGTGGTCCGCACCCTTCGTGCCCTACTATCCCGGCACTTTTCGCGGACGCCAGTGGCATTCGTCGACCTACCCTGGTCCCGAACCATTCCGCGGTGCGAAGGTCGCTGTGGTCGGTGGGGCGAACTCGGGTGCTCAGATCGCCGCGGACCTCATCGGGACGTCGGAGGTCACATGGTTCACACGTGAGCAGCCGCGCTGGATGCCTGATGATGTCGATGGTCGCGATCTTTTTCTCCGCAGCCGCCGCCGAATTCTCGGTGGCGATGCCGGCCCGAACCTCGGGGACATTGTCGCACTGCCTCATCTACGTGAGCTCCGCAACTCCGGTCAACTCACCGCTACCCCCATCTTCGACAGTTTGAGCGAGCTCGATCACGACCATCTGATCTGGTGCACTGGTTTCCGTCCAGCCCTCGGTCCATTCCGCTACCTCATGCGCGGCAGTGAACCCGCGGTGAAGAATCTGCATCTAGTCGGTTATGGCAACTGGACCGGCGACGGCTCGGCAACGCTGATGGGCGTGGGGCCCTTTGCCAAACACACTGCCCAAGTTGTCGCGGGCCATGTCGATGAAGCTCGGTATCAAAAGTTTTGAGATGACGCTTGGTCCCTGAGCAGAACGATCCTTCTAAGATCCGCGTTGGGGAGCCAGCGCGCTGGACGAAAGTGTGGCTCAGCGCTTCGCTTGTGCAGCCCGCAGGCCGTTCAAGATCACGATGACTTCGGCGACCTCGTGAACCAACACGACGGCGGCCAAGCCCAGCATGCCGCTGATCGCCAGCGGCATCAACACGATGATGATAGCCAGAGACAGCACGATGTTCTGGTTGATGATCCTGCTGCCTCGGCGGGCGTGTTGCAGTGCCTGAGGGATCAGCCGGAGGTCGTGGCCGGTGAAGGCGACGTCAGCGGACTCGATCGCGGCGTCAGAGCCGGTCGCTCCCATCGCTATACCCACCGTTGCGCCCGCCAGTGCCGGAGCATCGTTGATGCCGTCGCCGATCATGGCCGTCGGCGTCTTGGAGGAGAGTTCGGCGACGATGCTTGCCTTGTCCTCTGGGCGTAGCTCGGCGCGCACATCGTCGACCCCGGCGATCTCAGCCAGCGCCCGGGCGGTGCGAGTGTTGTCGCCGGTGAGCATGCTCACCTTCACGTCGTTAGCGTGCAGGGTCTGCACAGCTTCGGGAACCTCGGGACGCAGCTCGTCGCGGACCCCGATCGCCCCGGCGAGGGCGTCATCGACGGTGACCAGTACGCAGGTTTGGCCCTCGGACTCCATGCGCTCAACGTCTGCCTTCAGTGGCCCGGCGTCGATCCACCGGGGGCTGCCCACCAGCACCCGTCGACCTTCGACGGTGCCGCCGATGCCATGACCGGCTTCCTCGCTGATGTCCGAGGCGGCGGGTGCTTCGGGCGCCGCTGCCGCGATCGCCGCGGCGAGGGGGTGCGTCGATTGCTGCTCAACTGCCGCTGCGAAGGAAAGCACCTGGGCCCGATCGAATCCGTCTGCCGGGACCACCCCGGTAACCTCAGGCTGGTTGCGGGTGAGGGTTCCGGTCTTGTCCACCGCCAGGTGACGGATGCCGCCGAGCCGCTCGAACGCCGCGCCGGACTTGATGACCACGCCGAACTGGCTGGCCGCGCCGATCGCGGCCACGACCGTCAGCGGCACGGAGATTGCCAACGCGCACGGCGACGCTGCGACCAGAACCACCAACGCACGGGTGATCCACGTCTCGGGGTCGCCCAGCAGCGAGCCAATCACGCCGACCAGCACCGCCAGGATCATCACCCCGGGCACTAGGGGTCGGGCAATCCGGTCGGCGATCCGGGCGCGGTCGCCCTTTTCCGCCTGTGCCTGCTCGACCAGGTCCACGAGTGTGGTCAGCGAGTTGTCAGTTCCAGCTGCGGTCGTCTCGACCTCCAGCACACCGGCGGAGTTGATCGCTCCTGCGGGCACCTCGTCGCCCGGTGCGACCTCCTCCGGAATGGATTCTCCGGTGATCGCTGAGGTGTCAAGGCTGGAGCGTCCGGAACGAATGATGCCGTCCGTGGCGATCCGCTCCCCGGGGCGAACGAGCATCAGCTCGCCAACCACGAGGTCCTTCGCTGCGACTTCGACCGCCGTGCCGTCGCGCAGCACCGTCGCGGTCTGTGGTACCAATTTCAACAGTGCTCGCAGTCCACTCTGGGCCCGGTCCATCGCCTTGTCCTCCAGCGCCTCGGCGATCGAGTACAGGAACGCTAGCGCCGCGGCCTCTCCGACGTAACCGAGGATTACCGCGCCGACCGCGCTGATTGTCATCAGCAAGCCAATGCCGAGCTTGCGCTTCGTGACAAGGTTCCGGGTAGCGCCGGGCGCGAACGTATACGCCCCCAACAGTAGGCCGACCCAGAACAGTACTGTCGCGGGTGCCTCTAGCCCGGACCAGCCCAGCGCCAGACCTATGCAGAGGGCTACGCCGGAGAAGATCGGCAGTAGCAACTCGGGGTCCTTCCACCATGGCCGATCAAGATCTTCGATTTCCGTGGTTGGTTCGTGTTCGCATCCACACGCTGAACTCATGCGTCCGTTCCTTTCTCGTCGCAGCCGGGCACCGAGCACTCAGGGTCGATGCACGGGGCATTCTCGTCGACAGCCAACGTCGCGTTCACTAGCGCGTTGAGCGCTGTCGCGAGGTGCGGATCGGCGATTTCGTAGCGTGTCTTGCGGCCCTCCGGCTCGGCGACGACGATGCCGCAGTCACGCAAGCAGGTCAGGTGGTTCGAGACGTTCGAGCGGGTCAAGTCCAGGTCGCGCGAAAGCACAGCCGGGTAGCTCGGGCCGTCGAGTAGGGTCATCAGGATTCTGGAGCGCGTCGGATCCGCCATGGCCCGGCCGAGCCGGTTCATGACATCGAGGCGCGAAGCAATAGTCAGCATGTGCTGAACTATACAGTCAATACTGAACTATTTCAAACGCGCTGAACTGACATTGAAGCGAAGAGTTTGCCACCTGTTCAATCAATGCATTTTGGGAGGCTTTTGAGAGGTTAGCGCCCCTCTAGCTAAAAATGGGCGCGTACTGCGGAAATGGGAACAGGGGCAGCGGTGGGTAGTTGAAACGTGCTACTTGGTCTCTTGCTCCGGGTAGCGTACTTTCTTATCCTCGCCGACGACAGCTCCGTCGTTAAGCTTCGCTGCACTTAGGGTGGGGCCATGCTGCGTCATTCTCATGATGTGCTGCACGTTGTCGCCGTGGGCCAGGAGGTGGTCGGCGATGATGCGTCGGTGGCAACGCCACCAGACTGCCTCTGAGCACATGATTACTGTTGGGCATGTCCTGGCTTGTTCCCTGAGCGCTTGGAGTGACTGTGCGAATTCGTCGCCAAGGGCGTGGTCCGCGTAGTTGTGAAAGCTTCGGTTGCGCCAGTTGCCGTTCACCTCGAAGGGGACTGTTTTGGACACGTTGCGCCGCCCGGTGAGCCCTTCGTTTCGGGAGTATTCGATGCCGTGCCCAGGTAAGTGTTGGGCAAGTTGATCGTCGTTGAACCAGGGGTACTTCCTGGAGCCGGGAAGCTTGCGCACGTCCACGACTGCACGCACGCCGGAAGCCTCGAGCATGCCCACGAATTGGTCAAACTCGACGTTTGAATGGCCGACGGTAAAGATCTTCATGCCTCCGACCCTAGGCGCTTTGAGATAGTGGAGCCGTAACGGGAGGTGAGAGGCCTGGCGGATACAAGGCGGGGTCACGCTCTCCGGTCCGTACGCAGTTGCACCTGCCTTTTGCGGCGTAGATTCTGCTGACTGCCGAGTGTTTCGCAGGCACCGATTGGTTGAATTTCATTGGATCGGACGGGTGCTTTCGGTATCCCGCTTTGCCTGTTTGCGGGTCGAAATCCATGTAGCCCTTGTTGAAGGAGCCGTCTCTGTTGTCGTTGTTGCATCTGTGGTGCTCGCGGCAAAGACCAGTGAGGTTTTCGATATCGGTGTGTCCGCCCTTTATCCAGGCGAGGATATGATGTGCCTCACATTCTGACATAGGGGTGGTGCAGCCGAGCCAGGAGCATACTCCTTGGATGGCGAACATTGCGATTCGCTGTTCGACCGATGCGAGCCGGGTGGTTCTCCCCATCCACAGTGGTACTGAGGTGACGCCGTCCACTTGGAGGAGGAAGTCTGTAGTTCCGTCCATGCCGAGGCGTACAAGATCGAAACAGTCGACTTCGATGCCGGTGTTGGTGCCGTAAAGCATGGAAGCATCGCCGTCGGCGAGGTCGTCGAGAGTAAGTGCAATGACCACCGAGGCAGCGCCGCCGTTCGCCTTCTGATGCGATTGCTCGTGTTGTTTGAAAATGGCGAAGAACTTGTCGAACCGACGTTGCTGCCGGGTGCGGGAGTCCACTTCGTCGTGCATCGCTGCTGGAAGGTTGGAGTTTGGCGCGAGGCCCTTGTCTGTGTGCGCTTTGATCAGGGCGGCATCTCCAGCCGTAGCGTTGATGTAGATGTCTACAGTGCCATCCGATTTGCGACGACCAATGGACATGCCACGATTTTCATACCCGGCATTAGGGTTGGTATGTGGGGCGTGTTTCCGGTTGACGTCGCTGACTGCGCGGCGAACGAACTGCCGGAGGTCTTCGGGGTTGCGACGTAAGCCCTCGGTCATGGCTGCGGAGTAGATGCGGGTGCGTTCGTCCACGCCAGCTTTGAGCAACTTGTCGAGTTCGCGCCGGATGATGTTTTGCTTCTCTGCACTAACCTGGGAAGACGTTCTTCTGACAGTTGCCTGCTGCTGCTCCACTTCATGGGTGCGAGCGAAAAGCTCCTCGGTGCTTTCCTTGCTGGCCGGGGGAGTGCTAGGTGCTGGCGGCTGGCCGAAGAGGAGTCGGCCGCGTTCAAGGCGGTTGTAGGCTTCGCCCTTTGACAGGTCGAGGCACTGCTGGAGGTACGCGTTGGGGTAGTTAGCGCCGACAATTCGGCCAGCTTCTTCGCGCTCGGCGATGAAGGCGAACGCGGCGTCGATAGTTGCCTTCTTTTTGAATTGCTCCTCGAGGCGTTCCATTTCGTGCCGGATATCACTGAATGTGAGGGCGGAGGGGTCGGCGAAAAGCTCACTTAACGTGCGCAGCGCTGCCGAAATATCGTTGACGCATCGGGTGATTGTGCTGGTCATGACCCCTCCTTTCGTGAGTTGCTCTCACCCTATCAACCCCCGCCGACACAGATCGGCACGATTCGAACAAATGAACGAACTTTCTGGCGGTTTGGTACGTTGAGACGTGGCAGACAATCACTTGAGGGTGGAGGCGCTCGACGAACATGGCAAGCAATGACAGTGATGATCGCTACCGGTACATGGGTCTCGAGATGATTCCGACGCCATGTTGCAAAGCGAAAACCAGTGAGCCTTGCCCAGGGACGGGGTGGATGTGGCGGGTTGGAAACGGTGTCATGGCGCTGAAGTTCAACGATGACAAAGTGCTCACCGGCACTGGATATGGGTTTGATGACTACAAAGATTGGGGCCGAGGAGGCGACCTACAAGACGTGATCTTAAGCGCTGCCGCCGACGGGCTGAGCCTTCCCGATGCCCTCGAGCGTGTCCGCAAGGCGTTCGGCAACCCCGACGTTATCGTGGACCTGAAAGACATCAACGAGTGAGGTCGTATGTCCCCGGAGAACATTTTGCTGCGCTTGCCGAAGACGCAGGAGCAGGAGATTCGCAAGATTTATGAGGAGCTGGCGCAGCGCGGATTTCCCGTTCAGCAGCAGCGCCCGCACGTGTCAGTGACGTTCGCTCCTCAGATGGCTCGAAAGGTGATCGCCCGAGCAGGGGAACTCCTGCCCCAGTTATTGCCTGCGCGTCTGGACAGGGTAGGCACGGTGGTGTTCGGGACGAAGTCGAAGCAGACGGTGGCGTGGCTGCTGCAGGGCCCGGACGAGCTTGAGCGAGCAGCGCGGGAGCTCAACGAGCTCAATCCCGATGGCCGTGGTGCTCGGTGGATTCCGCACCTAACGATGGGGCTGCGCCTGCCGAAGGCGATCGTAGGGGACTATATCCAGGCACTTGCTGAAGTGACATCGCCACACTTCAGGGCTGTGGATGTGGAGTATGCGGCGCTGTACCAGCCGCGGTATGGCTCCGAGTATCGGTTTGAGGTTTAGGCCTTAGGCTTTAGGGGTGGCAGCCTTGAGGCGTTGGCGTACCAAGTGCGGGTTGGTTCTGGTATATCCGATGGCGATAATTACGAGCGCTGAGGCAGCACCGAGGATGGTTTCCGCACTGCGCGCAAGGAGCATTGGCGCGACGGGGGCAGGTTCGACGGCTTGGATCATCAGCAGGGCGGTCGGGGTGATGAAGCTCGCTGCCAGCGTGTAGTTGCGGGTGACATAGGTTTCGGTCAAGAACTGCAGGATGATGATCCATATCACGAACTGCCATTCCTGCATGTGGTGCGAGAGGAGGAACCCGGCGACGAGAATGCCGGAAAGGGTGCCGAGCATACGTTGCAAGGCACGAAAGTACTGCACGCGGTAGCGGTTGTTGACCAGCGGCACTACCGCAGCGACCATCGCCCAGTAGAAGTGCGACAGCGGGTCAATGAGAGCGACGGAGATGATGCCGATCGTTCCAGCGAGCAGGGGAGCGAGGAAGAATCGCGCTGCCTCTCGCTTCAGCGCCTGCTTATCGACGCCCACTTCCTCCCCTCGCGGTTCACGCACATTGGGACCTTCCCCTATGAGGTGCGATATTCTCCCGAGCCCAAAGCAAAGACCGGCCGTCGCAGCAGCGACTGCTGTAGCGATCAGTGGGTGTGCCGGGTGGGCAAGGGACCCCACCGCGGCGATTGCGAAGAGTACGAAGACGGACCCGGTTGGGCGTGTACCTGACCACAGCGCGATGGTCGCCCACACCGAGGACGCGACGGCAGAGATGAGCATAATGAGCCATTGGTTGGTGTGGGTCCAGGACATCGTCGCGCCAATTGCGATCGCGACCACGATGGCGGTACCAGCAAGGAGCTGGTGCCGTGCCCTATCCTGTCGGGTTTCGTGGCGTCCATAAACACCCGTAAACGCGCCAAAGTTGGCGTAGATTGCAAGGTCGAAGCGGCCGATCCAGAGCAGGAGTAGGAGTGGGATGGCTACTCCGGCGGCTGTGCGGAAGGCAGGGATATGGTCCCGGCGTGCGGGTGCCATCGTGAACATGGCGCGAAAATGGTTCAAAGATCAGCCCTTTCTCCCGGAAGTAACAGAGTTGTTACCTTAGCCCTCTGCCAGCCCTCTGTCACAGAACCCAAAAACGCCAATTGTGTCGGAGGCGGACGTACACTAAGTCCATTCAAATTCTCTTTTGACTGCGAGGGAGTAGCGGACATGGCTGCGACTGAAGGGCATATTCAATCCGCTGGGAAAATCCCGGCACGTCACCTGATGGTCATTATCGGTGCCTTGCTGGTAGAGGTGGCGTTTTCAATAACGCTGACTGGTCTGAGTTTCTTTACACCGGCGGTGCTCGGGGACTTTCCTGGGACCCGTGCAGGTGCGTTTATGATTTATTTCACTTTGTATGGCTTCGCTTCCGCGGCGTCAATGCCGGTGGCTGGCATGCTCATTGACCGAATCAAGGCGCCTGGCTTGTTGGTCCTTGGTGGTCTCATTGCTGCGGGTGGCTTGGTTGTCTTTTCCGCCGCACAATCTCTGTGGTGGTTTTATGCAGCCGGAATCGTCATTGGTATCGGCGTGGGGCTTTCGCTGCAGTACGTCCCGATCGTCGTTATCAATCGCTGGTTTGTGGCTAAACGAGGAACCGTGTTGGGCATCGTCCTGGCGGGAACAGGAGTGGGCGGTGTGATCCTCGGCGTAGTAGTGCCGATCCTGCTGAGGACCGTTGGATGGCGGACCTCGATGGTGATTATGGCCGTCGCAATGGTTGTGCTGACAACGGGACCGGCGTTGTTCTTGATCCGCAGCAACCCTGAGGATCTCGGCCTACGCCCGTACGGTGCGGAGGTGGCACCGGCAGATGAAGTGACCACGAAAACTGGTTACGAGCCGGGAATGACGCAGCGGGAGGCTTTTGGCAGCATCTGGTTCTACGTATTGGCGGCCTCATTGCTGTTGTTGGGCGCGATCTACGGGATGACGCAACACTTCGTGAACTACCTTTCTGACAAGCCGTGGGGTGTGGAGCTTCGCCCAGAGGAGATTTCAACAATCATTATCACGGCAACGATTTGTCTGATCGTGTTCAAACCGTTTCTTGGCTGGTTCATCGACAAAGTCGGCCTGGAGCGGGCCCTGTGGATCGTGCTGCTGATTGCGGCCGGCGCGACCGCGGCGTGGGCATACATGACCACGCTCCTGCCTTACGTGTTCTTCGTGATCTTCATCTTCCTCGGTACTGCAAGCGGCACCGTCGCCCCACCACTGATCGCAGAGCATTCGTTTGGCCAGAAAGAGTTCTCGAAGATTTGGGGCACGCTGGGGATGGCCTACCCAATTGGGCTTTCAATTGGTGCGGCTGTCTGGGGGTGGGTGAAAGACTACTTCGGCTCCTACGGCTACGGCTTTGTCTCTGTGCCGGTGTTCACATTGTTGGTGCTGCTCGGAGTGAGCGCAACGTTCCGCGGTGCCCGCAAGCTTTGGGTGCCGGAAGCGCAGCAGTTGGCCTAGTCGCGCCGGGCAAGGCGGCGAGTGGAAGCGCCGTCGAGCAGCGTCGTGCCATCCTTGACGGCAAGGGAAGGGGCGGTGGTGGCGTCGAAAACTAAGGGGGTGTTGCTCGCTGCGACGATGACATTGCCGTACTCGTGGCCGTCGAGCATCGCTGGTGGTGCGACGGCCACTGCGTAAGAGAACACCTCGAGGAGCCCGGCAACCTCTGCGCGGGTGTTTGGAAGCTGCTGCCTGTCGCCGATGTTTGCGATGTACATGCCACCCGGGCGAAGAGCGGCAGCGCAGGCACGGAAGAACTCGACGGTGGTCAACGGGCGAGGGGTGGAGGGGCCGCTGAAAACGTCGCGAACGATGAGGTCAAGGCTGCGTGGTTGGCAGGCATGAGTGAAAGCACGTGCTTCGGCGCAGCGGATTGTGACCGGCTCGAGGTTCTCCTGAAATGCCCAGCGTACGAGTTGTGCGAGTTCCCGGTCGATCTCCACTGCCGTCTGGTGGCTTTGGGGGTAACGGTGTGCGAAGTATGCAGGCAGCGTGCACGCGGCCCCGCCGAGGTGGACTGCGCGGAAATCCGAGGGCACGGTGTCGCCGGGGCGGATGAATCCCGTGATCCACTGCATGTAGTCGAACGTCAGCACCTCCGGCGCGCCGAGTACAACGTAGGAGCTTGGCACGCGGTTGAGTTCGAGGGTGTAGCCGCCGTCGCGAAGTTCGTCGGCGATGATGGCTGCCATGCCGGTGTCTACGGGGAATGTTCCCGTGATGTTTTTCTTTGGAGTGCGGGGTTTGCGTCGCATTTCATGCTCTACCTTTCAGCGTTTATTCTTACCTGTTATGTACACATTGCGTGAAGCTCGCCCCGAGGACCGCCAGGCGGTCGTCGATGTTTGGGATGAATCTGGCATTACCCAAGAATGGAATGACCCGCCGACCGATTTCGATCTTGCGATGGAAAGTCCTGGTAGTACGGTGCTCGTTGCTGAGTCTGCAGAAGGTGTCGTTGACGGTGCGACTATCGTAGGTTTCGACGGCCACCGCGGGTGGATTCACATGACAGGAGTGCGCCCTAGCGCTCGGGGAGGCGGCGTGGGGCGCTTGCTTTCCGACGGTTGCGTGCAATGGCTGCGCGAACGTAAAGCCCCAGCAGTGCACCTGATGGTGGCAGAAGGCAACGACGCAGGGCGTGCTTTCTGGGAGCACCTCGGCTACTTCAAGATTGAGCCACCTGTGTACATGATTTCCCTGGAAGATTAATCGTTCCAAGACTGGGTGCGCACAAATCTGGTGGAAACCAGTACACCAACGATGACGAGGCTCAACGGCAGAAGCATAGACGTGGACATCGCCTGCGCGAATGGTTGGTGAAGCACGTCGGGGAGCGCTTGGGTGCTCCCGCCGCCGGAAAAGTCGGCAGCCGCCGGCCCGAGCTGGCGCGTGAGCTGCTGCGACATCATTGCCGCGATACCTGCAGAGCCAATGACCGCGCCAAGTTGGCGCACGGTGTTATATACGCTGGAGCCCGCCCCTGCCAGGCGCGGATCGAGGTTTCGCGTCGCGATCATGGACAATGGCCCCCACACCATGGAGTTGCCAAACCCGTTGATCACGGAGACCGCGAGTAACCACATTGGGGAGACACTCGGGTCGGTAATGAAGGCCGCGGCACCAATCGCGACCGCGACGAGCGAGAGCCCTGCGATCGCGAACGGCTTGGGCTGATGCGTGTTGGTGAGCTTGCCGACCCAAGGCGAGAAGCATCCAGAAATCAATCCCGCGGGAAGCAGGAGCAACGCTGCTTGGGTTGGCGAGTAGTGTTGCACGTTTTGCACGTAGATCATCCACGGAATGACGTAGGTGGAGATTGCAAACCCAACCGTAGAAATTGCTACGCAGGCGAGGGAAAAGTTTCGGTCGGAAAACAGCTCCAACGGCACCAACGGATCCCGGGTGGTTTTTGTTTGCCACCATACGAAGAGCGACAGCAACACGGCGCCGGCGCAAATGAGCGCAACGATGGGGAAGCTCCAGGAAAATTTCTGTCCTTCCTGGATGCCGAACACCAGGCAGAACATGCCCGAAGCCGACAGAGCGACGCCAACCCAGTCAAACGTCCGTGCATTCTGCTCGAGCCTCGGCACGAAGACCCACGCCAATGCGATGCCAACAATGCCCACCGGGACGTTGATGATGAAGATCCACGCCCAGCCCCAGGCGTCCACGAGGAGACCGCCGAGCAGCGGCCCAACGATTGTCGCTACCCCTGCCGTTGCGCCCCAGACGCCCATGGCGCCACCCCGCTGCTGCGGTGCGAACGTGCGCAGCATCACCGACATCGTCTGCGGTGTCACTAGGGCACCGCCAAAGCCCTGCACAGCCCGGGCAAGAATCAGAGCCTCGATCGAGGTCGCCAAACCGCACGCTAGCGAGGCGACCGTGAACAGGCTCAAGCCACACAGGTACACGGTCCGCGGTCCGATCCTGTCTCCGAGCCGCCCCGTAATCAGCAGCGGCACCGCGTACGCCAGCAAGTACGAACTGTTCACCCAGATAATCTGGCTGTAGGTGGCGTTAAACGCGGTGGAAATCGCAGGAATAGCGACGGCAACGATCGTCGAGTCCACCAGAATCACGAAAAACCCGACCATCATCGACCACAACGCCGCCCAGGGCCCTGTGCTGCGGGAAGTCTCCATCGCACTGACTCTACCGGGTGGTCGCCAGTGGCGAAAGAGCATAGGGGCATATGATGGCACCTATGAGCGACATACATTCGACAGAAGTCTCCCAGAACGTCATCCTGCCGCAGTCAAAAGACGCAATCTTTTTGACGTTGACCATCGCGCCGGGTCATGAGGGGGAGGTGGTGGACATCATCGGTGGCCTCGCGGGGCTCGTCAACGGCGTCGGCTTCCGCTGGCCCGAGGCTCACTTGAGCGCAGTGCTCGGCATCGGTGCCAAGATGTGGGATCGCCTCTTCACCGTGGAAAAGCCCGAAGGCCTCCACGAGTTCGTTGAACTGCAAAGAGAGAAGCACCACGCGCCGTCGACACCGGGCGACCTGTTCTTCCACATTCGTGCCGACGAATACGACGTCGCCTTCGAACTTGCGCGCCGCATCACGAAACAGCTCGGCGACGCCATCGAAGACTTCGATGAGACGCACGCCTTCCAGTACCAGGACTTCCGCGACCCACTCGGGTTTGTCGACGGCACCGAGTCCCCGCGTGGCCAAGACGGCATCGCAACGGCGATTATCCGCGAAGGAAAGTGGGCGGGTGGCAGCCACATCGTGCTGCAAAAGTACGTCCACGATCTGAAAGCCTGGGACGATTTGCCCGTCGAGGAGCAGGAGCGCGTCATCGGCCGAACGAAGCACGAAGACATCGAGTTCGACGACGACGCGAAACCGGCCAACAGCCACGTCGCTGTGAACTCGATCGAAGATGAAGACGGCGAATCGTTGGAGATCGTCCGCAACAACCTCACCTTCGGTGACGCAGCCGGCCAGCAGGGCACATTCTTTATGAGCTACGCAAAAGACGTCGCCATCACCGAGCGGATGCTGCGACGCATGTTCATCGGCGAGCCAGTTGGCAACTACGACAGAATCCTCGACTTTTCCACGGCACTCACCGGGTGCAACTTCTTTGCCCCGCCGAAGGCATTCATGGAAAACGTCGAGGATTACGTGAGGGACGAGCTGCGCTAGCCCACGAGTTGCTGCAGCTGCGGTGGTAGATACTGACGGATAGTAGGCCACGCCACCGCAGCGATTAAGCCCAGCCCGGCGAGCACACCAACCGTGATGAGTGCCGCCTTCGTCTTAGAACTGCCCTCCGAGGACATCAGGTTATCTTCGGCGTCCATGTCGTCGGTCTGCGGTGGGTTTGGTGTGACGTTGACGTCGACATCGTTTTGGTCGTGCGGGCGCATCGATTCAGGGTCAATACCGAAGAACGTGTCCAGGCCCTTGACGTTGAACTGCGTCGACATGTAGCGCTCGTTGGTGTTCGTGTTCCACTGCGAAATGACGACGTCGAGGTTCGCGATCGTGGAACCCGGTACGATGTACCCACCGTAAGGTTGGGAGAAATTCATCGGCGTCTGCTGAAAGTCCCAGTAGCCATTCTTGGCGATTGTCGCGACAGGCACGTCGTTCCAGCTTTGTGGCAGCGTATCCGAAATGCGGACCTCGACGGCGAGCGTGGCCTCGTTGAACATCACGAACACCCAGTGGTTGTCGATGAAGCGCAGGTTCATCTCGCCGGCCTTGATCTTGTTACCGTGCAGGATCGCGCCAGCTTCGTTGCCCCACTCGCCGGTGTTCGGATTAAACAGTTCCCAACTTGGCTGGTCGCCGATCTGGTCCTCGGTAAAGCGAGCCAGGTACACGTCGTGTTTGCGCTGGAAGCCCGACATCACTGCATAGATGTAGCCGTCCGGGCCCTTTTCCCAGGAAATGAGCTGGCCAAGTCCATTGAGGTAATGGTTGGGAGTGCGCCCAATGCTCTTCCACGTTTTCCCTTCATCGGTGGACTTCCATGTCTGTGTCTCGAGCACATTGCCGATGCCGCGGTTCCACATGCCTTGCATGTAGAGCGTGCCGTTGATGTTGATCACATCCGACGGGATGAGCGTTAGCTTGTCGCCTTCCTCGCGGTAGTAGTTGATCAGGCCGTATGCGTCACGGTGCCCCTTGAGCGGGCGAAGGATTTCGATCTGTCCGTTATTCATTCGCGCAACCACGCCAATGGGGCTGATCCAGTCGCCTTCCCCAAACTTTTTGCCGCGGAATGAGTCGCCGAAGATCATCGCGAATTCGTCACCGTTGAGCGGTGTCATGGCGCCCAAGTCGCCGGCCCCAATGCCGACATGTGCAGCCCACGGGCCGAGCACATCACCCATGATTTGGACGACGGTGCCATCTGGCATCTTCATCGGTTTTTGCTTTGGCTTCGTCGGAAGATCTTCAGGGCCATGCGGCCGGATCGTAGGCCAGGCAGGCAAAATCGAGTTCGCTTGTGCGTGTGCGACAGGAATCGAAAGACCGGTCGCAGCAAGAGCAAGAGTAGTGGCACAGGCGATAATTCGGGTCAAAGGCGGCAAAGGCATGGGGCTCCTGGGATGAAACGTCGTGAGGCAAAATATTCGACGTCCCCTTTCACCGCAGCAGGCTGTGGGGAAGTGGACGTCGATAATTATTGGGCGAATATTGGGTTAGTTCGAAGAATCGTTGCGCTGACCAAGACCCGAGTCCAGGCGCAGCAGTCCAGAACCATCATTGCCGACAAGTGTCAGCTGGTCAACAATCTCGGAAACCGTTGCCTCTTCGCTGATCTGCTCGTCGAGGAACCACGTGATGAGGGAGCGGGAATCGAAGTCCTTGACCTCATCGGCGATGCCAGCGATGTTTCGAATCATCGCGGAGACCTTGCGCTCGTGCTCAAGCGCCGCCTGGAACGCCGCCAGTGGGGAATCGATCGAAGGTGCGTCGAGGGCGACTGTGTGCAGGGTGACGTCGTGGCCGCGGTCGATCAGGTGGGTTGCGAACTTCTCCGCGTGGTCGCACTCCTCGTGGGCCTGCTCAGCGAACCAGGACGCGAAGCCTGGGAAGGACTGTGCCTCCATCGTGTATGCGAGCTGGCGGTACAGTAATGCCGCCTCGTATTCCGCAGTGACCTGCTCGTTCATTGCATCTTGCAATTTCTTGTCCATAGTCAAGCTCCTTTGAAGGTGTAGTTGAAAACTGATGTTACGGCGCTATTTTACGCCTGCGAGGCAAAAATGCATCAAAAGTAAGGGTATCCTAATCAATGACCTGGGGGTATGTCGATGGGGAACCTTCGCAAAATGGGCTATCCTTGCCGGTATGTCTCGTTTTAGTCCCTTAAATTGGCCGGTTGTGCGCCAGATACGCGGTGGTGACGCCTTCGCCCGAGGCGAAAACACCGAATCTGCGCGCAGCCAAGAAATGGAAGGCCGCATTGTAGAAGCGGACCGCGTTGTCAAGAGCGTGTGTCCGTACTGCGCTGTTGGCTGTGGCCAGCGCGTATATGTAAAAGACAATAAGGTCATTCAAATTGAAGGCGACCCGGATTCTCCGCACTCACGCGGACGCCTGTGCCCGAAGGGTGCAGCTTCCGAGCAGCTCGTCAACGCGGAAAACCGCGTGACCGACATTCTGTACCGAGCACCGCGCTCCAAGGAATGGGTCAAGCTTGACCGCGAAACCGCCATGGAAATGGTCGTCGACAGGTTCCTCGAAGCCCGTGAAAACGGCTGGCAGGACTTCGACGACAAGGGGCGCCCTGTGCGTCGAACCATGGGCATCGCAGGCCTGGGCGGCGCCGCGATGGATAACGAGGAAAACTACCTGATCAAGAAGCTGTGGACTGCAGCGGGCGCGGTGCAGGTAGAAAACCAAGCTCGTATATGACACTCTTCCACGGTTCCCAGTTTGGGATCCTCGTTTGGACGCGGTGGAGCGACCCAGCCACTGCAGGACATGGCGAATGCGGACTGCATTGTCATCCAAGGGTCAAACATGGCCGAAGCGCACCCAGTTGGGTTCCAGTGGGTCATGGAGGCGAAGGCGCGTGGTGCACGAATCATCCACGTTGACCCTCGATTCACGCGTACGTCGGCGATGGCGCATAAGCACATCCCGATTCGTGGTGGTACCGACATTATTCTGTTGGGTGCTGTCATCAACTACGTGCTGGAAAACAACCTGTACTTCGAGGAGTACGTCAAGGCATTCACCAACGCTTCGACGTTGATCAGTGAAGACTTCCAGGATACGGAGGACCTTGAGGGTCTGTTCTCTGGATACGACCCTGAAACGGGTGGCTACTCCAACGATTCGTGGCAGACGCGTAAGAAGTGGGATGCGCAGACTTCGTGGGACGTTGAGAAGGATGAAACCCTTCAGGATCCGCGAACAGTCTTCCAGATTTTGAAGCGCCACTACTCCCGCTACTCCCCGCAGGTTGTTGCTGAGTCGTGTGGTATTTCCGAGGAGGACTTCTACTTCCTCGCGAACTCGATTGCGGAGAACTCTGGCCGCGATCGCACCACCTGCTTCGCGTACGCGCTTGGCTGGACTCAGCACACGTTGGGCGCACAGTTCATCCGTACGTGTGCGATCCTGCAGACGCTGATGGGCAACATCGGCCGTCCGGGTTCGGGCATCATGGCGCTGCGTGGCCACGCATCGATTCAGGGCTCCACGGACGTGCCGACGCTGTTCCACATCCTGCCTGGCTACCTGCCGATGCCGCAGTCCACGCACCAGACGTGGGACGAGTACTTGGCAGCAGTGTCGAAGCGTGATCAGAAGGGCTTCTGGCAGACCGGCGACACCTTCGCTGTGTCGTTGATGAAGGCCTACTGGGGTGACGCCGCAACCGAGGAGAACAACTGGGGCATGGACCTCATGCCAAGGTTGACTGGTGCGCACTCGACGTACCACACGCTGCAGCTGATGAACCAGGGGCTTGTCGACGGCTACTTCGTCTTCGGCCAGAACCCTGCGGTTGCGCAGTCGAACGGTCGCATTCAGCGCATGGCGCTGACCAAGCTGAAGTGGCTCGTCGTACGTGATTTCTCTGAAATCGAAACGGCAACGTTCTGGAAGGACTCTCCAGAGGTGCAGTCCGGTGAGATTTCGCCGGAGGAGATCGACACTGAGGTGTTCCTCTTCCCAGCTGCGAACCACGTTGAGAAGGCAGGTACGTTTACCCAGACCTCGCGCGTGCTGCAGTGGCGCTACAAGGCCAAGGATGCGCCGGGCGATGCCGAGAGTGACCTCGAGTTCTTCTACGACTTGGGACTTCGCTTGAAGGAGCGAGTCAAGGACTCGACCGACCCGCGCGACGTGCCGTTGCAGAAGATCACCTGGGACTACGAGTGCGATGAGCACGGTGAGATTCTGCCGGAGTCGGTGCTGAAGGAGATCAACGGCTACTATCTCGACGGTCCTCGCAAGGGACAGCTTGTAGACAAGTTTGCGGATCTCAAGGCTGACGGCTCAACCTCCTCTGGTTGCTGGATTTACTGTGGTGTGTACGCTGACGACGTCAACCGTTCGGCGAACAAGCGCCCAGGCCAGGAGCAGAACGCGATGGCGTTGGAGTGGGGCTGGGCATGGCCAATGAACCGTCGCGTGCTCTACAACCGTGCTTCTGCGGATCCGGACGGCAAGCCATGGTCGGAGCGCAAGAAGCTGGTCTGGTGGAACGAGGACAAGGAGCTGTGGGAGTCCGACGATGTTGTGGACTTCCCGGTCAACCGCGCACCTGGGTTTAAGCCAGAGCGCGACGCGGTCGGTCCTGCAGCGCTTGCAGGCGACGATGCGTTCATCATGCAGACGGACGGCAAGGCCTGGCTGTTCGCGCCAACCGGAATGGTTGACGGCCCGATGCCGACGCACTACGAACCACAGGAGTCCCCGTTTGCGAACCCGCTGTACAAGCAGCAGCAGTCGCCGTCGCGAATTGTGATGCGTGGGGAGGACAACCTCTCGGCGCCGAACTTTGGCGAGCCGGGTGTTGGCGTGTTCCCGTACATGCTGAACACTTACCGTCTGACGGAGGCGTACACCTCTGGTTCGATGACGAGAAGCTTGCCGTTCTTGGCGGAGTTGCAGCCGGAGCTGTTCTGTGAGGTCTCGCATAAGCTGGCCGAAGCGGTCGGGCTCAAGAATGGTGACTGGGCGACGATCATCTCGCCGCGCAACGCCATCGAGGCGCGAGTGCTGGTCACGGAGCGCATGAAGACCCTGGTCATCGACGGTCATGAGTTCCAACAGATCGGTATGCCGTATCACTTCGGCGCAGGTTCCTACGCCGAGGTCGAAGGCGATGGACCGAACGACCTTTTGGGCATCATGCTGGACCCGAACGTCAACATCCAGGCGTCGAAGGTTTCCGCGGTTGATATCCGGCCGGGCCGACGCCCGCGCGGCGAGGACCGCATGAAGCTGGTGCGTGAGTACCAGCGCCGTGCGCGCCTGACGGAGGACACCGGTACCAAGCTGACCGACGAGTCGAAAGACGTCATCGTTGGTGAGCAGCTCGGTGACACAGAGGCGGCGAAGTACGACTCGACGAAGAAGAATATGGCGAACGGGGAAGGATAGGTTTTGACGATGAAAACGAAGAATCAGATCACCGAATCCCCAGCCAACATCGGGTACGAGAAGGAAGCTCGTAAGGCTTTCTTCACGGATACGTCGATTTGTATTGGCTGCAAGGCGTGTGAGGTTGCATGTAAAGAATGGAACCGAAACCCGCAGGACGGCTACAAGTTGTCTGGTAACTCCTACGACAACACCGGTTCGCTGAACGCGGACACGTGGCGCCACGTGGCGTTCATTGAGCAAGGCGAGGACCGGATTCTGCAGGCTCGTGAAGAGGGTGCAAAGCTCGTCGGGCTTGGAATGCCGAGCGTCAAGCCTGCCGAAGAGGCTTCCACCCGCGCGGTATTGCCGGATACACCGGATTTCCGCTGGCTGATGTCCTCCGACGTGTGCAAGCACTGCACGAACGCTGGTTGCTTGGACGTGTGCCCGACGGGTGCGTTGTTCCGCACCGAGCACGGCACCGTCGTCGTACAGGATGACGTCTGCAATGGCTGCGGTACCTGCGTTGCTGGCTGCCCGTTCGGCGTCATTGAGCGTCGTAGCGATGGTGGCGTTCGCAAGCGCAACGAGCGTTCCGGCAAGGGCGAGGACTTCACACCTGGTGAGAGCGCGCCGATTAAGAACATCGGGGTGGCCCAGAAGTGCACCATGTGCTTCGACCGCCTTCAGGTCGGCGAGCAGCCAGCATGTGCCAAAACCTGCCCGACGACGTCGATCAAGTACGGCACGTACGACGAAATGCTCGCGCTTGCGAAGGCGCGCGTGAAGGAACTGCACGCGCAGGGCATGACGGAAGCTCGCCTGTATGGCGCAAACCAGAACGACGGTGTAGGCGGTACAGGCTCAATCTTCCTGCTGCTGGATGCGCCAGAGGTCTACGGGCTTCCGCCAGACCCAGTGGTTCCAACGGCGAACTTGCCGGAGCTGGCGAAGCGCGGCGTCATTGCCGCAGCCGGAATGGTTGGCACTATTGCAGCCGCGGTCCTGATCGGAGGTAGGAAGTAAATGGCTGAGTTTGATAGCTACCGTCCACCGCAGGAGCCGCGTCGTCCGCGGCGACGTGATCAAGCGGAAGGCGAGCGCCCACGTGGCCCGAAGAAGCGTCGTGGCGAGGAGCTAATGGTGCCGGAGGCAAGCTTTGAGCACTTTGACTCCTACTACGGTAAGCCGATTGTGAAGTTCCCGCCGTGGGAGTGGCCGATTGGTGTCTACTTCTTCCTCGGCGGCCTCGCCGGAGGCTCCTCCTTGTTGGCCGTGGGAGCTGACGCGACAGGCAACAAGGAGCTGCGTCGCAACATGCGGATTAGTTCGATGGCTGCCGCCGCGGTGGGCTCCGGTTGCCTGGTGCTCGACCTTGGTCGCCCGGAGCGCTTGCTGAACATGTTCCGCGTGTTCAAGCTGTCGTCCCCGATGAGCGTTGGCTCTTGGTTGCTGGGTTCGTTCTCCGCGCTGCAGGGGCTTGCTATGCTTCCGGAGCTCGACGAGCTGACTGGCAAGAAGCTGCCGCTGCCAAGCCCGCTGCGCTCGTTTATTGAGTTCGCAGCGACCCCGGCTGGTATTGCTGGCGGTGTGCTTGCCTCGCCGCTCGCGGCGTACACCGCGGTGCTGATCGGCAACACGTCGGTGCCTGCATGGCAGGAGGCGGGCAAGAACCTACCGTTCGTGTTCGTATCATCTGCGACCGCAGCGACGGGTGGCATGGGCTTGCTCACCACTTCGACGGAGAATGCTGCTGTGCCGCGAGCACTCGGTGTCGTGGGCGCAGCCGCCGATGTAGCAGCGACGTCCTACATGACGAGCCAACTGGACGACGTCTCTAAGGAAGCGTTTTCCACGGGCAAGGCAGGCAAGCTTTTCAAGGCTTCCGAGGTTTGCCTCGCGGTTGGTGGCGTTGGCGCGCTGTTCAGTAAAAAGAGTCGAGTACTCGCAGGTATTTCGGGTGTCGCGTTGATGGCGGGTTCCTGCCTGACTCGTTTCGCGGTGCTCGAGGCCGGTAAGCAGTCCACCGAGGACCCGAAGTACGTCGTTGAACCGCAGCGGGAGCGCCTGCGCAAGCGCCGTGAAGCGGGCAAGGTTGATGACGGCATCACTACCGCCTAGCTGCGACTGGAGCTAACACACAACACTGCCCCTCTCACACACCGTGTTGGAGGGGCAGTGTTGTATTTCTAGTTTGGTATTTCGGCTACTTCACCTGAACGCGGCCGGTGCCTGCGACAGTTTCGCCGATGACGGGGTAGCCGGGGATCTCGCCGATGACGAGCAGCCCGCCGGAAGTCTGGGCGTCCGCAAGGAGCAGCAACTCGTCGCCGTCCAGATCGGAGTCGACGTTGGGGCGTACCCAGTCAAGGTTGCGCTTCGAGCCGCCAGGGATGTAGCCGGCCTCGAGCGTTTCACGGGCGCCGTCGATAAATGGGACCTTCGTGTGGTCGATGACGGCGTCGATCCCGGAAGCGCGTGCCATCTTGAACAAGTGGCCGAGGAGGCCGAAACCAGTGACGTCGGTAGCGGCTTTCACACCGGCGGCGACTGCCTTTTCGGAGGCTTCCTTGTTCAGCGTGGTCATTACTTCGATGGCCTGCGGGAAGACATCGCCGGTTGCCTTGTGGCGGTTGTTCAGTAGGCCAGAGCCGATCGGCTTGGTCAAGGTGATGGGCAGGCCGGCCTCTGCGGCGTCGTTGCGCATGAGCTTGGCCGGGTCCACGATGCCGGTGGCAGCCATGCCGTAGATCGGCTCGGGTGCGGTGATCGAGTGCCCGCCGGTCACGCTGATGCCGGCTGCGGTGGCGGCGTCCATGCCACCGTGCAGTACGTCGCGGATGAGCTCTGAGGGGAGGACATCCCGTGGCCAGGCGAGCAGGTTGATGGCGGTGATTGGGGTGCCGCCCATCGCGTAGACGTCTGAGAGCGCGTTGACGGCCGCGATCTTGCCCCAGGTGTAGGCGTCATCGCAGACCGGGGTGAAGAAGTCGGCTGTGGAGATGACGGCGAGGTCGTCGCGGACGTGAATCGCGGAGGCGTCGTCGCCGTCGTCGAGGCCAACGATCACGTTCGGGTCAGCGAATCCAACCAGTCCCTGGACGGCTTCTTCGAGCTCACCGGGTGGAATCTTGCACGCACACCCGCCACCGGATGCGTACTGGGTCAAACGAATCTTAGAATTATCAGCAGTCATACCCACATGGTAGCGTTGCTTTTCGGAGGCGTACGTGTCCTGGTGGCCACCCCAGTCTTCAAAACTGGTGAGGTCGAGCATCTCGGCCTGGCAGGTTCGATTCCTGTCCGTCTCCGCCAAAACGTTGTGTTGTTGTAAGGGGAAGCACATGAATGATCCTCGCCGTCGAATCCCTCGCACAGACGCACTGCTTGCGCTTGCAGCGCAGGAGCACACCGCGTTGGCGCCACACGCGCTTAAGGCGCTCGCAGGGAAGTTGCAGCAGCGCGCCCGCGACGGCGAGATCACCCCTGAAGAGGTCACCCCGGAGTTTCTCCACGCTTGTCGACGCCACCCCGGGTCCCTGACGCCAGTCCTCAACGCAACAGGCGTGGTTGTGCACACCAACATCGGCAGAGCACCGCTTGCCCCGCAGGCAATAGACGCGATGGTGGATGCTGCGCAATATGTGGATGTAGAGATGGACCTCGCAGCAGGCGTTCGATCCCGCGATAGAGGCAGGGCGGCCACGGATGCAATCCTGGCTGCATGTCCAGCGGCGGAGGACGCGCTGGTAGTAAATAATGGCGCAGCAGCGTTACTCCTTGCCGTGGCTACGTTCGCCGAGGGGCGTGACGTCGTTATCTCTCGCGGCGAACTTATCGAGATTGGGGCGGGGTTCCGCCTGCCTGAGCTCATTGAGAGCGCGCGAGTGTCTTTGGTTGAAGTCGGCGCGACAAACCGTACGCATCCTTTCGACTATGAGCGGGCGCTCGACAACGCGGGAGCGGTGCTGAAGGTGCATCCCTCGAACTACAGGGTGCACGGGTTTACCGCGGAGACCACTATCGCGCAGCTTCGCGAGCTTGTCCGGCCCCGCGGCTGCGCCCTGATCGCTGACATCGGCTCGGGCCTGCTTCACCCTGATCCGCTGCTGCCGGACGAGCCAGATGCCACCACAGCTTTGGGCGATGGCGCGGACGTGGTGCTGTTTTCCGGCGACAAACTACTTGGTGGGCCGCAGGCAGGCGTTATGGTCGGAACGAAGAACGCCATTGCGAAGCTGAAGCGGCACCCGCTGGCGCGCGCAGTGCGCATCGACAAGCTGCGCCTCGCGGCGCTGGAGGCAAGCCTGAACATCGCCAGCACACCAGTCCACGACTACCTACACGCAAACTCCGACCAGCTCAAAGCCCGCGCAGTAGCGATTGCAGCGGAGGTTGGAGGCAGTGTGGTTCCGCACGACGGCCGCGTTGGAGGAGGCGGCGCGCCGGGCTTCCCACTGCCCGGTTGGGCTGTTGCGCTTGATCAGTCGTTGGCAGCCCCGCTACGGGCAGGTACCCCGGTTGTGCTCGGACGTGTCCACGAGAATGAGTTGTTGATTGACTTGCGCTGCGTGCCACCCGAGCGCGACCACGAGATCGCAGCCGCGATTCGAGCGGCCCAAGGAAAGGACTGAGTGTTACGTGTTTGTAGTTGCGACAGCTGGCCACGTCGACCATGGAAAGTCCACCCTGGTCAAAGCGCTTACCGGAATGGAGCCGGACCGCTGGGATGAAGAGAAAGACCGGGGGCTCACGATCGACCTCGGGTTCGTGTGGACCAACGTCGATGGCGAAGACATCGCGTTCGTGGACGTCCCTGGGCACGAGCGCTTCATCGCGAACATGCTCGCGGGTGTTGGGCCAGTCACGGATGTCTTGTTTGTCGTCGCTGCGGACGAGGGCTGGATGCAGCAAACATTGGATCACCGGGACGCTATCGACGCGTTCGGCGTCCAGCACGGTGTTATCGCGATGACACGGGTGGATAAGGCGGATGCTGGGCGTCGACAAGCTGTGGCTGAAGAAACTCGCCGGAATGTCGCTGGTACCAGTATGGAGCGTTGGCCTGTTGTCGAAGTTTCTGCCAAGACGGGCGAGGGGGTTGAAGAACTCAGGAGCGCGCTTGTGACGATGCTGCGGCAACAGCCGACGGCGGACCCCGCCGGGCGAATCCGGATGTGGGTCGACAGGGCGTTTCACATCAAAGGCGCCGGCACCGTTGTTACGGGGACGCTCACCAACGGAACAATTCAACCTGGGCAGACGCTGACGCTACAGACCGCTGCAGGTCAACGCGAAGTCACCGTGCGTGGTATCCAGTCGGAGGACACCGCAGTTGAAGAAGCCAAGCCGACGATGCGCGTCGCGCTCAACCTTCGCGGAGTGAGCGTCGACGAAGTTTCGCGTAGCGCGGCGCTGTGCACGCCAGAGAAGTGGCACACGACCTCTGTGGTGGATGTGCGCCATACCCACGGGGCTGCACTGAACGACGTGCCGCAGGAGGTTGTGGTGCACGTCGGTACTGCAGGAGTCAGCGCGAAAGTGCGACCGTTCGGTGCAAAGCACGCCAGGCTCATCCTCGAGCACGACCTGGTGCTGAGCATCGGGGACCGGTTGGTGCTGCGAGGCTCCGGTGCGCAGCAAATTCTCGGCGGGGTAGAGGCTATCGACGTCGACCCGCCCGCCCTTCCCCGGCGCGGCGACGGGCGGAGGCGCTCGGCGCAGCTTGAGGAGCTGCCGGATATCAACGTGGAGATCGCCAGACGGGTGGCCGTGCGGCCAGAACTGTTGGCAAGCCTTGGATTTGAGGTCGGCGATAAGCCCCCGCAAGGTACCGTGGCGTTTGCCGGGTACTGGATTCGCGCGCAGCAGGTAATGGAGTGGAAAGACACGTTGCTGCAGGCATTGCAAGCACACCTTGCGGCGCATCCACTGTCGGCTGGGTTAGCTACTGGCGCGGCCGTGGAAGCTCTGCATCTGCCAGACGCGAAGCTGTTGCCGCTTGCTGTCGCCGCTGCGAAACTCAACACTCGCGACGGGTACGTCTGCAACACCTCCGAGGTCGATCTCGGGGAGGCAGAGCCAGGGGTCCAGAAACTCGAGGCGCAGCTTCTTGCCCATCCATTTAAGGCGCCCGAGGCGCGCGATCTCGAACGGCTCGGCCTGGGGGCGAAAGAGCTTGCGGCAGCGGAGCGGGCCGGAAGGATTCTACGACTCGGTGGCGGCGTAGTCGTTGCCGCAGATGCGATCACGCTTGCAACCGCGAGGCTGCGGGACTTGCCTCAGCCTTTCCGCACGACGGACGCGCGCCAGGCGCTCGAAACGACCCGCCGCGTTGCCATCCCGCTGCTCGAGCTTCTAGACGCACGCGGAATCACCCGCCAGATAGAGGCGGGTGTTCGAGTACTGACGTAGCAGCCTCGTTCGGCTGTTCTAGTGTTCGTGCTCGTCTGCGTCCGCGTCGGCCTTCGTCTCGTGGACAGTGCCAGGCTTATGCTCTGGAGCGGCGTAGATTGAGTACACCTTCGCCGGGGCGTCGGACTCGTTCACGAAGTTGTGCCACTGGCCAGCAGGAACGAACGCTGCGTCATCGTCGCCGATGACCTTGTCAACAGTCAGATTGTCTTCGGATGGGCCGATCATCGCGCGCAGCTTGCCGGATTCGACGCGAATGAACTGGTCGTGATCGTCGTGAATCTCTGCGCCAATCTCGCCACCTGCTGGGATGCTCATGACCGTCAGCTGAAGGTGCTTTCCGGTCCACAGAGTGTCACGAAATGCATCGTTATCAAGCGTTGCCTGCTCAATGTCGAACGTAACTGGGTTCGGCCCGTGGTCAGTGCGCAAAATCTTGGACATGATTCCTCCTCGCAAATAGGTTCGGTTTCACTCCACAGCATAGCGCGCTTTAGGGCTTGCGGTGCCGGCCTGCGTCTTGGCTGCGGCGCCGCCGTGCTTTTTGAACCTCGGTCAGGTAATCGCCGTCGTCGCTGCTAGGGGGCTCAGCAGTAGCTGTCTCAGCAAGTATCGACGCCTCTTCGTCCTCCACGACGTCGATGTCCACCAGCGGTGCAGGCTCAGCACCCTGAGTGTTCGTTCGCGGCCGGGTAGGAACTGCGGCACGGGAACGATCAACGGTGACAGCCCACGAGCCGTCGGGGAACTGAACCGTTTCAAATTGTTTCCCACCGTCCGGGCTAGAGTGCGTGAGGTCAGGCACGTGCAGCCACATCGGGTCTGCTGCGTCTGAATAATCAGCAATGTCGAGGGCCGCCATGCCATCCAAGAAAAATGCGCGGGCGACTACACATCCGTTGTCGGGCGAAGGGGCGTCGAGAAGCATGGCACGAACATCGTCAAGGTCAGCTGCCGAGACGCAGCCGAGCACGCGCTCACCCAACGTCACTACGACGTCGGCGTCACCCGCGGTTTGTAGTCCAACAAACCACTGGCCCGGCGCGAGACTTGCGAGCTGCTCTGCGCTGAACTCGCCCCGTTCCGTATCGATGATAGCCATGTCACCACTTGGCAGTACCAGGCTATGCAGACCTGCGTTGTTGCGCGGTACCGCCAGCTGGGGCGGCGGCAGAATTACATCAACAGCGAATTTGCCTTGCTCGGCGTCGAACTTGACCGCAGCTAAAGTCACCGGCAGGAGCTGAGACTTGTGGATCCGCTCCAGGTCGACATAGCGGGCCCTATCGAACTGAGAAATTTCTCCGACAATGCCATGGCCGAGCCTGCGCACCCGCCAGCTCTCCTCGACCGCGTTTGGCTCGAGCACTACCGGCACGTATGACGTGTGGCGCGTGCCGCCGAATTCAGCAAACAAAGGCGACTGCACGACGTCAACGACAGTCACCTCCTCGCCGGCGCCCCACGTCGATGGCGCAAGCGGGTACACGGGGAGAGAGAGTTCCACAGCGTCATACTCCTATCTGCATCCAAAAAGTCACAACCTCATTGCTGCGGCCAGCGCCGCGGGGCCTGTTCAACAGGCGGTGGGGGAGCAGCGCCAAACCATGCGATTACAACACCCGCGACCGTGACACACAAGATACCTAACACCAGATGGGGAGTGAGCACGTCACCACGAAACACCACGCCGAGAACCGTGCCCAGCACCGGCTCCATCGCGAACAACGTGCCGACAATCTGCGCCGATGTAAACCGTGCAGCCAGCGTGTCCGCCATATAGGGGATGACGACGCCAACGAAGCCCGCCAACGTCAGGAGCATCCAGCTATGCGCATCGAGCCTGACTGCATCATGAATTGAAAAAGGCAACGTAAGCAGAGCTGCGATCGTGATTGCGATTGCAAGCTCTCCCATTCCACCCGAGGACTTGCCCACCTTTTCCGCGAAGATTGTGTAGAGCGCGCAGAACGCGGCGCCGCACAACGCGAACACCACTCCCAGGGGATTGAGCCCCGACGAAGGCCCAGCAATCAATGCAACCCCGGCGAGAGCAACCAGCGCCCACAGCCGAATCCACCATTGCCGAATACCAAAAAATGTCACGCAGCACGGGCCCAAGAAATCGATAGTGATTGCAGCACCCAGGGGGATACGTGCGATAGCTGCGTACAAAAACTGATTCATCAGCGCGATCGACGCGCCGAAGATGAATGCCTGCTTCCACTGCTCTTTCGACATCTCACCAGGGTTCGGCCGAAAAAGTACGAGAAGAATAACGGCGCCCAGCAAGAAGCGCAGTGTTGAAATGCTGACGGTACTAGCGACGACGAACAGGGAAGCAGCTAGCAACGCGGAGACCTGATTGCCCAGGGACCCAACGAAGATAAGGCCAATGGGGCGAACCAACGTACGGGTCGAGCGCGCTGCCATGGAACCTCCCCCTTACCGGACGCGCCGAATCGCGGACACCACACCGACCACGATCAGGCCAACTACCAGGCCCGCGGTCAGAGAAATCCCAGTCTCCACGAACCAACCAAGGACACCGTTATGCACGGTGTTCACAGCGCGTTCGATCACCTCATGAATCACATGCAGTCCAAAGACCTCGTCGAGGCCACGAAGGATGAGGTGCCCGCCAACCCACAGCATCGCAACGGTGCCGATCACACCGATCGCCGAAAGCACAACGGGCATTGACTTCACCATCGCGCGCCCCAGCCCCGCTGCGCGATCGCGTTGGATCATCGCTCGGCCGATGTCATCGATCTTGACTAACAGCGCCACAGCGCCGTAGACCGCAAGGGTGATGAAAATGCCCACCGCAATGAGCACGGCAGCTTCCATCCAAATGGATTGATCCGCCACCTCGTCAAGGGAGATGATCATGATCTCCGCGCTCAAGATGAGGTCTGTTCGAATTGCGCTTTTCACGAGTGCATCTTCGTCCTGAGCAGTACGGTGTACGGCCGCATCTTCGTCAGCCTCAACATCACTGGTCAATTTGTGCACGATCTTCTCGGCGCCCTCGAAACATAAATATGTGCCACCAATCATCAAAATTGGCACCATTGCCCACGGCGCAAACGCGTTGAGCGCCAACGCGATCGGCAAAATGATGAGCAACTTGTTCCGTAGCGAACCTTTCGTGATCTTCCAGATCATTGGAAGTTCGCGCGCCGGGGTGACGCCGGAAACGTATTGGGGCGTGACGGCGGCGTCGTCGATGACGACACCTGCGGCTTTGGCAGACGTTTTCGCCGTGAGGGAAGCCACATCGTCTGCAGAAGAAGCTGCGGTTCTGGCGATGAGGGCGACGTCGTCAAAGAGGGCGAGGAGACCTCCGGCCATGTGTATTTCCCTTCCTAGGAATCGTTGCGGTGGGCGACCGAAAGTCTACACGGCGCTCTCTAGATACCTTTGTGCGCTCAAGGGCGAAGGAACTGTGAAAAGGCTGTCAGTAAGCACCCCCAAAAGTGTAGAACCATGTCAGAAACCTGAATTATTTACCATTGTCGCAATCTTATGTGGTGGAATAGAATGCATCTCATCGGGTGTGATGTAGTCCACTTGAATGAAGGTAATTGAAGCTAGCTAACAACAATCTGAAGGAGGCGCTGTGCGGACAGTAAAAGCTGCAGCGATCTTGGCGGTAGGAACCCTCACACTCGGATTGGCTGCGTGTGGTGGATCCGGCAACGATGAGGCTGCGAGCGGTCAGACTGAGTCGACCGGCGGCGACAACTATGTACTGGCATACGGCACCGAGCCACAGAACCCACTGATTCCGGGCAACACGAACGAGACTGGTGGCGGACGCATTATTGATGAGATCTTCTCGGGCCTCGTCTACTACGACACCGAGGGCAAGATCCACAACGACCTTGCAGAGTCCATCGACCTTGAGGGCGACACCCTCTACAAAGTCACGCTGAAAGACGGCGTGAAGTGGCAGGACGGAACTCCAGTTACGGCGAACGACTTTGTTGACGCATGGAACTACATCGTTGCGAATTCGCTGCTCGGCGAGAGCTTCTTTGAATCCATCAAGGGCTACGACCCAGAAGGCGTGCCAACCCTTGAGGGCCTCAACGTCATCGACGATAAGACCTTTACCATCGAGCTGAGCCAGCCTGAGGCGGATTTCCCAACCCGCCTTGGCTACTCCGCGTTCTTCCCAATGCACCCTTCGGCGTTCGAAGACATCGACGCCTACGGTGAGAACCCGATCTCCAACGGCCCATACAAGCTGGCGGAGTGGAACCACAACCAGGACGCAACCATCGTTCCGAATGAGGAGTACGCTGGCGACAAGAAGCCGCAGAACGATGGCGTGACTTTCGTCTTCTACGCACAGCAGGATGCTGCATATGCTGACCTGCTCGCGGGCAACCTGGACGTTCTCGACGCTATTCCAGATTCCGCATTCGCAAGCTACGAAACGGAATTGGGTGACCGCGCAGTAAACCAGCCTTCGGCAATCTTCCAGTCCTTCACCATTCCGGAGAACCTGGAGCACTTCAACGGTGAGGAAGGACAGCTGCGTCGTCAAGCTATCTCGATGGCGATCGACCGTGATGAAATCACGAAGACGATCTTCCAGGGCACCCGCACCCCGGCGACCGACTTCACCTCGCCAGTCATCCCTGGCCACTCTGATTCGCTCAACGGGGCAGAGGTACTCGAGTACAACCCAGAGGAAGCAAAGCGCCTGTGGGCTGAAGCAGACAAGATCAAACCATTCACCGGCGAGTTCTCCTTGTCCTACAACGCTGATGGCGGCCACCAGGCATGGGTCGATGCAGTTGCAAACTCCATCCGCAACACCCTTGGCATCGATGCAGTTGGCAACGCATACCCAGACTTCAAGTCCCTGCGTGATGACGTCACGAATAGGACCATCAAGGGCGCATTCCGTACCGGCTGGCAGGCAGACTACCCATCGCTGGGTAACTTCCTGAGCCCGCTGTACGCCTCCAATGGTGGTTCCAACGACGGTGACTACGCTAACCCTGAGGTGGACAACCTGCTGAAGGAAGCCGCTGCTGCGGGCGACGTCGAAGCCGCTACACCTATCTACAACAAGGTGCAGGAGCAGCTCCTGAAGGACTTGCCGGCAGTTCCGCTGTGGTACGCGAACGTCAACGGTGGCTCCTCGGAGAACGTTGAGAACGTCGCGTTCAACTGGAAGTCCGTTCCGGTGTACACGCAAATCACCAAGAAGTAACAAAACCCCTACGCTCTGACCCATCCCACCCCGCCTGCGTACAAGCATGCGGGGTGTTGGGTTTGGGTGCGTCCATAAGCTCATGTTCAAAACGAAGAATTAAGGAGAGCCTGCAACCATGTTGCGATATATCGGGCGACGGCTCCTTCAGATGATTCCCGTGTTCTTTGGGGCCACGCTGCTGCTCTATGCGCTGGTGTTCCTCATGCCCGGTGATCCTGTCCAGGCCCTCGGCGGCGATCGTGGCTTGACCGAGGCCGCGAGAGCGCGCATTGAAGCCGAATACAACCTCGATAAACCTTTCATCGTCCAGTACCTGCTCTATCTGAAGGGCATTATGGTTGGCGACTTCGGAAAGACATTCTCTGGCCAGCCCGTCGCCTCTGTGATGGCAAATGCGTTTCCGGTGACCATCAAGCTCGGCCTGATGGCGCTCGCGTTTGAGGCGTTCTTCGGCATTCTCTTCGGATTCTTCGCAGGAATCCGCCGCGGTGGAATTTTTGATTCGACCGTGCTGGTTGTGTCCCTGTTTGTAATCGCAGTGCCGTCCTTTGTCATCGGCTTCGTGCTGCAGTACCTCGTGGGCGTGCGGTGGGGCTTGCTCCCCGTGACAGTGGGCAGGAATGAGTCTTTCATTGCCTTGTTGATGCCGGCCGTCGTGCTGGGCGCCTTATCGTGCGCGTACGTGATTCGGTTGACCAGACAATCCATCAGCGATAACCTCCGCGCGGACTATGTGCGCACCGCACGTGCTAAGGGTCTGTCTAAGGGCACAGTGATGTCCCGCCACGTGCTGCGAAACTCCCTCATTCCAGTGGTGACGTTCTTGGGTGCTGACCTCGGTGCGCTCATGGGCGGTGCGATTGTGACAGAAGGCATCTTCGGCATCAACGGTGTCGGTGGCACGATTTACCAGGCCATCATTAAAGGTGAGCCCGCGACAGTCGTGTCCTTTACCACCGTGCTGGTGATCATCTACATCGTTGCCAACCTGATAGTTGACCTGCTCTACGCAGTACTTGACCCAAGGATCCGCTATGCATAACTCTCAAGATCTCACAGCAGCTGCCCGCGCTGGGCAGGAGTATTTCATCGCGGAAACGGACGAAACCGGACTCGGTGCTGTTGACGCAGTCCAGGACGAGTCCGCTCCTACAAGCCAGTGGGGCGAGGCCTGGCGCGCGTTGCGACGCCGTCCTCTGTTTTGGGTATCCGCACTCCTGATTTTGTTCGCCATTCTGCTTGCCTTGGTGCCGGGCCTGTTTACTAGCGTGGACCCGCGTGAGTGCATGTTGTCGCGCTCACTTGGCGCGCCGGAGTCCGGTCACCCGTTTGGCTTTGACCGTCAAGGCTGTGACATTTACGCTCGCACAATTTATGGTGCGCGGGCATCGGTCACAGTCGGTGTGCTTACTACGATCGTCGTGACGGTCCTAGGTTCACTGATCGGCGCGATCGCCGGTTTCTACGGCGGTATCTGGGACACCTTGCTGTCTCGCCTGACGGATATCTTCTTCGCTGTACCACTCGTGCTGGCAGCGATCGTGGTGATGTCCATGTTCCAGAACCAGCGCTCCATCTGGATGGTGGTGTTCGCGCTCTCTATGTTCGGTTGGACGCAGATCGCGAGAATCGCGCGCGGCGCGGTGATGGGTGTGAAAAACGACGAGTTTGTGACTGCCGCCCGCGCATTGGGTGCGAGTGACGTGCGGATTATCTTCTCGCATATCTTGCCCAACGCGGCAGCACCGATCATTGTGTACGCTACCGTCGCGCTGGGTACGTTCATCGTCGCAGAGGCAACGCTGTCGTTCCTCGGCATCGGTTTGCCGACGACAGTCGTGTCGTGGGGCGGCGATATTTCTGCCGCACAGGCATCCCTGAGGACCCAGCCCATGGTGCTGTTCTACCCTGCAATTGCTTTGGCACTGACAGTGCTGAGCTTCATCATGATGGGTGACGCCGTACGCGACGCCCTTGACCCTAAATCGAGGAAACGATGAGCGAGTTACAAGATCAACCGCTACTCGAGATAGCGGACCTGAAAGTTACATTCGAGTCAACTACCGGTGTTGTCGAAGCGGTGCGTGACTTCGACCTGACGGTGTATCCAGGCCAGTCGATCGCTATCGTGGGCGAGTCCGGGTCGGGAAAGTCCACTGCAGCGATGTCCATCCTGGGATTGTTGCCCGGAACAGGCAAGGTCACCAATGGTTCCATCAAGCTCAACGGTGAAGAGCTCACCGAGCTTGATGAGAAGGGGTGGCAGAAGGTTCGGGGTAACAAGATTGGTCTGGTGCCACAGGACCCGATGAGCAACCTCAATCCAGTGTGGAGGATTGGCACACAGGTAGAGGAGTCCCTCCGCGCAAACCATGTTGTGGAGGGCTCTGAACGTCACGCACGCGTCGTCCAACTGCTCGAGGAAGCGGGACTTCCAGAGGCCGAACGCCGCGCCAAACAGTACCCGCACGAGTTTTCGGGTGGTATGCGACAGCGTGCGCTCATCGCTATCGGTCTCGCGGCACGCCCAGAGTTGTTGATTGCCGACGAGCCAACATCCGCGTTGGATGTGACGGTGCAGAAGAAGATTCTCGACCACCTGGAGACGCTGACGGAGGAACTCGGCACAGCGCTGCTGTTCATCACGCACGACTTGGGACTGGCCGCCGAGCGCGCAGATCACCTGCTAGTCATGCACCGCGGACGCATCGTTGAAAAAGGCCCGAGCCTGCAGATTCTGCGCAACCCGCAGCACCCGTACACGAAGCGCCTCGTTACTGCCGCACCTTCCTTGGCATCCGCTCGTATCCAGAGCGCGAAAGCTCAGGGCATTGAGTCCAGCGAGGAGCTCGCCTCGGGACACCACGACTCCGAAGAAGTGGTGCTGAGCGTGCAGAACTTGGTGAAAGAGTTCGACGTCCGCGGGCAGAAGGGCAAGCAGAAGGTGCTTCGTGCTGTAGACGACGTCACGTTCGATGTTCGCCGTGGCACAACGCTTGCGCTCGTCGGTGAGTCCGGCTCCGGTAAGTCCACGGTGGCGAACATGGCGCTTCGCCTCTTGGAGCCAACGAGTGGCCGTGTCTTGTTTGAAGGACAAGATATCGCGAAGCTTAAAGGGCGCGAGTTGTTTGAAATGCGCCGCAAAATGCAGGTGGTGTTCCAGAATCCATATGGTTCGCTGGACCCGATGTATTCCATTTACCGCTGCATTGAGGAACCGTTGACGCTGCACAAGGTCGGTAACCGAAAGGAGCGCGAGGCGCGAGTCGCCGAGTTGCTTGATTTGGTGCAGATGCCGCGATCGGCGATGCGCCGATACCCGAATGAGCTATCCGGTGGCCAGCGCCAGCGCATCGCAATTGCACGCGCGATGGCATTGGGTCCGGAAGTGATTGTCCTCGACGAGGCTGTTTCGGCGTTGGACGTGCTCGTTCAAAACCAGATTCTCCAGTTGCTGACTCAGCTGCAGGAGGAGATGCGCCTTTCATATCTGTTCATCACTCACGACCTAGCGGTGGTTCGCCAGACTGCTGATGACATCGTGGTGATGCGGCAGGGTAAGGCAGTGGAGCAGGGCCGGGCCGATGACATCTTCGATAACCCTCAGGATCCGTATACACAGAACCTGATTAATTCGGTGCCTGGTCTCAACATTGAATTGGGAGTAGGAGAGTAGGTCCCACCTGCTGATTTGTTACGTGTGCTACGCCACAATCGCAGCGATGAATACTGCGATTGTGGCGTAGCGTTTAGGGAATGTACAGTATTGTCACAACTTCATACACGGGTGTCTTCGTTGGAGAGAAAAGCGAAGGCTGAGATGCACAAGCGAACCGTTGAACCTGATCCGGGTAATGCCGGCGTTTAGGAAGGAATGTAAGCGTATGAATACGCGTGGAAGCCATTCGTGGCGTGTCATTGATATTGTTACTGCAGCCGTTTTGGGGGTGGCATGCGGGCTCATTTTTTGGATGTGGAACAGCGTCGGGTACGCAGGATTTAAGGCCTTTGATGCGCTCACCCCGGGGCTTAGTGGCCTGTTCACCGGTATCTGGTTCCTCGGTGGCACGCTTGGTGGGTTGGTAATTCGCAAGCCTGGCGCTGCGGTGTTCGTGGAAGTGCTGGCGGCGTCTGTGTCCGCGGTCATCGGAAGCCAGTGGGGGATCGAGACGCTGTATTCAGGATTGGCACAGGGTCTCGGTGCAGAGATCGTGTTCCTGATCTTCGCCTACAAGAAGTTTTCGACGACTGTGGCGGTGCTTGCCGGTATGGGCAGCGCAGTGGGCGCGTTCGTGCTTGAGCTGTTCCTGTCCGCCAACTTCGCGATGGGCCTGGCGTTCAACGTGATTTACCTCAGCTGCATGCTGGTATCGGGCGCGTTGCTTGCTGGTATTGTTGCAAAACTCTTGGTTGATGCTCTGGCTAAGACTGGTGCGCTTGACCGCTTCGGTGCAGGACGCGAGCGGTTCCAACAGGAGGTGTAGCCTCGGTGGCTACGGGGGACCAGGTCATCCAGGCACAGGGCCTGGGCTATAAACACGCGACTCGCCCGAAGCCTGCGTTTACCGGGGTGGACTTGACCGTCTCTCGTGGGGAGCGCGTGCTGCTCACGGGAGACTCTGGCGCTGGCAAGTCAACGCTGCTTGCCGTTTTAGCTGGGTTGGCGGCAGATGGTGAGGAAGGCCAAGTTCTTGGCTCCGTGAGTGTCAACGGCACGGTTGGCATGGTGATGCAGGACCCAGAGGCACAAACGATTTTGACTCGCGTTGGCGACGACGTTGCGTTTGGTGCCGAGAATATGGGGATTCCGCCAGAGGAAATCTGGCCCCGTGTGCGCGCTGCGCTGGATGCAGTGGGCCTGGATGTGCCGTTGGACCACAACACCGCGCACCTTTCTGGTGGGCAGAAGCAGCGACTCACATTGGCGGGAGTATTGGCCATGGGCGCTGACATCATTCTGCTGGATGAGCCGACGGCAAACCTTGACCCGGAAGGGCGCGACGATGTTGTGCGGGCAGTCGATGCCGTGTGTCGCCGCACAGGGGCGACCTTGATTGTGGTGGAGCACCGACCTGCACACTGGGTAGGCTTCGTGGACACGTTCTATCACCTCACCGCGGATGGGCTACAGCGCAGCGGCCCGGATCAGCTCCCAATGCCACCGCAGTTGCCGCCAGCGTTGAAGGTCCCTGCCAGCGCGGTAAGCGCGCTGCGTACTGAGAATCTCCGGGTTGCATTCGGTTCACCCCGCAACATCGCGGTACCAGAGGGCTTTTCTACCGTGATTACAGGCAAGAACGGTGTTGGAAAGACGACGCTAGTGCAAGCGCTCGCTGGGCTCGTCGCGCCACTCAGTGGCACTTTGGAGTACTCGCCGCGGATTCGAAGCGGGCTGACTACACCGTCGCACCGCTGGAAGTCGAAGGACTTGGCCCAACGGATTGGTTATGTGTTCCAGGAACCGGAGCATCAGTTCGTGACCGCGAATGTGCGCGATGAAGTTGCGTTGTCGGGTGCGTCGGCACACCGCGTCGATGAGCTGTTGCAACGACTGAAGCTTGAACACGTAGTAGCAGCAAATCCCTTTACACTTTCAGGAGGAGAGAAGCGCAGGCTTTCGGTAGCGACTGCGCTAGTGAATGCCCCTGAGCTCCTCATTCTTGATGAGCCGACCTTTGGGCAGGATGACAAAACCTTTGTAGAGATAGTTTCATTGATCCGCGAGTTGGCCGACGAGGGGAAAACCATCATCTCAATTACTCACGATGAGGCCTTCGTCAGTTCGTTGGGCGACCATATGGAGGAGCTGCGCAACGAGACGAATGCGGAAGGCGGGGTGCGGGAATGAACGTGCTCAATGGGGTGAATCCGGTAACACGGATTCTGGGATTGGCGTTGCTGACTACACCGCTTATGGTGACGATCGATTGGGTTTCTGCAGTTGTCGCCATTGCGTTTACGCTGGCAGTCGTGCCGCTGTGCGGGCTGTCATTTAGGACGTTTTTCAAACGCGCGTTACCAATTCTTGTTGTTGCCCCGCTCGCGGGTATCCCGATGGCGCTATACGGCCAGTCAGGTGGGGAAACCTACCTTGAGTGGGGTCTCATCCATGTGACGGAGCTGTCCATTTCGCTCGCATTATCAATGGTGCTTCGCGTGTTTGCCATTGCGCTGCCCGTCATTGTGTTGTCTGCGCACGTGGATCCAACGGATCTTGGCGATGGGCTGTCCCAGGTGTTGAAGCTGCCAGAGCGCTTTGTCCTGGGATCAGTCGCTGCGTTTCGTATGTTGACGCTACTTCGTGAGGATGTTGAGGCGATGCGGATGGCGCGTCGTGCCCGAGGTATCGCGGATACGGGACGCGTGAAGTATTGGTTTTCGTTGGCTTTCGGCTTGCTGGTGATGTCTCTGCGCAGGGCAGGCAAGCTTGCTACCGCGATGGAGGCTCGCGCATTCGGCGGCCCGCAAAAGCGTACGTGGGCTCGAGAGTCGCGGCTTACCAGGCGCGATTGGGTTGTCATGGTTGTATGCATCGCTGTCGCGTGCGTCGCGCTGGGGCTTTCAGTTGCCACTGGGTACTTCCGGCCAGTGTGGAGCGTCTCGTAGCTCATGGCTTACACACTGCTTATCGACGGCCCCTCCGGCGCCGGCAAAACCACATTGGCTGAACAAATTGGTGCTGCGCTCAGCGTTCGAGTGGTGCATTGCGATGAGTTTTATCCTGGCTGGAGCGGGCTTGAAGAAGGATCCAGAATTGTGGAGCGGGATGTACTTTCGCTCAATGAGCCGGGATACTGGCGTTGGGACTGGGAGCGTCAACGCCGCGGGGAGTGGGTCAGCCTTGACCCAGAAGGCGACCTTATTATTGAGGGCGTTGGTGCAGTGACCGAGGCGTCGATCGCGGCGGCGCGGGCGCGTGGCTGTGTGAACACGCTGTGGGTAGAGGCGGCAGAGTCGCTGCGTCGTTCGCGGGCGTTGCAGCGTGACCCAGGGTATGCGCCGTTTTGGGATATGTGGGCGGCCCAGGAGCAGGAGCACAGAGCTAGGCGAGGTGCCGTTTACTTCGACGTGACTATTGAGCGGCGTTAGTCAGCCGGGGTGAGCGTGACGCGCTCTGCCCAAGTGAGGTCGATGCCGAGGCTGGAGAGCCACCGCATCGCGTCGTCGCCGTGGCGGGTAATTCCCTCGACGGCGTTGAGGGTCACTTCCATGGCGCGTTCAGCTTCTTCTGCAGTGATAAGCCCTGCGGACGTCGCCGCGGCAAGCTCGTCGATGTCAAGGACTTCGATCGGACGTCCGGTCAGGGACACTAGGTCGACGTAGAGGTCGCGCGTCTGCCAGACGCCATCTGTTTCGGTGATATCTGCGACGTCGAAGTAGAAATCTTGTTGTACATCGATGCCTTGGCGGAAGTGGAAGATGTTTGCGCGGAGACCAAGCGATGGAAGCAGCCAGCTTTCCAAGTATCCAAACCGTGGGTGGTTTGCGCCTCGGGCCATGTAGAGGCCGAAGTTGGTCGTCGTGAAGACATCCACCTGGCGCAGGAACCCCTTGGGGTCGGTGTTGATTTTCGACGAAGTGTCGAAGGTTTCCTGCTTCACTGGATGAAGGTCGACGGTCATAGGGCGCTTACCTTACGTTGAACTGTGCTGCTGTCGGAGCGAAGTGACAGACATTGTTCTTGGTGCGTGCGGCACCGTCTATCACTGCAAGGACTTTTCCAGCTCCTGTTTTAGCGGTCGCGGACAGGGTGGTTGGTCCTGTTGGGTTTATCTGATTGTTTGCGAGTGGCGTTACACCGGTTTTGCCGGTGTTGAGGTTGATCCAGTACGCGTTCATGAGGCCTTGGCGTTCTGCGGCGGGTGGGGTGCCAAGAGCAGTAAAGACGAATGTGGCTTCCCCAGCTTTAGCGCCGGGGGCGGGTGCTGGTGCGGGGCCCGGTACGACGAGCGCGGAGGCGGTGGAGTGCAGTCCTGGTCCGATGCAGTTGCTGGACACTGTCGGCCAATAGAACTGCGTAAAGGCGGGAGCATCGTTCGGCAGTGGTGGGCCGCCAAGTTCTCCTTTACCTGCAAAGAAGTTCACGGCCGTGCGCAGTGCGTTGGCGACCTGTGGCGGAACGAAAGGCTGATCGGCGAACTGGTTGATGCGGGCAGCGGTGTCATTGGTTGGGCGTCCGAGGCTATCAACAGCAGAAGAGAGCGACGACGGGATGCTGGGCTGCTGCGCATTCGCCAGCGGCGCGACGACGAGTGTGCACGCAGCGCAGAGTGCAGAAAGGTGTCGAGCGGCGCGACGCGTGAGGTGGGAGGGGTGCACGGAGTGACCTAACTTTCCTTCGCATGACATGGAGGTGGCCGTCGAAAAGCCATAACTCTAGTCACAATAGTCACTTTTGCCACAGGGTCAAGTGGGGGACGTGCTTCAAGGTGCATGTTTGCTGCTTTGCGAGTACCATTTAACCGTTATTTCCACCTATGCGAAGGAGCACCGGTTTCAGTGTCGCATCCTGAATTTCGAAACGTAGCGATTGTCGCTCACGTTGACCACGGCAAGACTACATTGGTCAACGCAATGCTGGAGCAGTCCGGCGTATTCTCTGACCACGGTGAACACGGTGACCGCGTGATGGATTCCGGCGAGCTCGAGTCCGAGCGTGGCATCACCATCCTGGCCAAGAACACCGCTATCCGCCGCAAGGGGAAGGGCAAGGATGGTACCGACCTTGTCATTAACGTGATCGATACGCCGGGGCACGCTGACTTCGGTGGTGAGGTCGAGCGTGGCCTTTCCATGGTCGATGGCGTTGTGCTGCTTATCGACGCCTCCGAGGGGCCACTGCCGCAAACGCGCTTTGTGCTGGGCAAGGCGCTGGAAGCGAAGAAGCCGGTCATCATCTGCGTGAACAAGACTGACCGCCCGGACGCCCGCATCGACGAGGTTGTCGAGGAAGCACAGGACCTGCTGCTGGAGCTCGGCGCCGGCCTCGAAGACCCGGAGGCAGCTGAAGCTGCGGAAAATCTGCTTGAGCTTCCAGTGCTGTACACGTCGGGTCGTGCGGGCCGGGCATCGCTCGAGAACCCGGGCAATGGCAACCTGCCGGACAACGATGATCTGCTTCCGCTGTTCAACGTCATCTACGACGTGCTGCCGGAGCCTTCCGCCGAGATCGACGCACCGCTGCAGGCGCAGGTCACGAACCTTGACTCCTCGTCGTTCCTGGGTCGTATCGCGTTGATTCGCGTGTACAAGGGCACTGTCAAGAAGGGCGACACGGTCGCGTGGGTGCACTACGACTCCGAGGGCGAGCAGCACGTCAAGAACGTGAAGATCGCCGAACTACTGGTCACCGAGGGACTCGACCGCGTTCCGACGAAGGACGGCGTCGTCGCGGGTGACATTGCTGCAGTGTCGGGTATCGACGAAATCATGATTGGTGACACGCTGTGCGACGTCGACCACATTGACCCGCTCGAGCGCATCAAGATTGACGATCCCGCAATTTCGATGACGATCGGTGTGAACACCTCGCCGATGGCAGGCCGTAACGGTGGTGACAAGCTGACCGCCCGCATGGTGAAGGCGCGCCTGGACCAGGAGCTCATCGGTAACGTCTCCATCAAGGTGTTGCCGACCGAGCGCCCGGACACCTGGGAAGTGCAAGGTCGCGGCGAGATGGCCCTGACCGTGCTGATTGAAACGATGCGTCGTGAAGGTTTTGAGCTGACCGTTGGTAAGCCGCAGGTAGTGACCAAGGAGATCGACGGTAAGGTGTACGAGCCGTACGACCACATGCTTATCGACGTCCCCTCCGAGCACCAGGGCGCTGTTACCCAGCTGATGGCGGCCCGTAAGGGCCAGATGACGGCGATGGGCAACACAGGCTCGGGTGATTGGGTTCGTATGGAGTTCGACGTCCCTGCTCGTGGCCTGATTGGTTTCCGCACGACGTTCTTGACCGAGACCCGTGGTGCAGGCATTGCGAACTCCTACTCGATCGAGCACCGCCCCTGGGCCGGCGAGATCAAGGGGCGCCCAACCGGCTCGCTGGTTGCCGACCGCTCTGGGCAGGTTACTGCGTACGCGCTGACACAGCTTGCCGACCGTGGTGACTTCTTCGTTGAGCCTGGCGCAGAGACTTACGAAGGCATGGTCGTTGGCGCGAACAATCGTGATGAGGATATGGATATCAACATCACGAAGGAGAAGAAGCTGACGAACATGCGCTCCGCTACCGCTGACGCAACCGTTACGCTGGCGAAGGCCCGCACGCTGTCCCTCGACGAGGCAATTGAGTTCTGCGACGACGACGAGTGCGTCGAGGTCGCCCCGGAGGCAATGCGTGTACGCAAGATCATCCTCGATTCCACGGAGCGAGGCCGTGCCCGTTCCCGCGCAAAGCAGCGCAATAAGTAGTCCGGTACTGGTGCGGTAGTATCTACTGCGATGAATCCGCACCACTTTTCAGCGCCACGCCGCTCGCGACCACTGCGAGTCGGCGTGGCGCTGCTTGCGTGCTGTAGCGTGGCCGCGCTTTCTGCATGTGCGGCATCACCGGGGCCGCCACCGCTGGTGGACCCAAGTGATGTCGCCGCGCGTGAGATGTACGAGCAGGACACAACTACTACCGCCTCTGCGGAGCCGGAGGGGAAGACGCGAGTGCGCTCGCAGGTGGATGTTGGCGTCGATTCGCTTCGCAACGGGCTCAACCCGCATCTGATCGCTGACGAATCTGCGGTTGTCCGAAGCGTGGCGAACCTTGTGCTTCCTAGCGCGTTTCATAACGGGGTCAGAAACTCCGCGCTGCTGAATGGGGCGACGGTCGTCGCTGGCTCGCCGCAGGCGATGACGGTGCGTTACATCATTCGTGACACGGCGCAGTGGTCCGATGGCACGCCAGTGACTGGAGCCGACTTTGCGTACCTGTGGCGCGGGATGCGGTCCACACCAGGGGTGCGAAACCCGGCCGGGTACCGTGCAATTGAGGCGGTGCGCGTCAGTGGCGCGACTGGCAAGGTTGTTGACGTCGACTTTTCGGAGCCGGTCGCTGACTGGCGCGGGCTTTTTGATAATTTGCTGCCTGCGCACGTATTCGCGGCAGATGGTTCGGACTTCGGCGTGGCGCTGCGCGAAACGATTCCTGTCTCGGCTGGCCGCTACATGGTGCGCGGAGTGGATCGCGGACGTGGGACGATCACGTTGAACCGTAACGATCGCTTTTGGGCAGCGAACCCGGCCAAGATCGATATTTTGACGCTGCACGCGGTGCGCGGCACGACGCAGATCGCGGACCAACTGCGAACCGGTCAGCTCGCGTTTGTCGATCGTGCGCCAGGGGAGACCACACGTCGCGTTCTGGACCTGGTGCCGGGCGTGCAGTCGAGGGCACTAGACACGCCACGGGTGCTTGGCGCTGTGCTGTCTGCTACTTCCGGAATGTCTCCGGAGGTACGCGCGGAGCTGCGTTCCCTGATTGATATCCCGCTGCTGGCAAGCATCGCGTTGGACCGTACCGCTGACGTCGCGGTTGCGGAGCACGGGCGTGTGAGCGCACAGGATCCTCAGGCTGTGTACACCCATGTCGCGTTGCATGGCGCTATTCGGATTGGCGCGGACCTTGCGGACCCAGCTGCGATCGCGGCGGCCAGGTCGATGGCGGACATGTTGCAGGCACGCGGGGTGACAGCGCGAGTGGTGGCGACAGATTTTGGCTCGCTGATCCGCTCGGGCTTGGCAGAGAACACCATCGACGTCCTGGTGGCGTGGCAGCACGACCCCGAGAATTTATCCGACGCTGCGAGCCGCTTGGACTGCGTTGCGGGCGCCCCGCGGGCGGGCAACCTTGCCGGTTTTTGCGAGCTGCATTCTGTCGCGCTTGCGAAGGAAATCCTGGCAGGTTCGTACGGGCTGACGCAGGCCACGCGGGCGGTCAACGATGTACTCGAGAAGGAGGCGTTATGGATGCCGATTGCGCGCGAGCGTCGTATCATCGCCCTCGGGGAGGGCATCATCGGGCCGGATACAGATTTGAATAACTGGCAAGCAGGCTTATCGACGGCCGCTTCGTGGCGCCTGCAGCCGAAACGAGACGAAGGAGACCGGAACAACCATGCACAACTCCCGTGACCTACAGGGCTACCGCGTCCTTGCTGTGCACGCTCACCCCGACGACGAGTCCATCACCATGGCGGGGACACTCTTCGACCTAGCGCGCCGCGGCGCAGACGTGCTCGTAGTGACGTGCACACTCGGTGAGGAAGGTGAGGTGATCGGCGAGCCCTACCAGCTGCTGACGAACGACTTTGGAGACCAGCTTGGCGGGTTCCGCATCGCGGAGCTGCACGGTGCGCTGGAGGCGATCGGTGCTCGTGGTGAGTTCCTTGGCGGTGCTGGTTGTTTCCGCGATAGTGGTATGGCGGGGTCGGAGTCCAGCAAGAACCCACGCGCATTCGTCAATAGTGGGCGTCGCGCGGTTGATGCCTTGCTTGAGGTGCTGCGCCGGGAGCGTCCGCACCTCGTGCTGACCTACGGCCCTGACGGCGGGTATGGGCACCCGGATCACATTCGTGCGCACGAGATCGTGCATGAGGCCGCTGAGGAGTTCGATATCCCGCGCATCCTGTGGGCAGTGCGTAGGAGGGATGAAACGGATGCGTTGCTGCCGCAGGTAGCACCTGAAGGGTGGCGGCTGCCCGAGCCAGGTGAGCTCGACGGCGTCGACAGCGTCGACGTATCGGTGTGCCTGGACGATGAGGCGTACAGTGCAAAGATTGCCGCGATGGCTGCACATGCGACGCAGATCTGGGTTGCGGATGGCCGGACCAGCGCGACGAACCCACATTCGGTGCTGGGCAACGGTCCAGTTATGTACTACGCACTGTCGAACTTGATCGTGCAGCCAATTCAGCCGTTTGAGCACTTTCAGCTCGGTGGGGGCGAAGAGGTCGTCGATAAGGCTGACGCACTCAGTGGCCTTGAGCGATGACTGACACCCGCGACAAAACCGATATCCCCCGTGGAGAGAAGGTAGCGGGAGTCATCTGGCTTTCCGTCGGCGCGCTTATTTCACTTTTGCTGGAAGCTGTCAACTTGGACACACGAATCGCTGGAATCGCGGTGCCGTTTACTGCAGTCATCGCGGCGCTCTTTAACAGCGTGTTGACGAAGGCTGCGGCGCTGTGGTCTGACCTTGTGCTGGTCAAGCTTGTGCCGCTTACCGTTTGGGTGGCGGGCTTCTTCGTCCTGCTGAGTGTCCTCCCAGCCAGCGGGGCGATGGTGCTTCCTGCGAGCCCACTGACGCTTGTGCTGCTTTTTGCAGGCTTGAGTGGGGGCGTTTGGCCCCTTTTCGGTCGAAAGTGACATACTGTAACGCATGACTTATGTGATTGCTCAACCATGCGTGGACGTAATGGACCGCAGCTGCGTCGAAGAATGCCCAGTCGACTGCATCTACGAGGGCAAGCGCATGCTCTACATTCACCCAGACGAGTGCGTCGACTGCGGTGCATGTGAGCCAGCTTGCCCAGTAGAAGCTATCTTCTACGAGGATGACACTCCAGAAGAATGGGCAGAGTACTACGACGCAAACGCCGGCTTTTTCGACGAGCTTGGCTCGCCAGGCGGAGCAACCAAGCTTGGGCCTCAAGATTTCGACCACCCATTTGTGGAGGCGCTTCCACCGCAGAACCAGGACGGTTAATACTGCATGAGCACGCACGATCGCGCCAGCTTGGGGGAGCAACTGCCGGAGTTCCCTTGGGATACCATCCTTGACGTCAAGCAGAAGGCTGCTAGCCACCCCGGTGGACTTATTGACCTTTCAATCGGAACACCGGTAGACCCCGTCGACCCGTCTATCCAGCTTGCGCTGGCCGAGCATGCAGCAATTCCTGGGTATCCGCCGACGCAGGGGTCAACAGCCCTGCGTGAAGCGATCGTGGATTCCCTGCAGCGGCGATACAACATCCACGGGCTGCACGCTGACGCGGTGCTTCCAGTTATCGGCACCAAGGAAGCCATCGCGTGGCTTCCGACCATGCTCAACCTGCGTGGGGGCACCGTGGTGATCCCAGAGATCGCGTACCCAACGTACGAGGTTGCCGCGGTACTTGCAGGCTGCAAGGTCGTGCGCTCCGACGCTCCTGTCGATGGCGCGTCGCTGGTCTTTTTGAACTCCCCAAGCAACCCAACCGGACGCGTGCTCTCAGCACAAGAGATGCGTGTGTGGGTCGATTTCGCGCGGGAGACCGGGGCGATCATCGTCTCCGATGAGTGCTACATGGGCCTGGCGTGGGACGAAGATCGTGCCCCGGTGTCGTTGCTCGACCCGGCGGTCAGTAGCGGCGACAACACCAACCTTTTGGTCATGCACTCGCTGTCGAAAACCTCGAACATGGCTTCATACAGAAGCGGATTCATCGCCGGAGACGAGTCACTCGTGCAGGAGCTTCTCCTGATGCGCAAGCACACCGGGATGATGATGCCCGGGCCGATCCAGGCCGCAACGCTGGCTGCGCTCCAGGACGATCAGCACGAAACGCTCCAGCGGCTGCGCTACGCCAACCGCCGCGTGACGCTGTTGCGCGCACTGCTCGATGCCGGATGTAGCGTCGACCATTCCGAGGCAGGGCTGTACCTCTGGACCCGTAGGGACGGGGCAGACGCCCGCCAGACGCTCGACTGGTTCGCGCAGCGTGGCATCTTGGTCGCGCCGGGGGACTTCTACGGTCCAGGCGGCTCGCAGCATGTCCGAGTCGCCCTCACGGCCTCCGACGAGGCCATCGCTGAGGCCGCGCAGCGACTCTCGGAGTAGCCCCTGTGGATACCTCAACAGAGCGTCTTGGGACGCGTGTCGTACGTAGCCTGCGCGAATTTCTCCGCTTCGGCATCGTGGGTGGATCTGGCGTCGTGGTCAATCTGGTGGTGTTCTACATCGCCAAGAAGGCAATCGACGCCGGGTTTGACCTTCACGAAGGCGATATCTTTTTCAACCTTTTCGGCACTCGCTTTAATGTCCGGTGGTACCACGTACTCGCTACCGTGGCGTTCCTCGTGGCAAATACATGGAACTACCAGCTCAATCGGTCGTGGACGTTCCGCGGGCCCCAGCGTCGTTCGTGGATCCGCGGGTTTTTCCCGTTCCTCACCACCGGCGTGATGGCATTCGTTGTTTCGCTGGTGTTCTTGACGTTGTTTATGAACCCGAACTCCCCAATTGGCTTGCCGGACAGTATTTTCGACGACTCCACCGGTCTTCGCACGAAGTCCTACTGGTCGCAGGGCCTGGCGACGCTGATCGCGACACCGGTGAACTACATCATTAATAAAATTTGGACGTTTTCGAAGCCGAAAACAGCTCCGAAAACGTCCGCGTCTTCCTAGTTTTGCTTGCCCGTTAGACGCTTTCCTTGGATGGGCGCACCAGGAAAGATGCGCCGATCAATACCGCGGAGACGATGAGGACCGCGATAATTTGGCCTCTGGTGGAGGCGTCGAAAAGCATGAGGACTGTGAGTCCCACAAGCGCAATCAGCGTTGCCCATGGCACCCAGTTTGCACCGTGTACCTGCACCGCGGAGTGCTTGATCTGCGGGTGGAGGCGGATATAGCTCAGCGTAATCATCACCCAGGTGACCATGAGGCAGCCGCCGACGGCGTTCATGAGGAAGTCGAGCAGCCCTGGTGGGTTCCACCACTGCAGGCCGACTGCGGCGAAGGCGAAGAACATCGACACCAATACGGAGTTCATTGGGACGGCGTTCTTGTTCGTGGCGCGAAGCCAGCGCGGCGCGTCGCCTTCGAGCGCCTGTTGGTAGGCGAGGCGAGACGTGCCGTAAATCTGGGCATTGAACGCGGAGAGCAACGCCAGGACGATGACGGCCTCCATGAACCCGACCACGCCTGGGATGTTTGCCATGCTGAGCACCTGCGTGAATGGTGAGTCCGCCGCGGAGTCGGCGCCGTCGATCTGTGCGTATGGGATCAGCAAGATGATGACGATGATGCTTCCGATGTAGAACAGCGCGATGCGCCAGATAATGGAGTTGACCGCGCGCTTGACGGCCTGTGCGGGGTTCTCCGACTCCGCCGCCGCGATGGTGACAACCTCGATGCCGCCGAAAGCGAACGCCACGGCGAGCAGCCCAGCGGCGACGCCGGCGAAGCCGTTCGGCATGAAGCCTGACTCCCGAACATTGTCCAAGCCAACGAAGTCGTGGCCCGGGAGAATGCCAAGGAAAAGCGCAGCGCCGATGACCAAGAAGAGGAGAATGACGGCCACTTTGATCATGGCGAACCAGTACTCAAACTCACCGAAGCCCTTCACCTGCGCGAGGTTGATGACGGCGAAAAATACCACCGTGACCAGCGCCGGAACCCATTGTGGGACGTCAAACCAGCCGGACATGATTGCGGCTGCGCCGGTGATCTCGGCGCCACCAACCATGATGAGGAGGAACCAGTAGAGCCAGCCCAGCAGGAAGCCTGCCCAGTGGCCGAACGCCTGGCGCCCGTACGTTGCGAACGAGCCGGAGGATGGGCGGGCTGCAGCCATCTCGCCGAGCATACGCATAACCGAGACAACAATCAGGCCTGCGATCGCGTACGCGACCAAGATGGCGGGGCCTGCGGCTCGGATGCCGACGCCCACTCCGAGGAAGAGACCAGCGCCTACCGCCATGCCCAAACCCATCAGGGTTAGGTGACGCGATTTGAGGCCGGTCCCCAGCGTGGCGTCGTCTGTTTCAGCGTTGTGTTGTGTAGTCATCGAATGTTCCTCTCGACGGCGTCCTTAGCGCGTTGTTGGAAAGTGTCGGTGCGGGTCCAGAGGACGCCAGCGATTGAAATGATGCCCACGACGACTGCTACCGCGAACATTTGGAAGCGACCGTCAGGGGTGGTCAGCATGAGTACCACGATGGCGCCCGCCAGGACAACGGTCGCCCACGGCAGCACGCCTGGCGCCCACATGCGGACGTGCGTGATCTCGTCTCCCTTCACCAGCTGCGGGTGGATGCGCAGGAAGGAGAAAGTGATGGCAAACCACAGCACGATCAGGCAGCCGCCGACGGCGTTGAGCAGGAATGCGAGCAGACCCGGCGGGTTCCAGTACTGCAGTGCGACAGCCACGAAGCCGAAGAACACGGAGAGGATCACGGCACGCATCGGTACGCCACGGTGGTCGGTGCGTGCGAAGGCTTCGGGGGCGTCGCCACGCAGGGCGAGGTTGTGCAGGAACCTTGAGGAGCCGTAGATCTGCGTGTTGCACGCGGAGAGCAACGCGATGACGATGACGGCCTCCATGATCCCTACCGCGCCCGGGATGTTCGCCAGGTGCAGTACTGCGGTGAATGGGGACTCGGAGGCGTCGTTCGCCCCACCGATGTCCTCATACGGCAGCAGCAGGACGATAAGCAAGACGGAACCAATGTAGAAGATGCCGATGCGCCAAATAATGGAGCGGATCGCGGAATGCACTGCGACCTCTGGATCTTCTGATTCGGCGGCGGCGATCGTGACGAGTTCGATGCCGCCGAATGCAAACGCAACCGCGAGCAGCGCCGTAGCGACGCCACCCCAGCCGTTCGGCATGAACCCGAACTCGGCAATGTTGGTTGTGCCGACGAACGACGTTCCTGGCAATAGCCCCAGCCACAGCGCTACGCCGAGGGCGAGGAAGAGACAAATTACGGTGACCTTAATCAACGCGAACCAGAACTCGAATTCGCCGAGGTTTCGCACCGCGGCAAAGTTGATCGCCGTGAAAATAACAATTGCTGTCAAGGCTGGGATCCACGGAGAAACAGACAGCCAGGAAGCAATGATGGCGGAAGCACCGGTGATCTCGACCGCCATGATCATGATCATCATGAACCAGTACAGCCAGCCGATAGCAAAGCCGGCCCACGGGCCGAAGGCTTGCTCCGCGTAGGTGGAAAACGTTCCGGAGGACGGGCGAGCGGCAACCATCTCCGCGAGCATCTGCATGATGCAGACGGTGATTGCGCCCGCGATCATGTAGGCAATAATAACGGCGGGGCCTGCTGCGGCGATACCCACACCAGTGCCGAGAAAGAGCCCGGCACCAATTGCTGAGCCGAGGCCCATCATGGTGAGGTGCCGGGTCTTGAGTCCGCGCTGTAGGGATGTCGACGCCCGAGTGGGGGCAACAACCGAAGAAGCTTTCAAAGACATGGCAATTACCTTAAACACTCATGTGGCTTCATGCCTATCATTTATCGACGTGTCGTTGCGTGGCGGGCCAACTCGGCCCGCAAAAGTTGAGCGTTAGCTGTTTCGTGCGCGGAGTACCGGCGTTGTGCTCGCGGGCTCCTGGCTGATGGTGATATCACTCTGACCAGCGATCTCATTTGCTGGAATATGTGTCTCATTTCTTGTGTCGTAGATAATTGTCGACGGCTCCAGCATCACATTGACACCGATCTCACAGTTGTCCCCGAGATCTACCCCGAGTACACCCGATGCGGGGTGAAGTACGCAATTGCGGCCCACTCGCAACGGAACCCGGTTATGCCCACTGCCGCGCATGGCCATCAACACTGCCGACAACGCAACCTCGGTGCCCTCACCAACCGTGACAGCAGAAGAAAGCCGTCCTTCAATTTTCGCCGGTCCAAGTGCGCCGGAGTTGTGCGAGACGTAGCCTTCGCGGACCACGGTCGTTCCCGGAGCCAAGTAGGCTCCGAGGCGCACGCGCTCCGCCTCAGAGATTGAGACACCTGTTGGCACGACGTAGTCGACCATACGGGGGAGTCGCTCGATGCCGTAGACGTGGATGTTGCCCCTGCTACGCAGGCGAGTTCGCACGAACTCGAAGTTATCGGCCAAGCACGGGCCCTTATTCGTCCACACCACCGGTTCGAGATGTTCGAGGCAGTCTTTCATGTTAACTTCGAAAGGACGTACCAGACGGTGGGAGAGCAGGTGGAGCCGGAGGTATACGTCGTGGGCATCCACCGGAGGTTGGGAAAGGTCCGCGATTGTGGTGCGCACCGGCACATGTTCGACCAGGCGGTCAGAGTCCATACCGACCAGGCTCAAAAACGCATCGCCGAGCTCGTGTGCGCTCACTCGTCGGGACCCGGAGGTGAGGCCGGAGGGGTCGTCGATAATTGAAGGTGAGGGGTACCAGGTGTCGAGTACCGTCCCGTCCAGAGAAATATTGGCAATACCTGTGGCCTGCGCTCCTTGTAACATGCTTGTCATCTTAAACGTACAGACGCAATGTGTTGGACTTGGCCGAAAAGCCGGGGACCGTTGGCCTCCCGCAGGAGTTTTTGGCAGAGTCGAATCCAACGCCGAACCCAGCATGCACCGAGGAAGGAAGGAACCATGGCACCTCACAAGTCCCCACGTCCGGATAAAGGCCGAAAGCTCCGTGGGCCGATCATGCTGCGCAGCGCAGACGCCGAACAACCGACGACGCACGACCGGCGCCTCTTGGAATCCTTGGGCTACAGTGACCACGACTGGAAGCATGCGGACCCGTGGCGCGTGATGCGGATCCAGTCTGAGTTTGTAGCGGGCTTTGATGCGCTAAGCGCTCTGCCGAAGGCCGTGACCGTGTTTGGCTCCGCCCGTCTCAACGAGGGGACTGAGGAGTATGCACTGTCCTGTGAGGTGGGCAAAGCGCTGGTCGACGCGGGTTACGCGGTGATTACCGGCGGGGGACCAGGCTTGATGGAAGGCCCGAACCGCGGTGCCCACGATGCTGACGGGATCTCGGTTGGACTCGGAATTGAACTGCCATTTGAGCAAAACCTCAACGATTGGGTCGACCTCGGTCTGAACTTCCGATACTTCTTTGCCCGCAAGACGATGTTCTTGAAGTACTCGCAGGCGTTCATCGCACTGCCAGGTGGGTACGGAACGATGGACGAGCTGTTTGAAACACTCGTGATGGTGCAGACGCAAAAGGTGACGAACTTCCCGATCGTCCTGATGGGCACCGAATTCTGGTCTGGGTTGGTTGCCTGGATTGAACAGCAGCTGCTGGGCCGCGGTCTGATCTCGCCAGGCGACGAATCCCTGTTTTACGTCACCGACTCCGTCGACGACGCCATCGCGCACATCGTGCACGCGCACAAGGTGATGACGGACGCTCGACTACGAGATACCGACACCGAGGACGCCTAAAACATGCACTGCCGCATTGCAGAGGTGATGGCCATCATCAACCGGACGCCCGATTCGTTCTATGACAAAGGCGCGACGTTTGCGATCGAGCAAGCGCTCGACCGTGCGGATACCGTGATTGCGCAAGGTGCGTCGATCGTTGATGTCGGCGGGGTGAAAGCGGGCCCCGGGGATGAGGTCGACCCCGCAGAAGAGATCGAGCGGGTAGTGCCGGTCATCCAGGGTATTCGGCAGCGTCACCCGTCAGTCCGCATTAGCGTGGATACCTGGCGCGCCGATGTCGCTGAGACCGCAATCGGTGCCGGCGCTGACCTCATTAACGACACCTGGGCAGGTTACGACCCAGAGCTCGTCGAGGTCGCTGGAGCACACCGTGTCGGGTACGTTTGCTCCCATACAGGTGGTGCAGTGCCACGTACCCGCCCGCACCGCGTGCATTACGACGACGTCGTGGCCGATGTCATCCGTGAAACCACCGCGCTAGCCGAACGCGCAGTCGCTTGCGGCGTGCCTGAGGAACTCGTGATGATCGACCCGACCCACGACTTCGGCAAAAACACGTTCCACGGCCTCGAGCTGCTACGCCGCGTCGATGAGCTCGTTGCCACAGGGTGGCCCGTCCTCATGGCTCTCAGCAACAAGGACTTCGTCGGCGAAACGCTCGACCGCGCAGTTGGGGAGCGCGTCGCAGGAACACTCGCCGCCACGGCGTGGTCCGCGGCGCGAGGCGTCGCGGCGTTTCGCGTCCATGAAGTCGCCGAGACCCTCGACGTCATCCGGATGACCGCCGCCATCCAAGGCAGAATGGCGCCACTGAATACCGTGCGGGGGCTTGCCTAGTGCGCGTCAGTGTTGTCATCCCGGCCCTCAACGAGGCCGCAACCGTCGGGCAGGTCGTGCAACGCTGCCGTGCATCCAACATGGTCCTTGCCGGTGGCGAGGTCCTCGTCATCGACTCAGATTCAACTGATCACACAGCAACGATCGCGGCACGCGCGGGGGCTAGGGTGGTCAACTGGCGTGACGTGAGCCCCCTTGAGCCACAGGAAGGCAAGGGTGAAGCCTTGTGGCGAGGCGTGAAGGCAGCACGTGGCGAGCACGTTGTATTCATCGATGCCGACGTCACATCCCTACAGCCGTGGTGGATTGATGTCCTTGCAGCACCTCTCCAGGACCCGGAAATACAACTGGTGAAAGCCCGCTACGTGCGTGCGCTACACGGGAATCCAACGGGTGGCGGGCGAGTCACCGAGCTCACCGCAAAACCGCTCCTGCGTAGGTTTTTCCCAGATCTGGGCGATATCAGTCAGCCACTGTCCGGCGAATACGCGATTCGGCGAGACACAGCGTTGCAGCTGCCGTTCGTTGCTGGTTACGGTGTTGAGTCTGGTCTGCTTATTGATACTTATTCCAGGTACGGCCGCAGTGCAATTGCGGAGGTGGACCTCGGGAGCCGGGTACACCGCAACCGCCCTTTGGCGGAGTTGGGACCAATGGCAGAGGTGGTGGCCTCGACAATTATTGATCGAGCGTTGGCGCTAGGTCAGGCTGACTCAGGGTTGAAGACAGTTCAACGACCGCCCTGGTGCGAAATTTCGCGCGCTGACCGCTAGTATGATGACATGCTTTCTTGGATCATCCTGATTATCGCCATCGCCACTTTTTGCGTGCTCGGCTTTTTGCTCTTTGCACAACTGTTTGGGCGTGGTGAACAGCTGCCCCCGATGATGGAGACCGAGGACGTGAAGTCCGCGAACCGTCTCGCCGTTGAAGAGGGCAACATTGGCGATGTACACCTTGAAGTAGTGCACCGAGGCTACCGGATGGACCAGGTTGATGACCTGCTCACAGCGCTCGGACAGAAATACGGGTTTGCGCCTGCTATCAGTCAGCTGACCGAAAACAGCGTAGTATTGGATACAAACGTTTTGACTGAAGGAGAAGCGACAGATGGCAGCAATGAAGCCGCGCACCGGTAATGGACCAATGGAAGCCGCTGAGGAAAGCCGGAAGATCGTCATGAGAATTCCGTCCGACGGAGGTGGCCGTCTGGTGATTGAGATGAGCAAGGAAGAGGCCGCTGAACTCGGTAATCTTCTGATCGAAGCCGTAGGATAAGAATTTTCTAAACTTAAGGTAATATACCCAGCATGCTCAAAGACATAATTGATGTGCTGGCAGATCCCATAGACCTTACTCCTCTTCGTGGCGAAGAAGAGTTTTCACGCCTCGTTTCCGAAAGCGGCCACTCTTACGATGTGGCGAAGCAAGGCTACGTCACGTTGGCGAGTGGGAAAGGCCTGCAACATGTTGGTGACTCGTTGGAGATGATCCTCTCCCGCGAGTCATTTTTGTCGCAAGGGCACTTCGCCCCATTTGTTGAAGCGATGACTGAGCACGTAGAAAATGTGCTTGACCTCAGCGCGCCAGAGGAAGATCACCCCGTGATTCTTGAGGTCGGTGCGGGGACCGGCTACTACCTTTCGCATACGCTTGACTCCGTGCTGGGCGCCCGTGGCGTCGGGCTCGATATCTCGGTTCCAGCAGCGAAGTATTTAGCGAAAGCACACCCGCGCATTGGCTCGATCGTTGCTGATGTGTGGCAGCAGCTGCCCATCGCCACTGGGGGCGTCCACGCAATCACGGTGGTGTTCGCCCCACGCAACCCTGCGGAGTTCGCTCGAGTGCTGGCCGATGATGGACAGGTTATCGCGCTCATTGCGGACCAGGGCCACCTCGACGAACTACGCGAGCCACTCGGTATATTAGGCGTGGAACCAGGCAAGCTGGACCGTCTAGTCGAGCAGGCTGAAGGGCATTTAGAGCTGGCTGAAGATCCACAAGAGCTTGTCTTTCCGATGTGCCTGTGCCGCGAATCCATCGCGGCACAGGTGGGCATGAGCCCGTCCGCGCGCCATATCGAGCGTGGCGAGTTGGCGCGTCGTCTGGATGCCTTGCCAGATCACATGACCGTGACTGCGCATGCGCAGCTGGTGCGTCTGCGCAAGGCGTCCAACTAAACAGTGGTTATCGGCTGCGGCGCCACTCGTTCAAAATGGTGGCGCCTTCTTTCGCGCGCGAGCGGATGCCGATGGACCCGTTCTCCGGCCAGATGCGTGAGGACATGACGACTGCACCGCCGTCGGCGTAGACCTCGAGGGTTGAGCCGTCCACGATGACCGTGATGGTGTCTTCTTCGTCTTCGCTGATCTCTGCTTTGGCTACCTGGCCGTCGAATCGATCGACGGTGATTTTGTTACCACGGTGAGTGACCCGTGCGGCGACCTCACCATTACCGTCAATGATCTCCGCGACGACACTGCCTCCGGTGGGGATCTCGCACAGGGCGGTCCAGAGATGCGCGCCGCGAGTGGTGCTCACCGCCTCGGGAAGCCCAGGCGCCGGCACCTGGTAGAGGTGACCGTCCTGGAGCGTGACATAGCGGGGAAGGGTGAGCGTATTTGCCCAGCCTTCAGCCTCCCAGTTTGCTTCCTTTGTCGGGGAGCCTTGGCGGCCAGACGGAGTCATGAAACCAAAGAGATAGGTGCCTTGGTATCGCTGCGACGGGTCCATCGCTACCGGCAGGTAGTTGGTGTTGCGAGGGCGGGTGAAATCATGGCCGAAATCGAGCGCCTGCGCAGGCGTGGTGACTCGGAACGTGTTGTCCTCCAGCTTGCCAATGATATAGGCAGAGCGATCCTTACCGTCCCTCTCCAGAGTAAAGAAGAAGACATCATAGATCCTGGAGTCCACTTCGTCGCGCAGCCGACAAATGCGTGGCGCGACCAGTGTTTCATCGAGATCGATGCCGGGATCACCGTCAAATGTGAGCGGTCCTTCGAAGCGCCACTCGATGCCGTCTTCTGATCGAAGCACTACCGGCTTCGGGGAATCGATGCTGCCAGTCACAGCGAGCATGAGCCAACCGTCATGCTCTTCGCGTTCGTCGTTTTTCCAATCAGGAACGACACACGGCGAGCGGAAGTTGTTGTATTCCGGCGTGTCCTCAACGATATCGCCAAGCCGCTGCACACCAGGTGTAGCATTTCGATCTTCGAGGAGCTCGTCGCCCAATCCCTCGAGTTTAGGTGCATGGGCCAGTTGGATGGTGTTGCCAGCAGCGGTTGCTGAGGTGAAGTACAGGTAGATGCCTTCCGGCGCGCCAACTACAGCACCTGCACGGACAGCTGATTCACCACCGGCCGGGACAATCGCATCGTTGCATTCAACCCAGCTAAACGGGTCGCCCTCACTGATGTTGTGGCCCCAACGGCTTGGAGAGTCCGGCGTTGGGCGGTACTGGTAGAAAATGTGCCAGTTGTTTTCGCCTTCGCGTCCATCGAAAATGACACCGGCTGGCCCCTCGAGGATGCCACTTTCTGCGGTGACGTGAAGTTCTGGTCGGAAAGTACTCATCGTTAAGTGGTGTTCACCCCTGCATTATTTCGTGAGCTGTTCGTAGATCTTGACAGTGTCTTGTGCGATTGTCTGCCAGGAGAAGTCATTGCGGGCGCGTGCCAAGCCAGCGTGACCTAGCCTGCGTGACAGATCCTTGTCACCGGCGACGCGGTTGACTGCCTCGGCGAGGTTGCGTTCGAACGCTTCGGGCTGCGTCTTGTCATAGTCCACCAGCACGCCCGTCTCGCCGTCCACGATGACCTCGGGGATGCCGCCGACGCGGGATGCCACGACCGCGGTCTCACACGCCATCGCTTCTAGGTTCACAATGCCTAATGGCTCGTAGATGGAAGGGCACACAAAGACATCGGCTGCGGAGTATACCTCGCGGATTTTCTCTGCTGGCAGCATATCTTGCACCCAAAACACCCCGTCGCGCTCGGACTGCAGCTGTTCGACGAGCCCCTTCGTCTCCGCGGCAATCTCCGGAGTATCTGGTGCACCCGCGCACAGCACGAGCTGAACATCTTCGTCGAAGTGTGACGCGGCCTTCAGCAGGTGCGGGACGCCTTTCTGCCGAGTGATGCGTCCAACGAATGCGACGATTGGCTTGGAAGGGTCGACGCCGAGGTCTGTCAGGACGGTTCCCTCGGTCGGGTACCACTTTGCGGGGTCGATGCCGTTGAGCACGACGTGAATCTTGTCCGCAGAGATGCTCGGGTAGGCACGGAGGATTGCTTCCTTCATTCCAGCCGAAACCGCGATCACCGCGTCAGCGTTCTCGAACGCGTTCTTCTCGCTCCACGACGAAACGTTGTAGCCTCCTCCGAGCTGCTCGCGTTTCCACGGCCGGTCAGGCTCTAAAGAGTGAGCAGTAACAACGTGTGGGACGTCGTAGAGGAGACCCGTGAGATGGCCACCGAGACCCGCGTACCAGGTATGAGAGTGGGCCACGTCCACATTGTTGGCAGCGTGGGCGATCCGAAGGCCCGTCGACAAGGTCTTGATGGCGCCATTGGCATCTGCAAGTGCCGGGTCGACTCCGTGGACGTAAACATCTTTCATGTCGCGGGGAGTGCCCATGCAGTGAACGTCGACGTCAACGATCTCTCGCATAAAGCGCGTGAGTTCCGTGACGTGCACGCCGGCTCCACCGTAAATCTCAGGCGGATACTCTTTGGTCATCATTCCGACTCTCATACCGCACGAGCATAGTGACGAATTGGCATCGGTGCAGGGAAGCGAAAACCGAAATGTAGCGCTGCCCACTTTAGGAGGGAAAACGCTGCAAGGTCACGAATTTTTCAATAGGCTCGAAGACGTGAGAAGCCAGCCTAGAGTACTTGCAATTGTCCTTGCCGGAGGCGAAGGGAAGCGCTTGTTCCCGTTGACCGCTGACCGTGCCAAACCTGCTGTCCCGTTTGGAGGCAACTATCGACTAATTGATTTTGTTCTGTCGAACTTAGTGAACGCTGGGTACATGCGAATCGCTGTGTTGACGCAGTACAAGTCGCATTCGTTGGACCGACACGTGGCGACAGCCTGGAATGTGTCCGGTCCAACGCCGCAGTACATCGCATCGGTGCCGGCCCAGCAGCGTCGTGGGAAGCGCTGGTACAACGGCTCTGCAGACGCAATTGTGCAGTCCCTCAACCTCATTTACGACGACAAGCCGGATTATGTGCTCGTCTTCGGCGCTGACCACGTCTACCGGATGGATCCGTCGCAGATGGTGGAAAACCACATCAAGTCCGGCAAGGCCGCAACGGTGGCGGGCATTCGCGTTCCGCGCTCAGAGGCCACAGCATTCGGTTGTATCCAGGCGGAAGAGGACGGCACGATTACCGAGTTCCTTGAAAAGCCTGCGGACCCACCAGGGACCCCAGACGATCCAGATATGACGTTTGCGTCGATGGGCAACTACGTGTTCTCCACTGAGCCGCTTATCCAAGCGCTACTCGAGGACGAACAGAACGAGGACTCCGATCACGATATGGGTGGCGACATCATCCCGTACTTCGTGAGCAAGGGTGAAGCAAACGTATACGACTTCTCCCAGAACGAAGTACCCGGTGCTACGGAACGTGACAAGGGCTACTGGCGCGATGTCGGTACCATTGACTCTTTCTACGAGGCGCACATGGACCTTATTTCTTCGTACCCGGTGTTCAACCTGTATAACTCGACGTGGCCGATCCACTCCACCGAAGACGGTAACCTTCCCCCGGCGAAATTCGTCGTGGGCGGCATTGCACAGGAGTCGATGGTGGCGTCTGGATCGATTATCTCTGGCGCGACGGTACGAAACTCCGTGCTCTCCACCGACGTGCGAGTTGAGGAAGGTGCGACAGTTGAAGGCTCCGTACTGATGCCGGGCGTTCGCATCGGTAAGGGGGCGGTGGTTCGCCACTGCATCCTCGATAAGAATGTCTACGTCGCCGACGGCGAAATCATCGGCGTGGACCTTGAGAAGGACCGCAAGCGTTACACCGTTTCGGAAAATGGCGTAGTGGTCGTCGGTAAGAACCAGGTGGTGCAGGAATAGCTGCGCCACAGAGGAGGCCCGCCCGAAACAAAGAAAAGTCCGGGCGGGCCTTGCGTGTGCGTACGTTGCGTTAGCGCTTGGTGACGATGGTCAGGCCACCATCGAGGGGCAGGCGCGCCACGAGTGCGCCATAGTCAGCGGCGAGACTGCTCACGTACCGGTCGGCTTCACGGGCGGCTTCGGTCTCACGGTCCCTGCGGGTGGAATCGCTGACGGTGCCGTCCAACAAGGAGTCAGCAAGAATGAGCGTGCCGCCGTTGCTCAGGAGAGGCCACGCGGCATCAATGACCGCCGTGAACTCGATCGGTGCAACATCGGCGTACACAAGGTGGTACGCCTCGTTTGCTAGCCTGCCCATCACATCGAGTGGTCGTGCTGTCAGGAAACGCGTGCGGGACGCCGGGTACTCGGCGGCGCGGAAGGCTTCTTTGGCCCCGGTTTGCAGCGTGACTTCGGGCTCGATACAGGTAAGAGAAGCGCGCTCGGGCAGGCCGCGCAGCAGGTGCAGGCCGACAACCCCGGCTGCAGGGGTGATCGCGACCGCTCCCTGGGACTGACCACTCGGGCAGGTGGCTGCGAGTGTAGAGAGCAGCGTGCCGACGATGAGAGACGGCGCACGCACACCGTTTTCCTGCGCTTCGACACTGGCGTATTTCAATGCCTCGCGGAACGCAGCAGGAAACTGTTGCTGCTCGTCATCAGTGAAAGACTGATGGATGTAATTCGTCAACTGATCAAAAGCGGTCGCACTCACAGTCAACATCATAACCGGAACTGCGCTCGCAGCGTGTGCGCTACGCGCATGCAGTAACCTTTACGATTTTTCGTTGGAGAATGCGATATCAATCTGCCACAATATGAGGCATGCAACCCGATAATGTCGCCGCTCACCATGATTCTGTCGCGCTCGAAGAACTGCGCGGGACGGCTGCATTCGATGCCGGGGTAGGGGCGATGCCGTCGTGGGAGGACCTTGTCGCGGAACACGCTGACAGTGTGTACCGCCTCGCATACCGCCTTTCCGGTAACCAGCACGACGCGGAAGATCTCACCCAAGAGACATTCATCCGGGTATTTCGGAATCTGAAGAGCTACAAACCCGGTGCGTTTGGTGGATGGCTGCACAGAATCACCACGAATCTCTTCCTCGATATGGTGCGCCACCGCACGAAGATTCGGATGGAGGCACTTCCGGAAGACTATGAGCGTGTTCCGGGGACGGACATGACGCCCGAGCAAGCGTACAGCGTCGCGCACCTTGATCCCGCGTTGCAGCACGCGCTCGACGAGCTCAGTCCAGACTTTCGCGTCGCAGTCGTGCTCTGTGATGTTGTCGGCATGACGTATGAGGAAATTGCTGAGACGCTCGGCGTCAAGATGGGCACCGTTCGTTCACGTATTCACCGTGGTCGTACCCAACTACGGGAATCGCTCGAGGAGCAGGCACGACACGACGTCGCCACGGAAGAATTAATTCGGCTACGCTAGGGCGCGAGGCAGTCGCCGACCATCGATGCGAAAGGAGCGTTACCGTGCGAGCGTTTTGTTCCACTGAGCATTTGAACCCCGAAGCGATCGCTGCTTTCGCAGACGGAGAACTCTCACGTTCCGCAGCTCGTCGCGCCATAAAACACATGGTGGAATGCCCGGAGTGCTTCCAAGACGTCCTTGCACAACGAAGGGCCTCAGCACGTGTGAAAGCCTGCAACGACGACAACTTGCGAGCACCCGATTCGTTGGTGGCCAAGCTGAGCGGGCTGTGCCACGAGGTGCAGCCAGACGAAGCATGCGATGAAGAACCACACCACAAGGAGCGGTCACCTCTTGTCGCTGCTGTTGATGCCACGCTCCGGGCGCTGCGACACCGAGAGTAGGATGTGATCCGTGTTTTCCAGTATTGGCTGGGGTGAAATTTTTTTCATCCTGATCATTGGCCTCATTGTCATCGGACCCGAGCGGCTTCCTAGCGTTATCGAAGATGTTCGGGCCGCGATTTACGCTGCCCGCAAGGCAATTAATAACGCGAAGCGTGAACTGAATGGCGAACTCGAAGAGTTTGAGGAACTTCGGAAACCGCTGGATACGGTGTCGCAGTACGCATCAATGGGGCCGAAGCGTGCTATGGCGAAGCTGTTCTTCGAGGATGACGAGGAGTTCCTGGAAAGCTTTGACCCTCGCAAGATGATGGAAGACGACAAGCTGCCAACGCAACAGCCACCGCGGCCTTCGTCGAAGCAAAGACCGGAGGATGGTGGCCAGCCCAGTGGTGGGGGCTTTTCCTGGGCTGACGTCACTTAGCTTGGCGCTAAGCCTGATTAGTCCTCGGTGTGCTTGACGCCAAGGTTGAGGGACTTGCCTGCAAGTGAATCACGGCGAATCTTCAGCTTGGCAACGATCTCCTGGATAGCAGTTGCAGCAGGAGAATCTGGGTCAGCGGTGACGACTGGTGTTCCTACGTCGCCGTTTTCGCGCAACTTCGGGTCCAGCGGAATAGAACCGAGCAGCGGTACATCGCTGTCAGTGAGTGCAGTGAGGCGCTCGGCAACCTGTTGGCCGCCACCTTCACCGAAGATGTTCATGACGGACCCATCCGGCATGACCATCCCTGCCATGTTTTCAATCACGCCTGCGATGCGTTGCTCCGTCTGCTGCGAGATTGTGCCGGCGCGCTCAGCAACCTCGGCTGCGGCAACCTGTGGCGTGGTGACGATGAGCAGCTCAGCATTCGGGATGAGTTGCGCCACCGTGATCGCGACGTCACCCGTCCCCGGTGGCAGGTCGAGGAAGAGCACGTCCAGATCGCCCCAGTAGACGTCGGACAAGAACTGCTGAATAGCGCGGGTGAGCATCGGGCCACGCCACACCACAGGAGCATTGCCCTCCACAAACTGACCAACCGAGATGTGGCGCACGCCGTGAGCGATCGGCGGCATGATCATGTCTTCGACTACCGTCGGCCCCAAACCAGAGGAGCCGAGGAGACCCGGTACGGAGTGCCCGTAAATGTCGGCGTCGACAACTCCGACGCTGAGGCCTTGCGCCGCCATTGCGGTAGCGAGGTTCACGGTCATCGAGGACTTGCCGACGCCCCCTTTGCCCGAAGCCACCGCGAACACACGGGTACGCGAGGACGGGTCGGCGAACGGAATGTCTGGGCTGGGCTGTTGGGCCCGCAATTTCGACGCCATTTCGCGACGCTGCTCCGCACTCATTGTGTGCAGCGTGACCGTCACGTTTTCTACGCCGTCGATTTCCTCAACGACAGCTTGGACGTTGTTTTCGATGGTGTCGCGCATTGGGCAGCCTGCGATGGTGAGGTAAATGCCGACAGTGACGTTGGGGCCGTCGATACGTACGGACTCGACCATGCCGAGCTCGGTGATGGGCTTGCCAATCTCGGGGTCGTCGACGCGGGCGAGTGCTTCTCGGACTTGTGATTCTGAAATGAGTTCTACGTTAGCCATAACGGGCTTCAGTATAGTCAGAGAAGCTGGATGATCGTACGAGCAGAGGAGTGACGAGGCATGGCCCAACTCAACAACAATCGCCTGGTAGCACGAGAGGTACCAACGGGGTGGCCAGTGGGAAGCTTCACTACCTACCAAGAAGCACAGGAGGCAGTTGACACTCTGTCGGACAAAGAGTTTCCGGTAGAAAAGCTCACAATCGTCGGCGTGGACTTAATGCAGGTTGAAAGCATCACTGGCCGACTCACCTGGGGCAAAGTACTCGGGGGAGGTGCGTTGTCGGGCCTGTGGATGGGCATGTTCATCGGCATTATTTTTTCCTTGTTCGCAGAAGAAGGCGGCTGGGGCATCTTCGTCTCGTGCGTAGCGATGGGCGGTGTGTTCGGCGCGATCTTCGCTGCGATCGCCTACGCCTTTACGGGAGGCAAGCGCGACTTTGCCTCTGCGACCAGTATCGTTGCACGCCGATACGATGTGTTGTGCGCGCCTGATTCGGCGCGGCGGGCGCGTGACATGATCGCCGCGATGCGCCCGCAAAACGGTACAGTGCGGCCAACCGAGATAGCGAACGACGACGCGACCAATGACGACGCTACGCGCTAAACTAGCTCTGTTTCTCGGCTCACTCGAGCGCACTACGAAGAAGGTGTTTATGGTATCCCTGCGTCCTAGCCGCACGCTGATTGCAACAGTGCTGGCAACGAGCCTTGTGGGCGGGTTAGCTGGTTGTGCCGATGATTCAGATTCACCGGTCAAGTTCGTCAATGGTGAATCGCGTGGCAGCATCGTCAAGATTGGGATTGATTCTTCGGAACCTGAGCAGGTGGTGCTGGGGGAGATCTACTACGAAATCATCAAAGCGATGGGGCACTCGGCCGGGGTAGTCCCATTGAATGACGTCTACGACCGAAACGCGGCTGAGCTGCTGCAAGAAGAGGACGTTGACCTGGTGGTGGCATGCTCAGGCGACCTCTTGGGGTCGCTGGACCCGCACGGGGCGAAGGCGCTCGAGAGCGACATTGTGTACGATCGTCTCGAAGGTGAAGACCCATCAGAAGCGACGTTTGATCGGCTTGCAGGTGCGCTACCTGGCAACATCCAAACGGTAGACCCTTCGCCAGCACAGGGATGCGCATCGAAGGTGGAACTCGAGCACCTTCCGAATAGCATCATTCCGCTCTTCTACAAGTCCAAGTTCGCCCGCAAAGAAGTCAGGCGTATCAACGCGATGACGCGTGTGATCAGTACTACCCAGTTAGAGGAGATGAGTGAAGAGGTTGCACAGGGGAAGCAGCCACGTTTCGTGACTGCGGACTGGCTACGCGAATACGCAAGCATCAACATTGAGAACCCCGACGCCAACGGCGGGGAAGCCGAGCCGACGACCGCTCCCTAGCCAACCTCAAAAGGGACTATCCCGGCCCGTTAAGAAAAATGAAGTGCCCCCAACTGCGGTGAGCGGTTGGGGGACTGTTACTCGTAGCGCTACCTACTTCGCAAACGCCTCATCCAGCAGAGTCTTCTCCTCTTCCTGGTGGACCTTTGCCACACCGGTCGCAGTGGTCGACTGCGCGCGGCGAGAGACACGGACCATCTCAGGCATCTCAGGGATCAGCGTGTGCAGGTGTTCGTTGTAGAACGGCCATGCGCCCTGGTTTGCTGGCTCGTCCTGCACCCAGCGGATCTCCTTCGCGTTCGGGTAATTCTCGAACGCGTCCCGGATGCGGTTGAACGGGATTGGGTGCAGCATCTCGATACGGATGATGGCGACGTCGTCGCGCTTATCCTTTGTACGACGCTTCTCCAGCTCATAGTAGATCTTGCCCGAGCACAGCAAGATCGTCGTGACCTTGTCGTGGCCCGCACCGTCGATCTTGACGTTGCCGCGCTGAACGAACGCGGGATCGTCGATCACCGACTGGAACTTTTCCACCTCGATGAAGTCCGCAGGTTGTGAGACAGCGGCCTTGTTGCGCAGCATCGACTTCGGGGTGAAGACAACGAGCGGGCGCTTCATATCACCGAGTGCCTGACGGCGCAGCAGGTGGAAGTGGTTCGCAGGCGTGGTCGGCTGGGCAATCGTCATCGAGCCTTCAGCGACAAGCTGGAGGAAACGCTCGATGCGGGCAGAGGAGTGGTCAGGGCCCTGGCCCTCGTAGCCGTGAGGCAGCAGTGCGATCATGCTGGAAAGCTCGCCCCACTTGGTCTCACTGGAGGACAGGTACTCGTCGATGATGGTCTGCGCACCATTGGCGAAATCGCCGAACTGCGCCTCCCATGCGACGACCGCGTCCTTGTTACCGAGGGTGTAGCCGTACTCGAATCCCATGCCAGCGTACTCAGTCAGTGCTGAGTTGAACACCTCGAAGCGGCCACCGTTGTCCTGTGCTTCCGCATTCGCGTCGAGTGGGTTGTATGGGGTGCCGTCGTTCGGGTCGTAGAGCACTGCGTGGCGCTGCGTGAAGGTACCGCGCTGCGAATCCTCACCTGCGAGGCGGACAAACTTGCCCTGCTCTGCAAGGGAACCGAAGGCGAGCAGCTCACCCCATCCCCAGTCGATATCGCCGTTTTCGAATGAACCACCGCGCTTCTTAATCACGTTGTTGAGACGCTTATTCGGCTCAAACGACTCAGGCAGCTTGCCGTACGCATCTGCGAGACGCTTGAACGTCTCTTCACTGATCGAGGTGTCCAGGCCACGTGTCAGTTCCTGCGAGTGCGTGATACCGGTCTGGTCGCTTGGCTTACCCTCCGCAGATTTCACGTCGGAGAAGACTGCATCGAGCTGGTCGTGGAAGTCCTGCGCCGCGATCTTGGCTTCTTCGTGTGTGATGTCGCCACGACCGATGAGGTCCTTGGTGTAGCGGGTACGCACCGAGTCGTGGGAGTGGATGCGGTCGTACATGACTGGTTGCGTCACGGTTGGGTCGTCAGCCTCATTGTGGCCACGCAGACGGTAGCAGATGAGGTCGATGAAGACGTCCTTGCCGAAGGCACGACGGTACTCAGTTGCCAGGTGCGCCACCCATGCGGCTGCTTCAGGGTCGTCACCGTTGACGTGGAACACCGGGCAGTTGAAGCCCTTCGCCAGGTCGGTTGCGTAGTAGGAAGAACGACCGGAATCTGGCGTTGTGGTGAAGCCAATCTGGTTGTTGACCACGATGTGGATCGTGCCACCGACGGAGTAGCCGGGCAGCCGGGACAGGTTCAGCGTTTCCTGCACAATGCCGAGGCCAGCAAACGCTGCGTCGCCGTGAAGCATGATTGGAACCACAGGGTTGTCGTCGCGGACGCCGTTTTCGCGCAGAGTGTCAGCCTTCGCGCGGGCGATACCGACGAGCACCGGATCAACAGCCTCAAGGTGCGATGGGTTAGCTGCCAGCGATACCTTGATCTCGCCGTCGCCGAACATCTGGATGTGCTTGCCTTCGAAGCCAAGGTGGTACTTCACGTCACCGGAGCCACCCTGCTGCGCCGATTGCATGTTGCCTTCGAACTCGTTGAAGATAGTGGCAACAGGTTTACCGACGATATTAAACAGCACGTTCAGGCGGCCGCGGTGAGGCATGCCGATAACGGCTTCGTCGAGGCCCTGACCCGCGGCAGTATCGATCACCGCATCCATCAGCGGGATAAGGGTTTCTGCGCCCTCAAGGGAGAAGCGCTTCTGGCCGAGATACTTCGTCTGCAAGAAGTTCTCGAACGCCTCGGCAGCGTTGAGCTTCTGCAGAATGTACTTCTGCTCAGGGTTTGTTGGCTTCGGCATGCCGGCCTCGATGCGCTCGAGGAGCCACTCGCGCTCGTCACGGTCAAGAATATGCGTGTATTCGGCACCCACGTGCAGTGTGTACGCGGCGCGCAGGCGGGAGAGCACCTCACGCAGCGTCATGGTTTCCTTGCCACCGAAACCACCAACGTGGAAAGTGCGGTCGAGGTCCCACAGCGTCAGGCCGTGGGTTTCCATCAGCAGGTCACGAGAGTCAGGCTGCTGCAGGCCCGGCTGGCGCCAGCGCAGCGGGTTCGTGTCAGCGATGAGGTGTCCGCGGGAGCGGTAGGCCTCGATGAGCTGCATGACACGGGTGTCCTTGTTCACACCGGAGTTCGGCAGATCCTTCGCCCAGCGCATCGGGTGGAACGGGATCTCTAAGGACTCAAAGATGGAGTCCCAGAACTTGTCATCAACCAGCAGCTGCGAAATGTCGCGGAGGAATTCGCCGGACTCTGCCCCCTGGATAACACGGTGGTCGTACGTGGAGGTAAGCGTCACAAGCTTGCCGACGCCCAGCTCCGCCAGGCGATCCTCACTGGCACCCGCGAACTCTGCCGGGTAATCCATTGCGCCAACACCAACGATGGTGCCCTGGCCCTTCGTTAGGCGCGGAATCGAGTGGCGGGTACCGATACCGCCTGGGTTGGTTAGCTGGATTGTCACACCGGAGAAGTCGTCCATCGTGAGTTTGCCGTCACGAGCACGGCGAACAATATCCTCGTAGCTTGCGACGAACTCCGAGAAGGACTTGTTCTCGCACTCCTTAATCGCTGCCACAACCAGCGAGCGAGACCCGTCCTTCTGCGGCAGGTCAATCGCGAGGCCAAGGTTGATGTGCTCCGGTTGTACCGCGAAAGACTTCTTGCCATCCTCCTTGTAGCTCTTGTTCATGTCCGGGTGCAGCTTGGTGGACTGAATAATGGCGTAGCCAAGGATGTGGGTGAACGAAACCTTGCCGCCGCGGGTGCGTTTGAGATGCTCGTTAATCAGCGTGCGGTTTTCAAACATGAGCTTGACCGGCATGTCACGCACTGTGGTGGCAGTCGGAACCTCAAGCGATTCGTTCATGTTCTTCGCGATAGCACGGAATGCCCCCTTGAGCTGTTCTTCTCCAGGGGTGACCTTCACACTGTCGAGCTTGTCTAATGGGGAAGGAGCTGGCTTCTTCGCGCGCTTCGGTGCTGCCTCGTTTGCTGCACGGTCGACCTGGGTTTCGCGGCCGTCCTGGCTAGGGGCGCTCGTGGAGCTGCCAGCGCTTGATGCAGTCTTCGACGAACGGTTAGGCGCGGGGGTGCTTGCCGCTGCCGATGGGGTGCCCTTCTTCTCGAAAAGATCACGCCACTCCGCGTCGACGGAGTTGGGATCCTGTTTGTACTGCTGGAACATCTCCTCAACCAGCCAGTCGTTCTGGCCGAAGGTATCTTCGCTGCTCACGGCAGGTGCTCGCCTCTCTTCTTGGGTTGTATGTAACTTTTCAACGACTTTAATTGTCTGGGATTAGGTAGTGCTACCTTACATTCCCGAAAAGCCCTCGTACGTGTGAGATCTACCCCCTTTAGCGGTAGATAACCCACAAATGGGCATATCTTCCGTTCTGAGTGAGAAGGGTCTCATGAGAACCGTCATCAATGATACGTCCTCAATCGTCAACAAGTACCTGAACGGTATTCGGAGTGCACCCAGATTGATCGCTCATCGCGTTGTCTGCGCGCGTGAGGCTGTTGCGAAGCGACGAATAGGGCAAGGTCTGATCATGGTCTGGCGTGCGGTGCGGAGAGGGCGTCGAGAAGCATTCGTGGTGGCAGTTATCGGGAAGTGTCCGATCGGGGTGGTCCGAACGCCTTGCCACCGCGAGGGATCTGCAGGCGCTGATGTCGAGCGAATCCCGCGTCTGGGCGACGCGGTGGTGGGGAGGCGGAGATGTAGTTCTCCAACTAAAGCAGAGGTGCTACCGGGGGTAGGCAAAGGTTGGAAGTGCGTCGCTCCCGCCTCGGTTACGGGGGAGGCGGGGCGAACCATATTGGCAAAGTTACTTCGTAATTTCCTGCGGGGCCTCGGCCTCGCGTGCATCGGCAACTTTGTCCTCGTCTCCGAAGAGCTGGAGGACCCAGCGCAGCAGGTTCTTTGGATTCGCGCTCAAGCCGGCTTCTTCCTTTTCCGGTTTTTCCGGAAGTGGGCTCAGGAAGCTTGCAGGAGGGGTGCCGAGTGCGACGGCGATATTGTCCATAAGGCGGTCCGCAAGCTTCCGATTCGCTGCGGTGCCCGCGATCGCGCCAAGCCCGAGTGGCAGCATCTTGCCAATCCAGGCGCGGCGGAACCTCTTCGTAAACGACTTCATTGCCACGCGCGAAAGGATGCCATTGGCCTCGGCGAGGCCAGGGCCCGCGAAACGCGTCAACACATTTTTCGACGCCAAGTCTTTCGGCTCGGCCTTGTCGGCGCCAAGCAGCGCATCGACGATCGCAACTCCCTGGGCGCCCATCATCACAGTGAGCACGCCGGTGCGTCGCCGTACCTTGTCGTCAATATCGACGTCACGCACGTACATCGAGGCGAGCGTGTAAAACGCGGCGAGATCTAAGAAAACAACAGATTCGCCAGCAACAGCTGCAGCTCCGGCGATGAGACCGACGCCGGGGACCGCTGCCGCGGCACCGACGCCGGCGCCAGTTGCAGAGACCACGTTTTTAAAGTGCTTATCCATCGTGTGCTGGATCTCCGCGGGGCTTTGCTCGGGATGCTGGCGACGAAGCCAGTGAACATACGCCCGAATGGCGCCTGATTGAAGGTGCACGGCCTTGTCTACCGCAGCGATGAATGCGCGACCGGCTGGTCCGGCTTCCTCTTCGAGGGATCCCAAGTCCTCAGTGCGGGCGTCCTCAATAATCTCGACAAGATCGTCGTTGTCTTTGGTTTCGTCTTTGTCTCTGCGGAACTTTTCTAACATGCGGTGTGGTGTTCTCCTTATATTTATTGGTCCGGCCGTTCATCGTACTCGTCTTAGGAAGTTCAACGAGAATGGTCAGCATTGCGGGCTAGGCTAAAGGCATGCATGCCACCAGCCGTCATCCACAGGAGCACCTTCGGGTGCAGACAACCTCGGGGGTCGTTGCTGGCACCATCGACCCACAAACCGGGGTCCGTACTTGGCGAGGGGTGCCTTATGGGGCCGACACAAGTGGCGAGAACCGATTCCGTGCTCCGCGTCCTGCGCCTCCGTGGTCGGGAGTGCTTGCCACCACCAACTATCGCCCGCCCGCTATGCAGACAAATTTCGGGTGGAAAGATACGGTGATCGGCACCGAGGACTGTTTGCACGCGGACATCGTGCGCCCAGATACGGACGACGTGCTCCCGGTCGTGATTTATTTCCATGGCGGTTCATTTGTGAGCGGTTCCAGCCACGAAAAAGTGCTCCAGGGGCACTTTCTGGCTAAGGCTACTGACATTGTCTATGTATCGCTCAACTTTCGCCTTGGCGTGCTCGGGTACTTGGATCTGCGCAGCATAGGTGAGGACTGCGTCGCCAACCCCGCAATCCTGGACCAGATTCTGGCGTTGCAGTGGGTCCACGAAAACATCGCCGCATTCGGAGGCGATCCGAACAACGTGACCATTATGGGGGAGTCGGCTGGCGCAGCATCCGTGATCCATATGATGTGCGCACCGGCGGCCCGTGGGTTGTTCCACCGGGCTATCGCCCAGTCCACACCACTTTCTTCCGTGCATACAAAAGCACAGGCTGCGATGTGGACGTCGACACTGTTGGATGGCATGGGGCTGTCGCGGCTCTCCACTCTCGAGCACCTTCGGGAGGTTTCCGCCAAAGAGCTGGTCCAAGTGGGGCAATCGATGCTGCTGACGAGCCGTGAGCTGCGCGAGCTGAACTTAAGCTTTATGCCAACAGTTGACGGCACGACCTTGCCTGCGCATCCACTGGATGTGTTCCGGGAAGGAAAGCAGGCGCCGGTACCACTCATTATTGGGACGAATGCCGACGAAGCCAGCTTCGCCAAAGCGTTGTACCAGCGAACGAAAGCGCGGCAGCGAGCTGCGCGCCGTCTTCTGGAAGCGTACGACGCGAAGAACGCAACGGCGGTGATCCAGGCGTACAGCGACGTCAGCCAGCGGACGGATTTCGCCGAGTTTCTCGCTGACGCTGTGTTTTGGGGGCCGTCTGTGATCGCGGCAGGGGAGCACCGCAAGGTAGCTCCGACGTGGATGTATCGCTTCGAGTATGCGTCGGCGACGATGCGACGGCTCGGGCTTGGTGCAATGCATACAGCGGATCTGATGGCGGTGTTCGGGGACAGGGAGGGCACGCGTTCAGCAAAGATTGATCGTTTCGGTTCCACCGTGGCATTCGAAGCGGTAGTCGATGTAATGCAACGCAACTGGGGATCGTTTTTCCATACCGGAGCGCCCGAGCCAAACTGGCCCCGCTACGACTTTCGTGGCGACAACCACCCCGGACGTGCCACTGCGGTCATCAATGAGCATCCTTCGATTGTGTTTGACCCGAAGCGAAACCAGCGCCGGGCATGGGAGGCGTTTGACATGCGCAGCTGGCAAGGCGGCGAAGCGTGGATGCGCATCGTGGGTGCGGAACAGTAGGCTTAGCATTGTCCGCCGGTGACAACCCCGATGACGAAAAGCAGAGGATACTTCGTGAGCTTTCTTGAAGACATTGCTGCGGCTTTAGACCGTGAAGGTATTGAGTCTCGTGTCCACGATGACACGATGTTTGTTCCTATCACGCCCGAGATTGAAATCCAGTTCGTTGTAATTGACGAGCAACTACCGGCCGCAAACGTATATATCGCCGCTGCCGATGTAGATGAAGACGATGAGGACTTCGAGGCCGCACTGGTCGAAGTCATTTTTTCTGCTGAAGATGCAGTCGCTGCGGTCGCAGAACACATTGCTACTGATGAGGTTGTGACCGTGTTCCGTAGTTTGCTCGAAGCTGTTGATGAACGCATCGCCGGACTTGAGTTTTTTCCTGATGCTGAAAATAGTCAGCTTGTTGTTGCGGAAGTCGGCGAAGAAGCAGAGGTGCATGTGGAGGTCGAAGTTATCGACGCCACCGCAACCGCACACGTGCAGTTCGTAGTTCCGGCAGACGAAGAAGACGCGGACCCCGAAGAGCTTGATTTGGGAAGCTTCACCGATATTGACCGGCTGTTTGATGTGCTCAACCTTGTTGCCGACCAGGCAGAAGAATGGGAAAGCCAGTTGCTTCCACTGGACGACGAACCAGGCCGGTGATGGAGCCGGTTACGCCACGTTAAGTCCGGCGAACAGTGAGGAAGGTGAACGGACGGGCTGGAAGTGGCCGTCGACAAGCCAGACATATGTTGCCGCGTACGGGTGAGGCAACAGATGGAGCATGTCTTCCGTCACGTCCGGGTAGAGCGCATGCATCCAACCTTCAGCGACTGCAGGGTTTACTGGTGCGCCCGACTGGGCAGTGAACCGTGCTTCGGTGATGTAGGCAGGGCGTGCTGATGCGCCGTATCCCTGCACCATTGCTTGGGCGCGGGGACCAACTCGCCTCCGTGTGAGCGCAAGGTTGATGTGCTCCTTGCCTATCACCCGAGGCAATGAGATGACAGGAGGCCGCCATGAGCCAGTTGGGCGTGCGAGTGAGCGCGGGTGCTTCACCGTGGCGCTTAGTACTTGGACAGTGTCGTAGAAGCGGTGCGTGATTTCTTGGGCAATCGATGATTCGTAGAACATGCTTCGAAGCGTACGAGCAACGGCGGACATTGGGCGCGAAAACCGCTCTCGAAATCGAACGTGCGTTCTATGCTGCCTTTGTGGGGGGATGTCGCCGGCAAGAAAGAAAAGACTAGGGTTGTCGCTGGTATGACGAAACAAATTTTGCAGGGCGATACTTCGCCGAAGCTGCCATCAGTGATCTGGGTGCTGTGCACCGCGGCGTTTATTATCGCGCTTGGATACGGGTTTATTGCACCGGTCTTGCCACAGTTCGCAGCCAGCTTCAACGTATCGATGGCGGCAGCCGCAGCCGTGATCTCGGTGTTCGCAGCAGCTCGCTTGCTGGGCGCGCCGGGCGCAGGTGTGTTAGTCGACAAGCTTGGATCGCGCCCGGTGTACCTTACCGGACTGAGCATCGTGGCCACTACAACGTTCGCAGTCGCGTTTGCGCAGGAATATTGGCATATTTTGGCGCTGCGCTTCATCGCCGGGTTTGGCTCGACGATGTTTACCCTCTCTGCTCAGGCGCTCATCGTTCGTGAAGTCCCTCCGGGGATACGCGGCAGCGCCAATGCCCTCTATGCTTCGTCATTTCTGCTGGGCAACATTTTCGGACCGATTATCGGAGCAGGTCTCAGCTTTCTTGGCTACCGGATCCCGTTCGCGGTCTACGGAATTGGCGTCGGACTCGCGGCCACCATTGTGTGGATTACGACGTCGCAGAAGCGCACACCGGAAACCCGGAGGGCACAGCTCCCGCCCATGCCGCTTCGCAGGGCCTGGAAGCAGCCGACGTACCGCGCGTTGCTCGCTGTGGCGTTCACGAATGGTTTTGTAAACTTCGGCGCGCGTGTTTCGGTCCTCCCGCTGTTCGCGGCGGCTGTCTTCGCAAATGGCGGCGCAGCGTCCGGCCTTGCGCTGACCGCCTTCGCGCTGGGCACGGGCGTCACACTGCAGTTTTCCGGGCGATGGGCCGACCGGATTGGGCGCCGACCATGTATCTTGGCAGGTCTTACGGTCTCAGCAGTGTTTACAAGTTCGCTGGGTTTGGCAACGAGCGTGTGGGTGTTGCTGCTGGTCTCCGTTTGTGCAGGTGTCGGCGGTGGGCTGATGAGTCCTTCATTACAGGCAACGCTGGCAGACATCATCGGCAACGATCGCTCGGGCGGCAAGGTGATTTCTACCTACCAGATGGTGCAGGATTCCGGGCAGATTGCTGCGCCGATAGTGATTGGTTTCCTGGCGGAGGTATTCGGTTTCGCTGCTGCGTTCGGCGCATGTGGCGTGGTGGCTGTGATTGCTCTATTGCTGTGGACAATGTACGGTAAGGAAACTCTGCACAAGTCGGCCGCGTAAAGGAGCACCGTGCGAATCATCGTTGACTGCAACCCGGGGATCGAAGACGCCCTTGCATTGGCGTATGTGGTGGCCGCGCACCACAGCGGGCGTGCCGAGCTGGAATGCGTGACAACTTCAAGCGGTGACGGTGCCGCTGAACAATGCGCCCAACATGCCGCCTGGGTGTTGTCGAAGTGCGGGCTTCCCGCGGTTGCCGTCGCAACCGGCTGTGATGTACCAGGCCACCAACCACAGGATACTGCCGGGTTGGGCGCTACTCACGTCCCGGAGCGGTACGTCGCAAACGACTGGGACCTTCTCTGGGCAGACGCATGCGAGCGTGGTACGCAGGACCTGTGCCTGGTCTGTACGGGGCCTCTCACAAACCTTGCTGAGTTTTCTCGACGCTACCCCGAGTACTTCGATGCGCTCGAGCACATCGTTGTCCTTGAATCTGGTCTTTGCCTGGACCAAGATGCCTCCGATGTGGTGCTGCAGGATACCCCTGTAGCGATCACAGTTTGTACAGCGCCAGACACGCTAACTCTGGTGGATACGCGAAAGTGCCCTCCGCTGGGAGAAATCGGGGCTGACAGGGTTGGCGGCGGTGCTCTGTTCGCCGCACAAGTCGCGCTCGGTGATATCCAAGCTGATGGCCAATGGGCGACACTCGCGCCAGCAGAAGAAGACGATGACCCGAACGCGTTCCTTCTCGACACCACGGGTGTGGACGCAGGGGACGTCGTCAAGCTTTTCGACGCCTGCTGCGCCACCTACGATGCGCTCGCACGTGGGGACGGAGCGCTGGAGACAACAAGGCACCTGCGGGCGGAGGACTAGCGCAAAACAAAGCGCCCACCAGGGTGTGCCTGGTCGGCGCTTTCGAAAGGGAGAAGGCGAGAGCTTATGCCTCGGTGAGGCCAGCTTCGACCATCACGCCACGAAGGGTCTTGGCGGAGTGATCGAACTTTTCCTTCTCGCTGTCTTCGAGGTGCAGCTCGACGACGTCGCGGACACCGTTGCGGTTGATGACAGCAGGGGTGCCGATGTAGATGTCGTCCTGGCCGTACTGGCCTTCAAGGAGAGCAGAAACCGGCAGTACGACGTCCTCGTTCATCAGGATTGCGCGGGTGATGCGGGCAAGGCCAGCACCGATACCGAAGGACGTGGAGCCCTTGGCTTCGATGATCTTGTAGGCGGCATCGCGGGTTGCGACGAACATCTCGTCGATGCGCTCGTAGATCTTCGGATCGGTTTCTGCTTCCTTCTCCAGACGACGACGCAGCGAAACGCCAGCGACGGAGCCGGATGCCACGACAGGCAGCTCGGTGTCGCCGTGCTCACCGATGATGTAGGAGTGGACAGAGCTTGCGGAAACACCGAAGTACTTGCCGAGGTTGCAGCGCCAACGTGCGGTGTCCAGGATGGTGCCGGAACCCACGACCTGTGCGGAGGAAAGACCGGTCTGCTTCCAGGTGGCGTAGGTCAGGACATCGACAGGGTTGGTTGCAACCAGGTAGATGCCGTTGAAGCCGTTGGCCATCACTTCCTTGTTGATGGACTCGAAGATCTTCACATTGCGGCCCACGAGCTCAAGGCGGGTTTCGCCATCGCGCTGTGCAACACCTGCACAGTTGACGATGAGCGCTGCGTCGCGGCAGTCCTCGTAGGTGCCGACCGTGATCTTGGTGTTGTGGCCTGAGTACGGCATTGCGTGGTTGAGGTCCTCGACCTCACCCCACGTCTTCTTCTCGTTCAGGTCGATAATGGCGAGGTGGTCGCAAATGCCCTGGTTGAGAATGGCGTATGCGAACGCGACGCCGACATCACCAGCACCGATCAGGACAATCTTGTTGCCTGGTGTGATGTTATTCGACGGGGTAGACGGATTGGTGATAGTCATGTGATCTCTCCTGAATCCAGTAAAACTATGTTCCGCTCTCTATCATTGCAGATTTTCCTCAACAATGGGAATACCAATCGAAATATGTAACCAAGATAACGGAAATAGCCGGGCATAACCGGGCGTTAGCGTGTTGGGCCTCTAGGAGGGGAGGCGTGGAGCTCGATGCACGGGATCGGTTTCGGTGGCGATTCGCCAAGTTCTGCCTTCAATCTCTGCGACTGGACCCGTAACGTCTGGTTCAGCCGGTACAACTCGTACTGCAAGGCTGTCACCATCTCTGCAAATCGGTAGCAGGAGTGCCTCAGCGATAGCTTGGTGGCGACGGTAATCACCCAGGATGAGAATGCCTTCGTCCTGGAGGCGTGATCTGGAACCTCCGTTGTATCGAATGCGTTTCATCGGGTCTTTCTGCTGGGCGACGGTGTACACGATGCCACGCGGAATGAGTACCTGCTGGATTGATCGGAACAGCATATCGAGGCGTTGTTGCCCAGACGGCAAATTCATTATCGAGGCAACGGTATCTGCATCCGCATGGAGCAGTACGTTGCTCGGGTATGGGTGATCGAACCATGCCCATTCGATATCTTTGCGCGCCGCTGCCTTGATGGTTCGCTTGCGGTCCCGGTTGCCGCCGGCGGTGAGGATGTCATCGGTAATCTTGATGAAGCCAACTCGAAAAGTCGAGGTGGCTTCATCTGCGTGGCAGAGCATTGCGTGGTGCCCGACGGCCTCCATCGGGATCATCCAGCCATATGGACTTTTTGAATATTTGCAGTCAACTTCCTGGCCAAGGATCTTGAAATCCATCTTGTCGCCATCAGTGATGATGTCGTCAAATCTGCGTCGAATGTTGATCTCGACTAGCGAGCCGATGTGGGCAAGCTCCGTCTTGCTGAGCTGGGAAGGATCGAACCTGCCTGTGTGCTGACCGTCAAAGGCCTGGTCGAACGTTTGGCGAAAGATTCTTCCCATCGCTTCGCCGTCGGGAAACTTGCTGCGAAAAAGCTCGGCAAGTTCGTACGAAAAGTCACCTTCATGGGTGTCGGTCATTTGCGGTCCTTATGCGTGCGTAGGAAGTGCCAGCTGCGGTGAGACTTTCGGAGTTTTTGTCGTCGCAGCGCAGGAAAGTAGTGCCTCCTTAATCGAGGTTCCGATCGCAGCTGCGACCGGTGGCGGAAATGCGTTGCCGACCTGGCGCCATTGAGCAGTTTTCCCGCCTTGCCAGTCCCAGTCTTCCGGAAAACCTTGAATGACACCGCCCATTCGGACAGTGAGGCGTGGCAGATTATCAGGATCATCAACGGGGAAATCAGGGTCTGGTGCACTATCTGCGATCGAAGTGCCTCGGACACCGAGTTTCTTCCAAGCTGCTTTCGCTCGAGTTGGGCCGACATCTGGACCCCCGTGCTTCTTTGACCCGCCAACCAGGGTCGGCGCCACGGTATTGGCCTGCTCAGCCCAGGCATCTGCTCCAGGCCAACCGTTTTCACCCATGAGGTGACGAAGAGCGCTACCAACTGAAGTGTGGCGCATATTAGGAGTTGGCCACTCGAAAAACTCAGCATACTCATGCTTGAGTGCCACCAATATGAAGCGCGGACGCAGCTGAGGGACCCCGAAGTCTGCGGATTGAAAGAGTGACCAGTAAGCGGTGTATCCCATGCGATCGAGTTCACTAACGATCTCGTTGCGATACGCATCAAACCGCTTTTGCCCGAGGCCACGGACGTTTTCCAGCATTACGGCTTTCGGGTTGATTTCTTCCACCAGACGAAGGGCTTGGGGGAACAAATCGCGCTCATCGTCTGCGCCAAGCTGCTTTCCAGCAATGGAAAAGGGCGGGCAAGGCACACCGCCGGCAAAGAGGTCGACCTGGTCGCGCCATACGGTGCCGTCAAAATCGTGCACATCCATCTCGTGCACTGGCCAGGGGTGTGGGTGACTGCTGCCTCGGTTGGCTCGCAGTGTTTCCGCTGCCCAATTATCGATTTCCACGACAGCCAAATGGTGGAACCCGGCCTGTTCTAATCCAAGTGCCTGGCCACCGGCTCCGGCGCAGATCTCAATCGAGGTCAACGTCGGGTCGGAAGCTACCGTAGATAGGCGCATTGCGTCTCCTTTTGGCTAAGAGCTTGGAACATGTAGCCATAGGATAGCGTGCGTGGCCGATATTGGATATTTATATTCGAAATTATGTGCTACTTCATCTCGTAGGTGACGTGTGCCTGCGCGACTGCCTTCGGCCGTCCGGTGACGAAGTAGAGCACCGTCATGATCACCAGGAATGCGACACCGACGGCGAGCGCCATGTGATACTGCGGCAGCCACACCATGATGCCGAACGTGAACAAGATGAAAATGATCGCGAACCATTGGCCGTAGGGCCAGAACGGTACCGGGAAGCTTAGGTTTTCACGCTCTGTGGCGGACATATTTCGGCGGGATGCGACGTGTGCAAGCAGGATCATCAGCCAGACAAACACGGTGGCAAAAGTCGCCAGCGCCGCGATAGTCTCGAAAATGTTTGGGTAGCGCGCGTTGAGAATAACGCCGATAACGAGTACCAGGAGCAGAGTGATTGTTGTCATCACTGGAATGTCACGGATGGTACGCTTCATCATCTTCGGAGCGAGGCCTTCCTTGGCCAGGCCTGTCAGGACGCGCCCAGTGCCGAACAGGTCTGCATTAATTGCAGAAAGTGCGGCGGTGATGACAACAAGGTTGAGTAGCGCGGCAGCCCAGTTCACGCCGAGCGTGTCAAAGATCTGAACGAATGGGCTTTCTTCGCCGGTCATTGCGCGCCACGGGTTGAGCATAAGAATGACCAGGATGGCCAGGACATAGAACAGCAGGATGCGCAGCGGCACAGTGTTGACCGCCTTCGGGATCGAGCGGTCTGGGTCATCGGCTTCGGTGCCGGCAACGCCGATAATCTCGGTACCGCCGAACGCGAAAAGTACGAGGATGAATGCTGCGATCATGCCCTCGATGCCGTTCGGGAAGAAGCCGCCGTCGTTCCAAAGGTTAGAAATGCCGGTCGCCTCTGGATTCGTGCCCAACCCGAACGCCAGGATTGCAGCGCCGCCAACGATCATGGCGACCACGGCTACGACTTTGATAAGGGTAAATGCGAACTCCAGCTCACCGAACCAGCGAACGGACGCGAGGTTCGCCGCGCCGATAATCAGCAGCGTTGTGGTAATCCACACCCACGCTGGGGTGTCCGGGAACCAGAACTTCATGTAAATGCCGATGGCGGTCAAGTCTGCGAGACAGACGATCATCATCTCGAAGGCGAACATCCACCCGGTGATGTACCCGCCGAGGCCTCCAAGGTGCTCCCTGGTGTACACCGCAAAGGATCCACGAACTGGGTGCTGCACGCTCATCTCGCCCAGGGCGCGCAACATGAAGTAGACGACGGCCCCTCCGAACAGGTACACGAGCAGTACCGATGGCCCGGCGGCCTGAATTGCGCCGGCCGAGCCATAGAAGAGGCCAGTACCGATGGCCGAGCCGAGGGCGATGAAGTGAATATGGCGGTGAGTAAGCCCCTTGGGCTTCGACGAGCGGGAAGTCATGGCAGACATCATAACGTTTAATTACGCTGCTCTGTAAATTATTCACAGGTATTTCTGTGAGTTCTATCGCCTTTGCAGCCAGCGCTACTTTGCGGTGTCAGCATCGCGCTTCCGTGAGCGGGCGACCGCGGCGCCAATCAGAGCAATCACGGCGATGGCGCCTGCTGCGATGAGCAGCCAGGTTTGTGAACCTTCGGTGCTGTCGGCGCTAGGCGCTTCAGCGGATTCCTCCTTTGCAGAGATCTGCTCGCGGATCCACTCCGTCTGGGAGGCAACAGGAGCGAAGGCAACCTTGGGGCTCACGCCCTCCTCGGCGGACCCTGGGTTGTCTGGATCCATAAACAGTGACGCGGACGCAATGGCCGCCACTTTGCCCTCGCTGAAGAGTGCGCCGCCAGAATCGCCAGGCTGCGTCGCCGCCCCATCTTTCATCGTGGCTTCGACGCCGTCGGTGCCTTCAAACAGGATCATTGGGGTTGGGCCATCGACGGTTGCATCCGCGTAGGGAAGCGTGCGTCCTGCGCCAGAGCCATCTGAGGACCAGCCGTAGAACTTGGCATCGCTGCCTGCGGCCGGGATGTCGTCGGAAAGCTCGGGGTAGGAATCAAGGCCGAGGTCCTCGCTGGTATGTAGCAGCGCGATGTCACCCTTCGGGGTGGTCATCCACTTATCGACGTCAAAAAACTTCTGGTCATCGCCCTGGCCAGTACGCACGGACCCACCGGCTTTTGGAAGGTGGTCCATGCAGTGGCGCGCGGTAATCACCCAATGCGACGCAATTGCGGTGCCGGTGCACACGCCGGTGTCTGGATCGTCGTCGGCGGTGCGGACGGAGACTACGGCGTTGGACTCGGCTGACGGCTCTGCAAACGTATCGGACTGCATTGCAAAAGCAGGTGCTGCTGGGAGTGCTACGAGCACAGCAGCGACGCAGGAACTAATAATGCGGGTGGAAGTATGTAGTTTCATCGGTTTTCCTTTTCTTTAGTGTTTGAGTGCGGGGAGATCGGTACGGGTCGCGCGGGTCACGATGGTGCGCATCGCTGCTTCAAGTGGGCCGCGGGTAAAGAAACTGCGCCACAGCACAGCGAATGCGAATGCGACTATCACTGTGGCTGTCGCGAACACTGCTCCGCTGTGCCCGTTCGCGGTAATGACGTGTGCGCAGTACACGGTCAGCGGCATTCGGCCCATGTCACAACCGAAAGGCACGAATTGCGAGATGATAATGCATAGGGCTGTCACACCAGCAGCGACGGCACATTCCCCGATTACTGAAATGAGTCCTCCGGTATGCCCGTTCGGATTGATCGCGGCGACGAGCAGGTTCGCACCCGCCGTGTCCAAGTGCAGCCGGGCCGCAATGACAGCAGGCAGTGCAACGGCCGCGACGGCGACTGCAGCCCAACGGCGCCACGTATGGTGCAACACAACGCGCCACGCCACCATGCCTGCGACCATGAGTGCGGCCCACGAGAAGACTGGGTAGGGAGCCCCGAAAACTGCGGCCGGAAGGGCGACAATATTCCCGAGCGCAGCCGTTGCAGCTGATGCTACGAGCAGCCCCGCAAGCATTAGCCCTAGACGTGGGGTTGGCCAGTGGGGGACCGTCGCCAAGCAGAGGTAGCAGATGCCAAAGACTAGGAGCACGACCTCGATGTCACCGGCAAACGGCACCAGCAGTACATGCAGCACGACGAGTAGCGTGCCGCGCACGTAAAAGCTATGGCGGCAGCGCGCGACCGCCTCGCCACCTACTGCTTGGGCGCGGCGGGCCATCAGCTCCATCGAGATGCCTGCCAGGAACGCGAACGTCGCTGCGGGAAACCCATAAAGTAGTTGTCCCGCGACCCCAGTCGAATGAGTAAGGTGCGCAAATATCATGGCTGCGAGCGCGACTGCGCGTGCATAATCAATGCCGTTCACGCGTGAGTCTGGTGTGGAAGTCTTTGACATGGTGCCCATGCTACGAAGCGCTATGTTGCGAGAGCGTTAACATTGCAGCCCCGCACGAAACCCCAATTAGAATCACAGCTGAATGAGAGAACTCCAACGTGGAAGGGACAGTTGTGATGGCTGCGCCGCCGAAGATTTTGGTCGTTGAGGACGAAACCCTGCTTGCTGATGCATTAGGCAAAGCACTGGGTCGCGAAGGCATGATTGTCGATGTACGTTACGACGGCCGCTCCGCGCTCGAACGCCTTGACTCGCAGCCGATTGATGTGGTCGTGCTTGACCGCGATATTCCCGAGGTACACGGTGACGATGTGTGCGCCACCGTGCGCGAGTCGTTCCCGAACACACGCGTGTTGATGCTGACTGCCTCTGCAACGCTTGAAGATCGCCTCGAGGGGTTTGAGGTGGGGGCGGACGATTACCTGACGAAACCGTTCGAACTTCCCGAGCTGTTGGCCAGGGTCAAGGCGCTGCTGCGTCGCGGAGCGTCCGAGCCAACGTCGGTGCTCGCTTGCGGAGACGTCATGCTCGATAAAGGCACTCGCCAGGTTCGTCGAGGCAGCCAACCTATTGCGCTATCACCGAAGGAGTTTGCTGTTCTGGCAACGCTGATGCACGCGCAGGGGGACGTTATTTCCGCAGAGCAGCTGCTGGAAGAGGCATGGGACGCAAACGCCGATCCGTTCTCTAACTCGATCCGCGTTACTATCTCTCACCTGCGCCGGAAACTGGGGCAGCCATGGATCGTGCAGACCATGCCGGGCGCTGGGTATTACGTGGCTGAGGAGCCCTACCAATGAGTCTGTCACTTCGCGCCCGCACGTCCTGGCTCTTCGTCGCGACGGTGTTTACTGCAGGGCTGAGCCTCACCGCAGTGGTATACCTTTACCTTCGACTGACCCCAGTGCCTGTACAAGCGGTGATCGAAGGCGCCGGGGGAGGCCCCGAAGTCGATGGTGCGTTCATCGACGGCTCTGTACCTATCTCGCACGAGGTGCTCAACGTGATGCTCGGTGCCTCGCTCGTCGCTCTGTGCGTGCTGACCGCTCTCGCCGGCGCCATCGGTTGGTTCGTTGCGGGTGTGTTGCTCAAGCCCGTACGCACCATCGCTGCGACTGCGCGCTTGGTTTCTGCCGGCGATCTTGACCAGAGGTTTGACTACGAAGGCCCCGCTGACGACGTTGCTGACCTTGCGCACGCACTCGATTCGATGCTGGAATCCCTTGCCAACTCCATTGCGGCACGGCAACGCTTTGCTTCAAATGCGTCCCACGAGCTGAAAACCCCGATCGCCACCATTCAGACCATCGCAGATGTAGCGCTACTAGACCCAAATGCACCTGTAGAGGAGCTACGCGACGCCATCCGCGACATCCGCACCGTCAACGCGTCGTCGGCCGAGATGGTTACCTCACTGCTGAACTTCAGTCAGGCTGAGGCCAAGGTGCTCGAGGCGCGAGACATTGACCTCACGCAACTCATCACCTCCATCACAATGAACACCGACAGCATCGACGCCACCATCGCCCCAGACCTCCAGGTGCTCGGCGACGAGGTGCTGCTGCGCCACGCGATCCAAAACCTCATCGACAACGCCCGCATCCACGGTGCGGATGGGGCTGCTTCAGTCCACGCTCACCGGACCGACTCTGGCGATGGCGTCGACGTGGTCGTCGTCAACGAGGGCGATGTGTTGAACCCAGCCACAGTCGGGCAGCTCGTTGAACCCTTCAGCAGAGCGAACGCGCGAGTATCTGGGGCGCGCCGGGGACATGGGCTCGGACTGGCGCTGGTCGATACGATCGCGCGAGCACACCATGGGGAGCTGACACTCGAGGCGCGACCCGCTGAAGACGGTGGAGGACTTGTGGCGTGCATGACGTTGCCAGTGGCGAATAGGAAAAACACAGCAGGGTGGCGTACTGTGGGAAAACAATGATCACTTCCGAAAACGCCACCGGCGGCGAGAAAGAGCCGGATATGAATGTGTCGGAAAATCAGGAAAACCCGCAGGATGTCGCAGTGGATGCTGCACGTGAAGACACCAGGGATGCGGGAGTTTCTGAGGAAACCGGCGCTGCGCAGGACGCAGCCAATGCCGAAACTAATGAGACTGAGCAGATCTTGAGCCTCGCCGACGTCGTCGGTGGCGACGTGGCGGACCTCGCTGGGAGCGAGACGGACGAGGTCACAGAGGCAGACGAGACCGCTGAAGAGCCAGCGAACGGGTTCGAGAACCTGAACCTGCCCGAAGAAGTCGTGGATGCTGTGAAGAAGGTGGGCTTTGAGCAGCCATCCGCCATCCAGGCTGAAACCATTCCACTGTTGATGGAAGGCCGCGATGTGGTCGGCCTCGCGCAGACCGGTACCGGTAAGACCGCGGCCTTTGCGTTGCCGATTCTTTCCCGAATTGACCGCAAGGAGCGCTACCCGCAGGCGCTCATCCTCGCGCCGACCCGCGAGCTGGCGCTGCAGGTATCGGATTCCTTCCAGTCGTTTGCAGATCACCTCGGCGGGATTTCCGTGCTGCCGATCTACGGTGGCCAGGCATACGGGATCCAGCTGTCGGGCCTGCGCCGCGGTGCCCAGATCATCGTGGGCACCCCGGGCCGCGTCATCGACCACCTCGAGAAGGGCTCGCTGGATATTTCCAACCTGCGCTTCCTCGTGCTCGATGAGGCGGACGAGATGCTGAACATGGGCTTCCAGGAAGACGTGGAGCGCATCCTGGAGGACACGCCGGAAGAGAAGCAGGTTGCACTGTTCTCGGCGACGATGCCGAACGCGATTCGCCGCATCTCGAAGCAGTACCTCGATAACCCGACCGAAGTGACGGTCAAGTCGAAGACGCGCACCAACACGAACATCACCCAGCGTTACCTGTTCACGGCGCACCGCAATAAGCTCGACGCGATCACCCGAATCCTCGAGGTCACCGAATTCGAGGCCATGATCGTCTTTGTGCGCACGAAGCAGGAGACCGAGGAGCTCGCGGAGAAGCTGCGTGCTCGCGGGTTCTCCGCTGCTGCCATCAACGGTGACATCGCTCAGCAGCAGCGTGAGCGCACCGTCGATCAGCTTCGCGACGGCCGCCTCGACATCCTGGTCGCTACCGATGTCGCCGCTCGTGGCTTGGACGTCGAACGCATCAGCCACGTGCTGAACTACGACATCCCGAACGACACCGAGTCGTACGTGCACCGCATCGGCCGCACCGGTCGCGCAGGTCGCACCGGTGAAGCGATCCTGTTCGTTACGCCGCGTGAGCGTCGCATGCTGCGTTCCATCGAACGAGTGACCAACGCGACCATCGAGGAGATGGACCTGCCGACGGTCGACGAGGTTAACGACAGCCGCAAGACCAAGTTCATGGACTCCATCACCGAGTCGCTCGAAGCGAGCGATGTGCAGGTATTCAAGTCGATGGTCCGCGAATACTCGGCCACCAACAATGTGCCGATGGACGACATCGCTGCCGCTTTGGCTACGCAGGCCCTGGCTGGCGACGAGTTCCTGATGAAGGAGCCGCCGAAGGACCGTCGCGATCGCCGCGACCGCGACCAGTGGAACCGCGATGATCGGCGTGGTCGCGGGCGCGACCGTGATGACCGCCGTGGTGGCCGCAGCCGTTTCGAACACGACTCGGAGAACTTCGATACCTACCGTCTGGATGTTGGTAAGCGCCAGCATGTCCGCCCAGGCGCAATCGTTGGCGCACTTGCCAACGAGGGTGGCTTGAGCTCGAAAGACTTTGGACGTATCACGATCGGTGGGGATTTCACGCTGGTTGAGCTGCCGAAGAACCTTGATAGGGCAGTACTTGATCGTTTGACTGACACCCGAATCTCGGGCCAATTGATCAATATCCAGCGCGATCACGGTGCACCTCCGCGGGGTCGTGGCGGACGTGGCCGTGGCGGATACGATCGCGATGACCGCCGTGGTGGTCGTGGCCGTGGTCGTGGCCGCGGTGGCTACGATCGTGATGACCGCCGTGGTGGTCGTGGTCGTGGCCGCGGGAACGACCGCAACTGGGACTAGTTTCCCTAGGAGCTGAGCGCACCTGCCGAGTAATGGTTGCTTGGTAGGTGCGTTTTTCATTGCGTGGTTGTGCAGTAGACTCCACTGGCATGAAGTTGAATCGCCGTTTGCTCACGCTGGGATGGGCGCTTGCCCTTGGAGTGGGCGTCGTAACGAATATGCCGTCCGCATCTGCACAAAACCTGCAGCGCATTGAGCAGGGCGGAGCCGTGATGGTTGAAGGCGGCGGGTACTGCACCGTTGGTTTCAATGAGCCCTCACGCAGGCGTAGCCTGGTTGCGGCGCACTGCGGACCGGAAGGCGCACGGGTGCGAATCGTGGACCACAACGCGCGGGTTGCCTCGCCGCAGCTGGGCACGCTGTATCGCTCGAAGGCGTACGACGGCCGCCTCGGCAATGACTGGGCCGCGATCCAGTGGGATGCTCCAGTACAGATCGGCGGCAACCGTTTCTCGGGTGACGCGTGGGTGAACCCGAACAGCATCGCCGTCGGCGAGCGCGTGTGCTACTACGGGCAAACTTCGAACCGATCGACGGGGGCTCCCACTTGCGGACGCTTCGGTGGGTCAGAAGGCAACACGTTCTTCGTCGAAGCGCCGATGACCCGTCCCGGCGATTCCGGCGGGCCGCTGTGGGTGCCCGGGCGCGGATTCGTAGGCGTGGTTTCGTCGCAGTGGGTCGCGCAAAAGGTCCCAGTGTTGGGTTCGCGCGACTTGGTCGTCGGGGTTCACGCCACTGATGGGCCTCGTGTTGCTGAGTCGCGGCTGTTAGGCCTGTATGCGCAGAACCTTGTGATGCCAGCGTCGGGTTCGGCGGTCGGGCCAGCTGCTGATGCGGTTCGTGGCGCTGTGACCGATGGGTTTAGCGCACTCGCCGGATTTTTGCCGGGTGCCGTGAATTACAGCTAGCTGGCCTTTTCCTGGAACTGTGTCAGTATGGAAGCATGTTGAAAAAGAAATACACATCGGCGCTGGCCGTTACCGTGTGTGCGGTAGCGATTGCTGCGCCAAGCGCTACCGCGGCGCCAATCCAACCTACCCAGGGCGACGCTATCTACACCGGCAGTGGTCTGTGCACGCTCGGATTTAACGATCACGAGACTGGTGTCAGCTACACCGCAGCGCACTGTGGGGGCGATGGGGCTCGGATCGCGTTGTACGACAGGAAAACGGACCGGCCCATCACGGGGAACATCGGTACCCTGCACCTTTCACCAGGCTACGATCAGCAGTATTCGAACGACTTCGCCTGGATCGAGTGGGACCCCGGTGTCACCATGGGGGAGAACATCTACTCAGGTGACATCAAAGCGGATATCACTTCCATCAAACGTGGCGTGAAGACGTGCTTCCACGGGGAAACATCACATACGGGAACGAACGATGTCACGTGCGGGAAGTTCCACCGCGCGGCGCGTGGTGGGGGTGGGTTCTCTGCCACAGTACGCTCGCCAAGGTCAGGGGACTCGGGCGGTCCAATCTGGGTAGAAGAGCAGGACGGCACAAAGAAGTTTGCAGGCGTCCTGTCAGCGGGTCCGGCGTTTGGCAATGCTGGTGCAGCCAGCATCAATGGCATCGAGATTAAGGGGAAAGAATGGCTGTGGGCCTCCCCGATTGCTGAGGGGAAGAAGGTCAGCCAGTCCGAAGCGTCGGACCTGATTTTTGGGGCCGCCGGAATTAATGAAGCCGGCCTGTACGACCGGCTGTTGTCCTCCGATAAGAGTTCGGAGCGGGACTCTTCATCCAAAACAGAGGGGTCAAGTGATATGTCGCCAGGTGAGATTGCCGCGATCGTAGTGCCGATCGTGTTGGCGCTGCTCAGCTTGGCGTCGTCGATAAGGTTCTAGTGGCTTAGAGGGTTGGTGCTGGCAAGAACATCAGCACCAACACGATGAACCACAGCAGGTTAAACACACCGGCGAAGGCGGAGGCCTTCGCCTTCGCCTTTTCAAAGTTCGCGGTGACGTCGGCCGGGTCTGCTTCGGCTGGCTCCAGCTCGCCAAGCGTGCCTACCATCTTGCGCTGGGTCGGGATGACTACGAAGAGCAACAGTGCCCAGGCGATAACCGCCAACACGATAGAGGTGTGCAGGAAGTAGTTCGTCTTGTACGCAGCCCAGTCACCGAAGAGGATTGCGACGCCGAGCAGCGGAACGAGGGAGGACGCGATGCCGTAGGTGCGCGAAATGCGGTACAGGATTGACGCTCGGCCGGCAGCAGCTGCGTCACCTGTGTGCGCCTCGGCGGCCTGGCGGGGGAACATCGAAGTGGACACAACGATTGGGCCCAGCAGCAGGATGGTCGCTGCGACGTGAAGGAAAGTTAACAGAGTAGTCATAGGCAACCACTGTACTTGATACGTCCACTATTACCTAGGTGAATTGGCAGTAGGGAACAACCCGATGCCTGCGAGGTGGGCGGCGACGCCCCGCCAGCCTTGGCAGGCGCGCCGCATGGTACGAAGGTCACTGGTGGTCACACGCAGCCCGTACATGTTTGCCACTCGGGCGAGTTGGCGTGCGTACGCGCATCGTTGCGGGACAGACGAAGGCATCCACTCACTCGGCAGCATGTCCGATTTTTGTTGGTTCGCCTCACGCGAGGTCACGATGAGGTTATGAGGGTCGTTCGCGAATCGCAGGCGTTGCTCATCGTTCCAGGCATGCGCGCCCATGTCCCAAGCCGCGGATAGCGGGAAAAGGTGGTCGAGCTCCACATCCCCTGGGCTGATTCGCTTGCGCGTATACGGATCGACGACGTCGACAGGTGCCCACTGTCGGTGCGGCACGCTGCAGTCTGGCTGCTCGAACGCGTAGGCCATAGCATGTTCCCGAGTCGTGCACCCAGTACCGTGGCGCTGCCAGCCAGGTCCGAAGTTGTCGCGTTTGTAGCCCACGATGGTGACGCGTTCGCGGGCGGTGGGGGCGTCGATACGCGAAAACCCCGTTGGAAACGGGTAATACGCGATGGTCAGGATTATAAGGAGAGTCAGGTACACACGCACGTCTAGTTAGACGCGCGCGAGCCTCCTTCGGTTCCCGTAGTTGCCTCGAGCGCCTCCTCGAACGTCGCGTCTGGGATAGAAAGCGCGAAGTCCGTCACGGCGAGCGCACGTGTGAACTCGTCCTCCACGCCCTGTTTTGGCTTCGTTAGCAACGAGACGATGACGAGCGCGATGGACGCGAACGCGATACCCGGAACGATTTCGTAAATGATCCCGGACAGTGTGTCGGAGGAGCCCCACACGAACACAGTGATCGCGCCGACGAGCATGCCTGCGATGGCGCCCGGCGCGGTGAGGCGGCGCCAGTAGAGCGACGCGATGACCACTGGGCCGAAGCTCGCACCAAAACCAGCCCAGGCGAAGGCGACGAGGCCCAGGATCGTATCCGATGGGTTGATTGCCAGCACCATCGCAATTGCGGCGACCAGCACCACCATCGTGCGCGAAAGGACCAGCAGAGCGGTCTGGCTTGGGCTCTGTTTCGCGACGGCGCGGTAGATATCCTCGATGAGCGCAGAGGACGTGATCAGTAGCTGGGAGGACATGGTGGACATGATTGCTGCGAGTACCGCGGTCAGGACAATGCCTGCGATCAGGGGATGGAAGAGGATGCGGGCGAGGTCCAGGAAGATGGTTTCGAAGCCGCTTTGGTCAGTGACACTGTGCGGTGTTTCGGCGAAAAAGACCGTCGATACGAGTGCGGTGAATACCGCACCAGCGAAGCAGATGGTGACCCAGCTGATCCCGGTCCGGCGTGCGCTGGACGCCTCAGCAGGGGAGCGCAGTGCCATGAAGCGGGTAACAATATGTGGCTGGCCCAGGTAGCCGAAGCCCCAAGCTAAGTTGCCGATGATGGTTGCTAACGAGACACCGGCGATCATGTTGAAGTAGTCAGGGTTTCCGTCTTCCCATGGGCCGTAGGCGTTGTGGGACGCAAACGAGAAGATGTCACCCGGGTTGTCGAGGGAGATCAGCGCCATCAATGGCACTGTGACCAGTGCTAGGAACATGAGGATGCCCTGCACGACGTCTGTGTAGCTGACCGCGAGGAAGCCACCGATGAACGTGTACAGCACCGTAATCGATCCCACGATCAACACTCCGGTGAGGTAGTCACCGTGGAAGGTGGACTCGAAGTAGCGGCCGCCCGAAACCATGCCGGAGGAGACGTAGAACGTGAAGAAGAAAATAATGATCACGGCCGCAACAAAGCGCAGGACGTGCGAGGAGTCTCGGGTGCGGTTCTCGAAGAAGGAAGGCAGGGTAATCGAGTTGTTCGATACCTCCGTATACGCCCGGAGGCGAGGGGCGACGAACTTCCAGTTTGCCCAGGAACCAACCAGGAGCCCGATGACGATCCAGAGCTCACTCATGCCGGAGACAAACAATGCGCCAGGCAGCCCCATGAGCAGCCACCCCGACATGTCTGACGCGCCGGCCGATAGGCCTGCCACGAACGGGTGCAGGCCACGGTCGCCGAGGACGTAGTCGTCGTACTTACTTGTCTGGATCCACGAATAGAACCCGATGGCAACCATGACTCCGAAGTACAACACGATGGCAAGGACAAGCCAGAAGCTATCGGCCATGTTTGCCTCCCTAAAGCAATAGAAAAGATAAGCGAGTAGAGTTTTAAAGATTACCGTTAAAACCGTAGTCGATGTAGCAAAATCAAGGATGGTATAAGGGTGGGCATGCCAAAATTCCTTCTTCACGGGCTGTGGCTGCCAGATTCTGGCCTGCAGGTCTGGGTCGAGCAGGTGGCGGGCCACAAGATCATCACTCTTGATGAAGTGCCGAAGGGGACCTTCCCCGAACCGGTCCATACGCTGCTGGAAGGGGTGAAGTTTCGCCACCGCGGCAAGGTGCTTCTGCGCACGCCGAAGGGGAAGCTCCTGCGGCTTCGGGTGCCGACGGCGGCATTCGCTCCCGATGAAGCCGTGCAGTTTCTTAAGGCAATGTCCTTCCTCATGAGCCCGGATGCTGAAGCGCCGGAGGGGCTCACTGAGCAGCAGCGAGCGTCGGTAGCCCCGGACCTTCTGTGGCTGATTCAGATGTTTCTTGGCCTGGAGCGGTTCGTGCGTGCGGGGAGAGTATCCATCCACGTGCCCTCCCAGGATTTTCAGTGGTACGCGCAGTGGCAGCTGGGCACCGGTGTTGAGGAACGCGGCTGGCTCGCAGACATGATTGCGGCCGCGCCGGGCGTGCTGACGGAAAACAACAGAAGGCTTGACGAGGACTGCTCGCGTACCTTTGTGCACTGGATCGCCTCTGCCCAGCTACGCAACTCCTCGATGCTGCGTGGCGAGCGCCCTTTCCCATGGCACGACTTTGTGCAGTCGCTGCTCAACGGGACGCCGTTGCGGCGAGGCTCGAGTGCACTCGCACGCCAGATGAGTCAGTGGAACGGATCGATTACTGCGACGAACTTCCAGCTGGTGTTTATTGTGGAGCAGCCCGCAGACCCAGATGAAGAGGTTGACGAGGCGCTCACGCAGTGGCCGATTCGGGTGAACGTGCGCTCCGGGGACGAGTCGCCCCGCCCTATCCGACTGTCGGAGTACGACGCCTACACCGTGCAGCAGTTGCACTCCGTGCTTCGCGACGCCATCAACGTTTCAGACCTGATCGATCCAGCAACGCACCGGCGCGCGACGACGACGCCGGGCTCCGCGCTCGACGGGGATTGGGACGTGTACCTGTCTGCAGAAGAGATTGTGCAGTTCGTAGAGACTGAAGTGAGCAAGCTACGACTCGCTAACTACGCGGTGATGCTGCCACGTGCCTGGACCACAGCGGAGACAACTTCAAAGCTGCATCTCTCGGAGGCGAAGAATCCGTACGACGCAACCGCGGTGACGAGGCTGGGCTTCGGCCAGCTGATCAATTACGACTGGCGTGTGAGCATCGGTGGCACTGAGCTGACAGACGATGAGATGCAACGACTCGTCGAGTCCAAGTCCGGTCTGATCAAACTGCGCGGTGAGTGGGTGCTTGCCGATACGCGCCACCTCGAGCGCACGAAGCGCTACATGGAAAAACTTCATGGGACCGCGCTTGCGCGTGCAAAGCGTGAAGCTGAAGAGGCACGGATGACGGCGCAGCTCGCAGCAGATGCGGGAGCAGACGATGCGGAGGCCCTTGCTGCTCGCGCAGATCAGCTTGAGGAGGAGTACCAAAAGCTCGAAGCCTCAGAAGAACACGGCGCGGTCACCGCCGCGGAGCTTCGCCAACTTGCGCTGGAGGGCGGGTCGGAGTCGCCGCTCGAATTCACCGGTTCCCGGTGGTTTACTTCCCTGGTTGGTGGGATGGACCGACCTGCGCCGGAGCGCGTCGACATCCCAACGACCGTGCACGCCGAGCTTCGTGAGTACCAACGCCGCGGCGTGGACTGGCTGTACTACATGTCGCGCAACCATCTAGGTGCGGTGCTTGCCGATGACATGGGACTCGGCAAGACGCTCCAGCTGCTCACGCTGCTTGCCGTCGAAGAGGAACGGGGGCAGCGCACCGGCCCAACTCTCGTCGTCGCGCCGACCTCAGTGGTAGGCAACTGGGCCCGTGAGGCGGCGAAGTTCGTCCCGCACCTCTCCGTATATGTCCACCACGGCAGCGCCAGATACAAGGCCGAGGAACTCCGGGATGCCATCAAGAAACATGACATCACCATTACTTCCTACGGGATTGCGTCGCGCGACGTCATCGACTTGTCTCTCATCGAATGGGATCATGTAGTGCTCGATGAGGCCCAGGCGATTAAGAATGCGGGGACGAGGGCGTCGAAAAGCGTGCGAGCGCTGCCAGCTCGCCACCGCATCGCGCTGACAGGCACCCCGATCGAAAACAAGCTCTCCGAGCTACGAAGCCTCCTCGACTTCGTGAACCCCGGCATCCTCGGCTCGCAGTCCTTCTTCCGAAACCACTTCGCCCGAGCAATTGAGTCGCGCCGGGACGAGGGCCTCGCCGACGAGATGGGGGAGCGGCTGCAGCGCCTTACCGCACCGTTCATCCTGCGCAGGCTGAAGACAGACACCGCGATCATTGACGACCTGCCGGACAAGGCTGAGCATGTACTGACAGTGGACATGACTGCGGAGCAAGCGGCGCTCTACACGGCACTCGTCGACCGCATGCAGCGCGAACTGCAGGAACGCAAGGGTATGGCGCGTAAAGGCCTGGTGCTTGCCACGATTACTCGCATCAAGCAGATCTGCAACCACCCGGCTCACTTCCTGGGCGATGGATCACCAGTACTTGCCGACGGCCACCACAGGTCCGGCAAGGTCGCCCGCCTTGTGGAGCTGCTCAATGAGGCAGTGCGAACCGACCAACGAGTGTTGATCTTTACCCAGTACAAAGCGTTTGGTGACATCCTGCAGCCATACCTGAGCGACTACCTCGGCGAGATCATTCCGTTCCTCCACGGTGGGGTAGGAAAGAGCGCGCGAGACGCAATGGTTGCGCGTTTCCAGGAGCCGAACGGGCCGCGCGCGATGCTGCTGAGCCTCAAAGCAGGTGGTACCGGACTCAACCTGACTGCTGCATCGATGGTGATCCACCTTGACCGCTGGTGGAATCCCGCCGTGGAAAACCAGGCGACGGACCGCGCGTTCCGCATTGGCCAGAAGAAAGACGTCACGGTGTACAAGATGATTACGCGCGGAACCATGGAGGAATCGATCCAAGACATCTTGGATGGCAAGATGCACCTGGCAGGTGCGGTGATTGGCGAGGGCGAAGGCTGGATTACGGAACTCGACGCTGACGATCTGGCACAGCTGATGAGCTACCGAGGAAACGGGGGCGAGCGCAACCTATGAGCACTCAGCGACCACGCGAAGACAACGTTATTTATGCAAACTTCGGCGCACGTCGGCGCTCCACGGAGCAGAAGCAGGCGAAGCAAGCTTCTGAGACTCGATCGCGGTACAAAGATGTGCCTGCGACGTGGAATACCGCAGGCCGCAGGATCTGGGAAGCAGTCGTGCGATACAGCGACGCCGGGCGTATCAAGCGAGGTATCGCGTACGCAAACGGCGGCCACGTTGCCGAGCTCTACCCGCGGCTTAGTGGGATCGATGCGGTTGTGACCGGTTCACAAATCGAGCCGTTTCACACCGTCATTGAGCTACCACGGCGCACCGCTGCTGACATCGGTGGCCTGCTGTCCGACATCGCGCACGACTCTGCGGCATTGATGAAAGCGCGCAATGGCGTCTATACCGATGAGGCGTTGGACACCTTGATCGCCAACGGTCCTGAGGAGTTTCGGCTGCACTGTAGCTGCCCCGACCCCGCCGTAGCCTGCAAACACATCGTCGCAGTGGGGTATCAGGCAGCACAGCGCATGAGCGAACACCACGAGTTCATTCTCCAACTCCGGGATAGTTCGATTGCGCGACTGACCGGCATGGCGCCACCGACTGTGCAGCACGAGGCAGCGCAGCCTGACGCGCCGGGCGAAGTCACGGTGTCTGCACCGCGCCCGCAGCCGGACTTTTGGGAAGGCGGCGCGTTACCTGATTTGCCTACCCCGAAAGTCGCTCCGATGATCGAAGATTCTGACATCACGATGTTGCACAAGGCGATGCAGACAATTTCCTTTACCAACATCGACCAGCTGCGGGCTGTCTCCGATATCGAAGATCTGTTCTATGCGTTGACTGAAACCGATGACTAATGTCCGAGCCGTTTGGTAGTAGTGAGTATGTGAACACGTTTCGATTTATCCACTCCTCTGACCTGCAGCTTGGCATGACTCGGAAGTTTCTGCGCTCCGAAGCCCAATCGAGGTTTGACGACGCCCGCTTGCGCGCCGTTGAACGCCTCGGCCAAGTAGCCACGGAGCATGATGCAGCCTGTATTGTGATCGCCGGCGATGTGTTTGAGCACAACGCGCTCGAACGTGAGACGCTTGGTCGAGCACTCGAGGTGCTGAAGCGCCTGCCAGTGCCGGTGTACTTGCTCCCGGGCAACCACGACCCGCTGGTGGCGGACTCTATTTTCCACGCCACCGATGACCTTGAGAATGTGCTCGTGCTCGATTCCTTCGATCCTGTAGAGGTCGTCCCTGGTGTTGAGCTTGTCGGCGCGCCTCTCAAAGCCCGATATGCCTCTGAGGACTTATGTGCTCGCGCCGTGCGCGACTTAGAACCGACCGATGAGATTCGCGTGCTTGTCGGCCACGGCCAAGTGGATGGCTACGGCAAAGAACAGGCGGAAGCGCTCATCGATCTGGATTTGCTGGAGGAGAAGCTGGCCTCGGGGGTGATCGATTACGTCGCGTTGGGGGATACGCACTCTACGCAGTCACTCGGCACGAGTGGGCGCGTGTGGTTCTCGGGCAGCCCGGAAACCACTGATTTCCACGACTTTGCTATCGGTGGCCCTGGTGGCGGCGGCGAGGTTGATTCCGGTAACACGCTCGTCGTCGAGATTACGAAGTCCTCCACGGAAGATTGCGTTGTAAACGTCGAACCGGTTGAGACGGGAGCGTGGACATTTGAGGCACTGGACTGGGAGGTCAGTGACGAAGGTGACGTCGAAAGGATAGTAGAGCAGCTTGAACGCTACGAGCACAAGGACCGCACTGTGGTGAAGTATTCCGTCCGCGGCACGCTTGGCCTTGCGGCGATGGCGACCTTTGAGCAGGCGATCGGGCGGCTTGAGCCGGTGTTCGCTGCGTTGTATGAGCGTGAACGGCTCATGAGCCTGCACCTGGCGCCCAGCGATGAAGAGCTCGAAAACCTTCCGCTGAGCGGGTACGCGGCCGAGGCGATGCGGGACCTGATTTCCCAGGCATCCGCGCATGATGAGGCTAAAGGCTCTGCGACAGCACGTGACGCTGTGAACCTTCTGTTCCGATTCTCCAAGGAAGTGAGCTAAATGCGCATCCATTCGATCACCATTGAAAACTTCCGTGGTATTCAGCGGCTAGAGCTTCGTGACTTGCCAGATACCGGAGTGATCGTGATCCATGGCAATAACGAAGCAGGCAAATCCACCATCCTTGACGCGCTGACGACAGTGCTCAACGAACGCCACACTGCCGGAGGCAAGAAGATTGGTGTGCTCACTCCGATCGGGAGAGACGTTTCGCCTGCGGTAAAGCTTGAGGCGACGGTTGGCGATTACAGCTTCACCATTGCCAAACAGTGGGGGAAGGGGAAGTACTCGGAGCTCAACATCACCAGACCGCAGCTGCGCCAGTACACCGGCCGCGAGGCTGACGACGAGCTTGCTCGGATCCTTGCGGAAAACCTTGACCAGGAGCTCGCCTCGACGCTCTTCCTGCGCCAGGGGCAGTTCGCAGCAGGGATCAGCGCAGCTGGTATCCCAAGCGTTGTTCGCACCCTTGACGGGGATGCCGGACTCAGTGCAGAGGAAGCTGCGTACGATGACACCGCGCTCATGCAGCGCATCAGCGACGAATACACAGCGTACTTCACACCCACAGGTCGCCCGCGTGGCGAATACGACAAGCTCCGGAAAGCAGCAGAAGAAGCGCAGCAACAGTACGAATCGCTGTTGCAGGAAAAGCGGAAGTTTGACAATGAAGTCGTAGAAGTTGAGCGCTTGCAGCAGCAAATGCAGCAGATCCAGGATGAGCTGCCGGAAGCACAGCGAGATCTTGAGTCCAGTCAAGCCGAGGCGAAGCGCGCCGAAGAGGTTGCCGCAAAACTTCAGGCTGAGCAAGCAGCTGTGAAATACGCAGAGCTCACGGCACAGCGCGCAGCGCAGGATGTGGAAAACAGGAAGAAGTTGGAGCAGCGCGTCGCTCTGTTGGGTGAGCAGCAGGCAGCGCTCGAGCAGGAGAAGGGCGCCGCCCAGCAAGCCAGTGATGAAGAGGAAGCTACCATTGCGACACTCACCGAAACCGTGGAGCGGCGTCAAGCTGCACTGACGAATGCACGCGAGGAGGCACGCCGTGCCAGCGCTCTGCGTGAGTACTCGCTGTGCCAACAGGAACTCGCAGATCTGCAGGCAGTGCTTGACCAGGTTGACGGTGCGCAAGCCGAGTATCAAAAACTCGTTGCTGAGGCCCCTAGTCGTCCCGTCACCGACGCCGATGTGACTCGGGTGGAAGAAGCTGCGAGTGAAGTAAAGGTACAGCGCACCATCCGTGCAGCCTCGACCGCGAAACTGACCGTGCATGCCGATGACGCCACCTTCGTGCACGACGACGCCCCCACACACGTCAAAGGCGAGCGCACTATCGAGCTTTTCGACGCCACCACCTTTGAATTCGGTGAGTTTCATCTGACCTACAGTGCTGGCGCCAGCGGCGCGAACCAGTACAGCGCGGTGGAAGATGCGGAGCGCGCGCTTGAGGAGCTACTCGCGGAGCTTGGTTGTGCTGACGTTGCGGAGGCGCGAGCGAAGCGCGATGAGCATCGGACGTTTGCTCAACGCGTGGAGGATGCCAAGCGACGCAGGGAAGACATCCTCGCAGGCAGAGACCTATCTGCGCTACAGGAACGCCACCTAAAGCTGCAGAAACTACACGCAGAGCACGCTGAGGCCTTGGGGGAAGGCGTAGCTTTAAAGGATCTCGATGCTGCTGAGCACGAGGCCGCTGCTGCAGAGGCTGCTTTACAGAATGCCCAGCATGACGCGGAAGTGGCGGTGGCTGCGCTGGAGCCGCACCGGGAGCGAAAGGCCCGCCAGGCACTGCTTGTGCTGGAGACCAAACTCGCAACGCACGAGGAAGCAGTACGTAACGCCGATGAAGAGTTGCGAACAGAGCAGGAACATACAACGTCGGAAGACTTGGGCGAGGCACAAGCAACTGCTGAGGCTGGACTGAGCGCTGCGCGCACAAAACTTGAAGAGGTCACCACGGCGGCAAACGAGGCCAACGTGGACATGGCACAGGCGCTGCTCGAAAGCGCGCAAACCCGCGTCGTGAACTTGCAAGACCGCTACAATGCCGCCGATAGGCGCGTTGCCGAGCTGAAAAGCTTTTTTGAAATGGCGACTGGTATTGCGGAAAAGGTCGACCGAGCCGAAGCGCTGTTGGACGCAGCTGAGTCTGAGTACCGCCGAACCACCCGCCGTGCTGAAGCAACCAAGCTCTTGTATGACACGCTACAGCGCTACCGTGAAGAGGCGAATGCACGCTATGCGGCGCCGTTCGCTGCTGCGCTGGAGGGCTACGCGGGGGCGCTGTTTGGCAGAGATGTGGAATTCGAGCTCGACGACCAACTGCAAATCACCCGCCGCAACGTTGCTGGTGTCTCTCTGCCGATCGAGGAGCTTTCTGGTGGCGCACAGGAGCAGCTCGCCTTGCTGACCCGTTTTGCCATTGCGGAGCTTGTCGCCCGTGATGGAACAGCACCGGTACCTGTGGTGATAGACGATGCACTCGGCGCGACAGACCCCCACCGGTTGCAACTGATGAACGCGCTGTTTAACAGGGTGGGCAAGCACGCTCAAGTGATTGTGCTGACGTGTTACCCCAACCGGTACGACGGCGTTGCCAGTAGCAACCGATACGAGATTGAGCAGCTAAAAACCAATTAATTAATGCTATGAAACTGTTTGGTTGATCTACTACAGTGGGGTGCATGTCTGACGCACCCCACTGGCTCAGCGATGCCGAGCAAGACCTGTGGCGGCTCATGCTTGCCACTGCGCGCAAAATTTCGCGCGCGCTCGACGACACACTCCAGGCAGACTCAAACTTGTCGACTTCGGAGTTCTCTGTGCTGGTCAGCCTTTCAGAAGTGGATGGGTACACGATGCGCTTGCGTGACTTATGCGGTGCACTGGAGTGGGACCGATCCCGAACATCGCACCAGGTCACCCGCATGGAGAAGCGCGGTTTGGTATCAAAGCAGAAGAGCCCGGGAGACGCCCGTGGCGTCTTGGTAGCGCTCACCGAGGACGGTCTACAGCGACTCGAGGCTGCAGCCCCGGGCCACGTTGAAAGCGTGCGACGCCTGGTGTTCGACCACCTTGATGACGCCGACATCCCAGCTTTGACCAGATTTTTTCAGGGTGTACTCGGTGCGCAAACCGGCCCTGGGCATAACAAGTAACGACTCTAGGAAAGCGAGGCGCCATGTCTTATCCGACGAACCAACCTCACTACCAACCGAACCCGGCACCGAAGCGGCTACAGCGTTCCATGGTGGACAAATACATCGGCGGGGTCTGTGGCGGCATCGCGGAGTACTTTGGACTCGACCCTGCGATTGTACGAATCGGCACGGTGTTGATTGGGCTCTGCACGGCGTTTGTGCCTTTGTTCATCCTGTATATAGTGGCCTGGATTGTGATTCCCCCGGAGTTTTAGCACGAAATTGCGTTCTGAAAGCGTAGGGGAGACGATTTCAGGTAAAATCAGTCAAAACCAACAAACCCCCGCTACCAGGAATTTCACCAGGTAGCGGGGGTTGAAAAATTGTGTCCCCGACAGGATTCGAACCTGCGACCTTCGGTACCGGAAACCGATGCTCTCATCCGCTGAGCTACGGAGACTCACTGCTTATTCACAAGCAATGACGCAATCTTAGCACCAGATATGCTGGGCACATAACTGGCCTAAGACTGCGGAAAGTAGCTGCTATTGGGCCTCCCAGTAGCCTGGTGCATCAGTGCGATCGGCCTTGCCGGTGCGCAGGTAGTTGATGACGGTGGCGTCGACAACTTTATTGCCGGTGCCGAAGTGCGCGTGGCCCGGGCCGTGAATCGTGACTACCTGGGTTCCCATTCTGCGGGCGAGTTGTCCGTGGCCTGAGTATGGCGTCTGGGGGTCACGGGTCGCGGACAGCTGCAATGGGCGAGTCTTTAATGCCGCCCCGTTGAGTGGCGCGATTCCGGTGACTGCGCCGGCGCCGTTGCAGTACCACCCTGAGCCGCGTGAAGCGTTGAAGAACGTAAACGGGTCTCCCGTGAGCTGTGACCATGCAAATGAGGGGAGCAGCGTTGGGTCGCCGGGGACAACGTTCTCATTGCACCACTGGGCAGCCTGCAGCTGCTCGACCGCCATCATCTGATCCACCGCCTGCTGAATCTCTTCCTTGGACGGCTGCTTCGATTCTTCAGCGGTCAGGGTGCCGTTTGTGGACCTTGCCAGGTAGTCCCACATCTTTGGGGTTGGAAGCATAGCGCGGGTCTCCTGCAGGAGCGGCGACTTAGCTTGTACAGCACCAGGGTTCAGCATGCGGCTGATGACGCCTTCACCTTCGACACGGGTTTTCCCGACTGCTGTCATGGCGTCCGCGCCAGCCTGTCCGGCGAACTCCAGGCCCGCTGGCAGATCGCCAACGCGTGCAGGCGGGGGAGTGACGGTGGGATTAGTTCCCGCTTGCGCGCTTACCTTGCGCGACCAGTACTGGTACGCCTTCAGGGGAGTGTTGCCCATGTGGTACTTGGCGTCGTTGAGTGCTACCCACGCGAAGTATTCGTTGAGCGCCTTCTCGTACGCTGCTTGTTGGTCGGCGGCAATGCCGTTCCAGGAACGGGTTGGATCCATTGCGGAGTCAAGCACAACCTTGTCGGTGTGCTGGGGGAATAGCGTCGCGTATACGGAACCAAGGTACGTGCCGTAGGAGACACCGAGGATGGAAATCTGCTGGTAGCCCAGCGCGCGTCGAACTTCCTCCCAATCGCGCGCGGTGTTCTCCGTGGTGATGGTTTCGGGGTAGCCAGGCTTGTCGCCTTGGCAGGCCGAACGGTTGAAACCTCCTGCGTTGAAGAGACTGTCAGCAGTGAGCTTGGCTATCTGGCCAGGATCGTTCACATCGGGAATTGCGCACTCAAGTGCAGTCGAGCCGGGCAGGCCACGGGGTTGCACACCGATGATGTCCCACTCGTTGTTGAGTTCTTTCGGGAAATCAAGAATGTTGCCGGCTGCGTAAGCGTAGGCGTCGCCACCTGGGCCACCGGGGTTGGTAAACAGTGCGCCTCGGCGCGCTTGGGTTTTCGCTGGGACTCGTACGAATCCAATTTGAATCTTTTTGCCGTTCGGCTGGTTGTAGCGCATGGGGACGTCGATGTGTCCGCACTGCGCTGTTGAATCTTTGACTTCTTTCGGGCATTTGGTCCACTGCACAGCCGGTGCTGGCTGCGCAGTAGCAGGCGTTACGACGGCCATGCCAAGCAGTCCGAGCGCCGCAATTACTGAAGCTGTGGTGCGCATTGCATTCCTTCCGTTGGGGTGCGAAAAGACAAATCCCTACCGATGCGCTGATCGGTAGGGAATGTCGACGGTGTGTTTCTACTTCACAACCATCACGATCAGGTCGCGGGGCCCGTGGACGCCCTCGACACGAACAAGCTCGATATCTGAGGTCGCTGAACCACCAGAAATCATGGTAGCGGGTTTTTCCGGATCGATGCGAGCGATCATTTCCGGCACGCCGTAGACCACTGACTCTGGACGGACGATGACCACATGGCGATCGGGGACGAGCGACAGCGCACGGCGTCCGCACAGCTCGCCAGCTTCAAGCACGATCGAGCCGGTCTGAGCTGACGTGACGTGCGAGTCGGTCACCGCGGCACCGATGGGACCGAGTTCCCGCGGGTCACTTGACGGATCGTCAGGGCGGGCACTCCCGTCGAACTTCTCGAACAGCGCGGCGTCAAGACCTGGTGCGTAGACAATGTCGGTTGCCTCGCGCTTCGCAAGAATGTCGGCGATGTCTGCGGCAAGGGTCTCCTCGGTTGTCTCTACAACCGTCGCTTTGTAGTCCAGGAGACGATCGATGAGAATCTCGCGCAACTGCTCGGGAGTGTGGTCGCTGGTGGTGCGGTACTCGCGCACTGGTTCGACGTGCTCTGGGGTATGGGAGAGCTTCTGTGCAGTGCGGATGCGGTCAAGAATCTCGCGCTTCGCGCTTTCATTTCGGGTGCTTGACATTGTTAGCCATCCTTCCTGACATTAGCTGGGATCCCTTCGCGACGAGCCTCAGCGAGGAGGTCCTTCGCCTCGTCCGTATTCCACCACTGGCGGAACGACTTCTTCGGTGGCACTGCCACGTCGCGGTAGTCAGTCCAGCCCGCAACGAAGCCTGGCATTGAAGAAATCTCACCCTTGAAACCGCCGAGTACGCGACCTAGTGAAACAACATGCATAGCAGCGTTCCACAGCGCAGGCTTGCCCCACAGTAGGGAAATAGCGCCGAAGGCTGTGGATTCCAGGAACGGCTTGTGCTCCTTTACCTTTTGGTGGCGAAGCTCAAGCAGGATGTCTGTGATCGGGATCTTCACTGGGCACACTTCGTTGCAGCGCCCACACAGGGAAGATGCGAACGGTAGCGACGCGTTCGGGTCCTCGGCAGACTCGATGCCGGTCAGCTGCGGCGTGATAATCGCGCCGATTGGGCCAGGGTATGTCGAGCCGTAGGAGTGACCACCAGCACGCTCGTAGACCGGGCACACGTTGAGGCATGCGGAGCAGCGAATGCACTTCAGTGCTTCGCGGCCGATCTCGTTCGACATCGCGTGGGTACGACCGTTGTCCAGGAGAACGATGTGGAAGTTCTGCGGGCCATCGCCCTCCGTCACACCTGACCACAGTGAGGTGTACGGGTTCATACGCTCGCCGGTGGAGGAGCGCGGGAGCAACTGCAAGAACGCGCCCAAGTCCTCGAACTTCGGCAGCAACTTCTCGATACCCATGACGGAGATCAGTGTCTCCGGCAGCGTCAGACACATGCGACCGTTGCCCTCGGATTCGACGATGGAGACCGTGCCGGTCTCAGTGATACCGAAGTTGACACCGGAGATAGCCACCTTGGCCTTCATGAACTGCTCGCGGAGGAAAATGCGAGAGGCTTCGGCCAACTCTGCCGGATTGTTCGTCAGCGAGTCGTCGGTGTTGGGCATCTTGTCCACGAAGATGTTTCGGATCTCTTCGCGGTTGCGGTGGATCGCTGGCACCAGGATGTGTGATGGGAAGTCTTCGCCGAGCTGAACGATGAGCTCCGCAAGGTCGGTTTCCTGTGCATGGATGCCGCGCTTTTCTAGCTCCTCGTTGAGCGCGATTTCCTGCGTCGCCATCGACTTAATCTTGACGACTTCAGTCTCGCCTGTCTCCTCAATGAGCGAAGCTATGATGTCGTTGGCTTCCTGGGCGTCGCGTGCCCAGTGAACGTGGCCACCGCGAGCGGTGACGTTGCGCTCGAACTCCTCGAGCAGCTCAGGCATGCGGGCCGCAACATCCTGCTTGATGGTGGAGCCAGCGGTGCGAAGCTCTTGCCAATCGTCGAGTTCGTCCACAACGTTTTGACGTTTTACGCGAATAGCCGTAGTCGCGTAGTTGAGGTTGCGACGCTTCGTAACGTTATCGAGCTCATGGTGTGCAGCCTGTCCGAAGCGCTCCGAGCCACGCAGGTGGCTCGGCCCGTGTGCCACTGGGGGCATCGTTGGTTTGCCGAGTGCAACTTTCACAGCATTTTCTCCTTCGAGTACGCAGCGGTCGTAGGCGTCCACGGGTGTTCCTTCGTGGATGCGAGGATCTCTGCAATGTGCAGGGCGCGGATGCCGTTGTGCTGGCGGCTCATCGCGCCAGCGATGTTCATCAAGCACGACGAGTCGCCGGCGGTGACAAACTCTGCCTTCGAGTCCTTAATGTGGCGCACCTTGTCGGAGACCATCGCAGCGGAAACCTCGGGCAGCTTTACCGAGAACGTGCCGCCGAATCCGCAGCACTCTTCGACGTTTGGCAGGTCCACAAGCTCGATGCCTTCGACGGCCTCTAGCAACTTGTAGGGGCGGTCGCCGACCTTCAGGAAGCGGCGAGAGTGACAAGACTCGTGGTAAGTCACCCTGTGTGGGAAGAACGCGCCGAGGTTGGTCACGCCAGCGACGTCCACAATGAACTCCGTGAGCTCGTAGGTTTTCTTCGCTGCCTGCGTAGCACCGTCGACAAGTGCTTTGTTGCCGTATCGTTCGGCGAGGCGTACGTGCTGTTCGCGAACTGCACCAGCGCACGAGCCGGAAGGGGCCACAACATAGTCGATGGATGGGTCAGCAAACGCATCGGCATATGTCTGAATGATTGGCACAGCTTGTTCCTGGTAGCCCGTGTTGACGTGCATCTGGCCACAGCAGGTTTGTCCCTCAGGGAAGACTACGTCGTAGCCCAGACGAGAGAGAACAAGTGCTGAGGCCTTGTGGACGTCAGGAAACAGGGCGTCACCGATACAAGTAGAAAACAGTGCTACTCGCAATGTGGACTCCTTTGATGGTCGTGAACGATACAGATAATGGTAATACGTCTACGGTACAACAGTTGGAGCTAGAAAACTCAGTAGGTTGGTTTGTAGGAAGACAATCAGGCACACCGCAACCAAGAAGACCACGGAAAAGCCTGCAACTTTCTTAAAGAGTTCGGACTCTTTGCCCTCCAAATTCACAGCTGTCGCGGCAATAGCGAGGGATTGCGGCGAAATCATCTTTCCGACGACACCGCCGGTCGTATTTGCCGCCAACATCAGGTCCGGGTTGAGGCCCAACTTATTTGCAGCGGTGACTTGGAGGTTAGCGAACAGCGCGTTGGCGGATGTGTCGGAGCCTGTTACTGCCACGCCGACCCAACCAAGCACTGGGGCAGCGAATGCGAATACGCCGCCCATGTTGGCGAAAAATTCGCCGATAGAAACGGTCTGGCCCGAGTAGTTCATGACGTAGGCCAACGCGAGCACCAACATGATAGTGGTGGATGACCAACGCATGCGCCAGAAAGTATCGACGAACTCACGTCCCACCTGTGCCCAGTTGAGCTGGTAGAGACCGTTGCCGTCAAAGATCATGTAGGCGATAGCGACGATGAGGCCAGAAATGACCAGGAGCGTGCCGGGGTTGTTGATGTAGGCGAAGGTGTAGTCGGTGTTGATTGGCTCACCCAGCTGGTTGAAGAGCAGTCCGCGCTCGATAACAGGCCATGTCAGGCTGATCTTGAACGAGCTCAGCCACTGCGGAATGGTTGTGCCCAGGTTCGCTAGACCGAAGACGACAACCACGACTGCGTACGGCATCAGCGCCATCCAGACTCGGGTGCCAGGCAGTTCAGTATTGTCCTCGTACTCAGGCAAGCCGAGGCGTTCGCGGAGAGCGGCGGTAGTCGAAGGCTTCCAGAAGTGAAGCGCCACGAAGGCAGCCCCAAGGGCAACGATGCAGGCTACGACATCCGTGAGCTGGTAGGCGAAGTGGTTCGATGTCCACCACTGGGCAATGCCGAAGCTCAGTCCGATCGTCACCGCGATAGGTGCGGTTTCTTTGATGCCTCGCCAGCCGTCGATAATTGCTGCGATGATGAAAGGAACAAAGAATGCGAGCAGAGGGGTCTGGTGGCCAACGATCGCGGCGATGTTCTGCGTTTGCTCGAGGGTGCGGCCACCGACCTCGCCCGCGGTGGTAATGGGGATGGCGACGGCGCCGAATGCCACAGGCGCTGTATTTGCAATCAGGACTACCGTTGCGGCTTTCAAAGGTGGGATGCCGAGCGCCAGGATCATCGTCGCGGTAATCGCGACGGGTGCGCCGAATCCAGCGAGGGCCTCGAGTAGGCCACCGAAGCAGAATGCAATGAGCATTGCTTGGATGCGGACGTCGCCGCTGCCCATCTTGTCAAAGACCAGGCGAAGATCTTCAAAGCGACGCGATGCAACCGTAATTTGGTAAAACCAGATCGCGGTCAAGATCACCCACACGATTGGGAAGAGTCCGAACAATCCGCCGCGTAGTGCAGTCGCAAGTGCCATCTCGGTTGGCATGTTGAAGCCGAAGACGGCGACTGCAATAGCTGCGACCAGCGCTACTGCGCCGGATGTGTGCGCGCGGGCCTTGACCGCGAGCAGCATGAAGAAAAATGTGAGAAGGGGAATCGTGGAAACGAGCGCAGAAAGCCCGAGGCTTCCCCCTACTGCGTCGGTAATAATTTGAAACTTGTCCACTGAGACACTCCTTGGAGTCAGAGGGCTACACAAAATACCTCCCCAAAGTACTGTGGTGACATCTGCAATGAGAAAACCAAAAAGTATGCTAGGTCACACAAATGGATGAGGTCTGTAGAAGTTCAAGCTAGTAGCGTTTTCAGTACCTATGGTGGGGGTAGTCAAATGGGGGTCGCGCGGCATTTATGGGGGAATAGGGAGAATGTCCGGCACGTGAATTAGACTGTTTGCCCATGACTCCAGCTGATCTCGCTACAACAGTTCATGAAGCGACCGTCAAGGTGCTTTCCGACCACAATCTCGACGCATCCGTCGTGCCCGATGCAGTGACCGTCGAGCGTCCGCGCAACCCTGAGCACGGCGATTACGCGACGAATATCGCACTGCAGGTGGCGAAGAAAGCCGGTACGAACCCGCGCGAGCTTGCACAGTGGCTTGCCGACGCCCTCCTGGAAAACCCCGCAATCGCAGAAGCTGACGTCGCAGGCCCAGGGTTCTTGAACCTGCGCCTCGCCACGGACGCGCAGGGACAGCTGGTTGCGGACATCTTGGCGGCAGGCGAGACCTTCGGCAATTCATCTCTTCTTGACGGCCAGCGTATCAACCTCGAATTCGTCTCGGCGAACCCAACCGGCCCGATCCACCTTGGCGGGACCCGCTGGGCAGCTGTGGGCGACTCGCTTGGCCGCGTGCTAGAGGCGAGCGGTGCCGAGGTGACCCGCGAGTACTACTTCAACGATCACGGTGGCCAAATTGACCGCTTCGCACGTTCACTAGTAGCAGCGGCAAAGGGGGAGCCGACTCCAGAGGACGGCTACGGCGGCTCCTACATCAATGACATTGCCGCCGACATTGTGGCGAAGCAGCCGAATGCGCTTGATGGCAGCCCCGAAGACGTGCAGGAAACGTTCCGTGCCGCAGGCGTGGAAATGATGTTTGCTCAGATCAAGGAGTCCCTACACGAGTTCGGCGTGGACTTCGACGTGTTCTTCCACGAAAATTCGCTGTTTGAGAGTGGGGCCGTCGATAAGGCGATTGCAACGCTCAAAGACAACGGCAACCTGTACGAAAACGAGGGCGCCTGGTGGTTGCGCTCTTCCCAGTTTGGCGACGACAAGGACCGTGTCGTGCTGAAGTCCGATGGCGACGCCGCCTACATCGCGGGCGACATCGCGTACGTGGCAGACAAGTTTGACCGCGGTCACACACTGGCGATCTACATGCTTGGCGCGGACCACCACGGCTACATTGCGCGCCTCCGCGCCGCAGCGCAGGCTCTTGGCTATGACCCTGAGGCTGTCGAGGTGCTCATTGGTCAGATGGTCAACCTTGTGCGTGATGGCCAGCCAGTCAAGATGTCGAAGCGCGCCGGGACGATCATTACTCTCAATGATCTCGTGGACGCTATCGGCGTTGACGGGGCTCGCTACTCGCTCGTGCGCTCCTCTGTGGATTCCACGTTGGACATTGACCTTGACCTGTGGACTAAGCAGTCCTCCGACAATCCCGTGTACTACGTGCAGTACGGTCACGCGCGTCTGTGCTCCATCGCTCGCAAGGCGAAGGAAGCTGGCGTCACTACCGACGGCGCGGACGTTGCGTTGCTTGAGCATGAAAAGGAGGGCGACCTCATTCGTACCCTGGGTGAGTTCCCAGAGGTAGTGAGCACCGCCGCGCAGCTGCGCGAACCGCACCGAATCGCGCGCTACGCGGAGGAACTAGCTAGCTCCTTCCACAAGTTTTACGACGCCTGCCAGATCCTGCCGAAGCCTGGCGAGGAAGTTGAGCCGTTGCATACCGCCCGCTTCGCACTGGCGATGGCGGCGCGCCAGGTACTTGCAAACGCACTCGGCATGATCGGCGTGAGCGCGCCGGAACGGATGTAGGAGGAAGTACATGACCGCAGCGTTTGATGCGCTTCCCGCGCACGTATGGCCACGCAACACCAAACGAGAAGAAGACGGGGTCGTGACTATCGCTGGCGTGCCCCTTCCAGAGATTGCCGAAGAGTACGGTACGCCCGTCATGGTGGTGGATGAGGACGACTTCCGCTCGCGGTGTCGCGATATGGCAAAGGCGTTCGGTGACCCAGCACATGTGCACTACGCGTCGAAGGCGTTCTTGACCACGCACATTGCCCACTGGGTTGACGAGGAAGGCCTCGCGCTTGATGTTGCGAGCGAAAATGAGCTTCGCATTGCGCTTGCTGCAAACTTTCCGCCAGAGCGGATTACGGTGCACGGGAATAATAAGTCGCGCAGCTTTCTGCAGCTGTGCATCGATTCCGGGGTAGCGCACGTCGTCCTTGATTCTCACCAGGAGCTTCGAGAGCTCAATGAGCTTGCCGGGGAAATGGGGACCACCCAAGAGGTCTTTATCCGCGTGAAGCCAGGCGTAGACGCGCACACACACGAATTCATCGCGACGAGCCACGAGGACCAAAAGTTTGGTATTTCCTTGGCGTCTGGCTCTGCCTATCAGGCGGCGTGTGCCGCGATCGATGCGGAGCATCTGCGCCTGACCGGCCTGCACTGCCACGTAGGCTCCCAGGTCTTTGATGCAGAGGGGTTCAAGCTCGCCGCGGAACGTGTGCTTGCGCTGTATGCGCAGATTTGGACCGAGCGCGGCGTTGCGCTTGAGTACTTGGACCTTGGCGGCGGATATGGCATCGCGCAGCTTGAGGAAGAAGCGCCATTGGACGTTGCTGCGGTTGCGAAAGATCTGTTGGTTGCCGTCGACGAGGTTGCCGGTGAACTCGGCATCTCGTCGCCGACCGTGGTTGTCGAGCCTGGCCGTGCGATCGCCGGGCCATCCGCCATTACGCTATACAGCGCGGGCGTGGTCAAAGACGTCGAGATTTCGTACACCAAGACGCGTCGCTACATTTCCGTTGACGGTGGCATGAGCGACAACATTCGTCCAGCGCTTTACGACGCCGTCTACGAGGGCCGGGTGGTCAACAGGTTTACAGGCGGCCAGCCGGTGGCAACTCGTGTGGTGGGTTCCCACTGTGAATCCGGCGATATTCTCATCGAGGATGCTCAGTGGCCGGACGACATCGTCAGCGGCGACCTGATCGCGATGCCCGCGACAGGGGCGTATTGCTACCCGATGAGCTCGAATTACAACTCATTTGGGCGCCCTGCCGTGGTTGCGGTCCGGGCTGGAAAGATCAAGCCGATGGTGCGGCGAGAAACTGTTGAAGACATTCTCTCGCGTGAATATAAATAAGAATGTATTCTGTGCGAAATAGACAAAGCGGTACACTGCGCCGTAGCTGAACGTACCAGTATCGAAGTAGGAGAGAATCTAGAGATGTCGGTCGAATCTGCAGAGAGCCGTAACGGTAATTACCCAGGTAAGGGAATTGGTCAACCGGTCGGTGTCGCTATTTTGGGGAAAGGCACTGTGGGCAGTGAGGTGCTTCGCCTCATTCGGGAGTTTTCTGACAATCTTGAGCAGCGTATCGGCGGCCCACTTGAGGTGCGCGGTGTTGCGGTCTCCAACGTGGAAAAGCACAAGGATGCGCCTGAGGTGCAAGGCATTGAGCTGACTGATGACGCTCGCTCGCTGATCACTCGCGATGACGTTGATGTTGTAGTCGAGGTCATCGGCGGCATCGACTACCCACGTGAACTGGTGTTGTCTGCTCTGAAGGCAGGTAAGTCCGTTGTTACGGCAAACAAGGCGCTGGTTGCAGCGCACGGTTCCGAGCTTGCCGACGCCGCGAATGAAGTAGGCGTCGATCTCTATTATGAGGCAGCGGTTGCTGCGGCGATTCCAGTTGTTGGTATGTTGCGTCGCTCGTTGGCCGGTGACCAGGTTCAGCGCATTTCCGGCATTGTGAATGGTACGACAAACTTCATCTTGGACGCGATGGCTTCGACTGGAGCGACCTACGAGGAAGCACTCGCTGAGGCGACCCGTTTGGGGTACGCAGAGGCTGATCCGACTGCCGACGTTGAGGGGCACGACGCGGCTTCCAAGGCAGCGATCCTTGCCTCGATGGGCTTCCACACACGAGTCACGTTCGACGATGTGTCCTGCGAGGGCATCACGAAGATTACTGCTGAGGATATTGCTGCGGCGAAGCAGTCGAACCAGACGATTAAGCTGCTGGCGATCTGTGAGCGCCTCTACGACGAAAACGGCAAGACCACTGCCGTTAATGCTCGCGTTCACCCGACGCTCATCCCGAATGAGCACCCGCTGGCGAGCGTTGATAAGTCGTACAACGCCATCTTCGTCGAGGCTGAGGCCGCTGGCCGCCTGATGTTCTACGGTAACGGTGCTGGTGGCGCTCCTACCGCGTCTGCAGTGCTGGGTGACCTGGTCGGTGCAGCCCGCAACAAGGTGCACGGCGGCCGTGCACCAGCGGAGAACCCGTACGCGAACTACCCAGTGGTCGGCTTCGACGAGGTGGCGACTCGCTACCACGTGAACATGACCGTCAACGACCGCGTTGGTGTGCTGGCGGAGCTGACCCGAAAGTTTGCGGAGGCAAACGTGTCGCTCTCCGCAGTGCGCCAGGAGGAGTCCGGCGATGAGGCGCACCTGATCGTGGTGACGCACAAGGCGCTGGAGAAGGACTTGCGTGACATCGTGGAGCGCCTCTCGCAGCACCCGGATGTGCAGCAAATCAACTCGGTGATCCGCCTAGACGCCTAAGCTGAGATACCTACAGACAAGGAGCACATCATGGCGACAGACATTGAAGTAGGCCTGAAGGCGACTGTGACGGTGCCGGGTTCGTCGGCGAATTTAGGACCGGGCTTCGATACGTTGGGGCTCGCTCTCTCCATTTACGACACTGTCGAGGTTGAGGTCATCGAGTCCGGGCTTGAGGTGGAGATCTTCGGCGAAGGCGCCGAGGACCTGCCGCGCGACGGCTCCCACCTCGTAGTCAAAGCGATTCGTTCTGGCCTCAAGGCCGCTGATGTTTCTGTTCCAGGCCTTCGCGTGGTGTGCACGAACAACATCCCGCAGTCTCGTGGGCTTGGTTCGTCGGCCTCTGCGGCTGTCGCAGGCGTTGTAGCGGCAAACACACTAGCTGGTAACCCGCTTTCCACAGAGGAAGTTGTGCAGCTTTCCTCGGCGTTCGAGGGGCATCCTGATAATGCTGCCGCATCTGTGCTCGGCGGGGCGGTTGTCTCCTGGACCGAGATTCCTGTCGATGGTGTATCGCATCCGGTCTACCGGGCTGTCGGGGTCCCCGTGGATCCCTCGATTCGTGCGGTGGCGCTGGTGCCGAACTTCCACGCCTCGACCAACGCGGTGCGGCAGGTGTTGCCGAGCCACGTCACGCACACGGATGCGCGTTTCAACGTGTCGCGTACCGCGGTGATGACGGTTGCCATCCAGTCCCACCCCGAGCTGCTCTGGGAGGGCACCCGCGACCGCCTGCACCAGCCGTACCGTGCCGACGTGCTGCCGGTGACCGCTGAGTGGGTCAACCGCTTGCGCAACCGCGGCTACGCAGCCTTCGTCTCTGGTGCGGGCCCGACCGCGCTGGTTCTGACCACGACGGACGTTGACGAGGAGTTGCTTGACGACGCCCGCGAGGCCGGACTACGCGTCATCGAGCTCGAGGTAGCGGGTCCGGTACGCGGCGAGCTGACCCGCGCTTAATCCGTCCTGGCTGTTACAGGCCTGAAAGGGGGCGGAACTGTTCGACGCCCCCGCGCAGGCTCGCTGTGCCGGTCACACCGCGCGCATCGAGCGCTGCAACAGCTTGCGCTGAGCGCGCCCCTCGGGCGCACACCACAATGGTGCCGGGCTGCGCTTCTGGCGGTGTGTAGCCATCGATAATGGTGCCGAGCGGCACATTGATGGCGCCGTCAAGGTGGAAGTCAGCGAACTCTTCGGGCTCGCGGACGTCGAGAATCGTGGCGCCTTCCGGAATGGTGGTGACTTCCGCCGGTCCTTGTGGAGGTGCGCTCGTACGCACGCGCTCAGTGACCTCTGGGTCTGCGACAAGCGGCATGTACTCCCACATACCTGTGAGTGAGTCGAAGTAGCCAATCTGGCCAATTAGTGGCGAACCGAGTCCGGTGATGAGCTTGATGGTTTCCATTGCCATCGCGGACCCGACAACGCCTACAAGTGGACCGACCACGCCTGCCTGGGAACAAGAGGGCACGCTGCCTGGTGCTGGTGGAACGGGGAAGAGGTCCTCGTAGATTGGCCCGTGGCCTGCCCAAAACACCGTGAGCTGTGCTTCAAACCCGAGGATTGACCCCCACACGTGCGGCACGCCCAAGCGCGTGGCCGCGTGCGATGCGATGTGGCGAGTCTGGAAGTTGTCAGTGCCGTCGACGATGATGTCAGCGTCACTGAGCAGCTGCAGTGCGTTATCCCAGGTGAGGCGGTCGGATACAGTGCGGACGTTGATATCCGGGTTCAACGCCAGCATCTGTGCCTTTGCCGACGCCGTCTTTGCGGTACCGATGGCAGCGGTGGTATGGATGACCTGCCGGTGCAGATTGGACAGATCCACCCGGTCGTCGTCGATGACAGTGATCGTGCCGACGCCAGCACCGGCTAAGTACAGCAGGGTCGGAGACCCCAAGCCTCCGGCGCCAAGAACAACGACGTGGGCGTCGAAAAGTTGTTGCTGCTTCCTCTCACCGATGAGTGTGGTTTGCCGTAGGTAGCGCTCATCGAGCGTCATCGATACCAACCCACTGCGTTGCGCCGTCCGCCATGGACTGCTCTTTCCATATTGGGACCTGTGATTTCACTCTGTTGGTGACCTCTTCACAGGCGGCGAATGCCTCGGCGCGGTGCGCACTGGCCACGAGGACCAGGAACGCCATCTCGCCGATCGGCACGGAGCCGACTCGGTGGGCGGCCCAGATTCGCACCGGGTGTTGTTGGGCGATGTCTTCGACAATCGCGCGGAGCTCGTCTTGGGCGCTGGGGTGCGATTCGTACGTCAGCGAACGCACTGCCTGCCCGCCGTCATGGTCGCGGACAACGCCCTCAAAGCGGACGAGCGCACCCATGGAGCGCGTCATTGTAGCCGTGGCCGCATCCGCAGCGAACTGCTCAAGCGGCGTTTCGGTAATGCGTGCGTCGATGACGGTATTGACCTGCTCGGCGACGAACTGTGGGTCCGAAGTAGAGGCTGGTTGTGAACTAGTGCTCATGTGATCCTTCTATGAGTGCAGTGATGTGGTCGAGCAGGGGAGCGAGTACGGCACACCCGTCCTTCACCCCGCCGCGTGAACCTGGCAGTGTCATGACAAACGTGCGACCCGCCACTCCGGCGACAGCACGCGACAGCACTGCCGTCGCGACTTGCTGCTGGCCATAGGCCCAGAACGCGTGCACGATACCTGGCAGCTGCCGGTCCAACAGAGGCTCCACAATATCAACCGTTTGGTCATCCGGTGTAATGCCGGTTCCGCCCGAGGTCAGCAGTACCGACGGGGAAGCGCCGAGTGCCTCCTGGACCGCATCCGAAAGGTCGGCATCGGCCACGATGGTGGCGTCTGGAGTGTCGAACCCCGCTTCCCGCAGGAACCTGACCGCGATCGGACCTGACTTGTCCTCGTAGACACCTGCGGCTGCTCGCGTAGAAGCCACGATAACCCGTGCAGTACGTTGATTGGTATTCATAGGCACAATCTACAGCGGATAGACCATGACTGGTGTACCCGCGGGAACCGTAGCCGCGGCGGGAATGCGGATCAGGCAGGTCGCGGTGGCACCCTGGGTAAGCAGGTGCGAGCTTGTACCGTGGTACGGATGCACAAGGCCCTCTCGAATTTCACCGCGCAGGAACTGATCCTTGCCGGCGATTCCAACGCCCTCTGTATCTATAGCAACGCGTACGGGAGCCGGCGCGCGTCCCAACACTGGTGCGACGTACAGGACGAATGACACGATGGTGGAAATCGGGTTGCCTGGCAGGCTCAGCACAGGCACACCGTGAAACGCAGAGATGCCTTGTGGCCCGCCGGGCTGCTGAGCGACATGTCCGTACCAGCCATCCGTAAACACCTGACGGATGACCTCGAACTTGCCGTGGCTGATCCCGCCTGAGGTCACAATCGCATCCGGTTGGTACTCCTCGACCGCTGCTGCGACCTCTCGCTCGAGTGCCTCAGGATCGTCGTTGGTCAGTAGGCGCGCTACAACCTCGATGCCATGGCGCGCGGCTAGCGCCTCAAGCATCGGACCGTTCGAGTCCGGAATTGTCGCGGGGCCTGTGGCCTGGTCGCTCGGGGAGACCTCAGCGCCACCCGTGATCACTAAGATGCGAGCAGTGCGCTTGACCTCAACGGTCTCGATTCCCTGGCTGATCGCGGCGCCAACAAGCGCCGGTGTCACCCCATCACCGCGATGTGCAATGCAAGCCCCGGGCTGGATATCGCTGCCCGCAAGGCGCATGAACTGACCACGCTTGACCTCAGGGATCTTGACAGGTTCACCAGTCGCCCCGAACGTCGGCGGGGTGCAACGCTCCACTGGGACGACTGCTACCGTGCCACGAGGAAGTTTCGCGCCGGTCATGATCGGCGCCACAACGCCCTGCAGGCCTTCTGGATACAGTTCGTCGGGGTCAGCGCCTGCGGCAATCGTCGGGCCGATCGTCGCTGTGTGCGCTTTCACCTGCGTCAACGCGTACCCGTCCATTTGCGAGTTGTCGAAGGTCGGTTGCTTGCGCACGGCAACAACATCGGCCGCGAGCACACGCTGCTGCTTGCCAGCTTCAACGACGCTGATGCGCTCCGAAAGCCGAGGGCCGACGGCCTCGCGCACCGCATTCAGGTGCTCCTCAGTAGTTCGTGTCATGGCGCCTACTCTACGCGCCACCACCAGTTCGCTACCATGGACGACATGCAAATTCACTACTTTGCCGCCGCACGCGCGGCCACAGGCGTCGCACAGGAAGAAGTTGGGAACTTTGCCACACTGCAGGAACTGCTTGCCGACGCCGCTTCGCGCCACAACGGCACCACCGACGCAGGCCAAACGCTCGCAGACATCCTGGCGCGCTGCACCTTCCTGATCGACGGAAAACGCGCCCAGCAGACTGACTCGCTCGAGTCCGCTGAGCGCGTTGATGTCTTGCCACCGTTCGCTGGGGGCTAATCCGTCGGCTTTGGGTAGATGGCGATGTCATCCGTTTTGACGTAGCACGTCACAGATGCGCCGGGCTCAATGCCCGCATCGAGTGCTTCCTGACGCTGGACTGGGAGCGCCACAACCGCACCGTGGACGTCGAGCTCCACAGTGAGGCCACCCGAGGTACTGACATCGACTGTGGCCACGGTGGCCTCCAGCGAGTTGTAATCTCCCGGCGCTGCTCCGGCTGGGACGTGCAGCGAGACGTCCTGCGGCGCGAAGACTACGACGGCATGCTCATGCTGTTCGCACTGCTCTGAGGCGACACCGGTGAGCTCACCGACTGTGGTTGCCACGCACGCAACGGAACCTTGGTGCGCGGCACCCACCATGTGCGCTGGAATCCAGTTCACGCTAGCGGGCAACCAGTTCACGCCAGCGAGCCGTGCAGAAAACTGCGTCGCCGGAACTTTGAGCTCCTCGGCCGTCGGCCGCAGGCTGATGACGTTGCCTCGGTCCATTACCGCAACGTATTCCGCAAGGTTGGCCACGTCCAATGGGTTGTGCGTAATCACGATCGTGGTGCGGTCGTGCGCTGTAGCCCGCAGTACCTGGCGCCAGTGATGCGCAGAGTTCACGTCGATCGCAGCGAGTGGCTCGTCAAGAATTAGCACGCGGGGGCGCGGGGCGAGCGCTCGTACTAGCGACACCTGCGATGCTTGACCGCCAGAGAGAGCACGGACGGGGACGTCGGCAAGGTCGCACAGGCCCGCTGAGGTCAGCAGCTCAAGTGCGCGCTGTTTGCTGCCAGTGACCATCGCGACAGCCTTCAGTGGGGTCGACGTAGGTGGCAGACCGGGGTTCTGGGTAAGCAACACAACTCCGCGTTTGTGCGCCGGGACAAGCTTGCTCGACGACGTGCCCGCATCAACCACGCGGTCGCCGATCAAGGTGCGCAAACCGCCGAGGCGCCCTGCAATCCTGCCGACCAGAGTGGTCTTTCCCGAGCCGTTCAAGCCTATGAGCGCCGTCGTGGCGTTCGCAGGGAACGTTGTTTCACCGATGACGACGGGTACGCCCCCGTCCTCGGGGCTTGTCAGTAGGCGCAGCCGTTCCGTGTCCACCTCGTGGGTGGCGCGAGCGACTTCACGGGAGCGCGTACGCGAGAGGAAGACCGTCGGTAGCGTCGATGCGGTAAGTGTGAGCACCGCCAGTGCGATGAGGATGGCTGATAGCCCATACGCGACGTCCTGATCTACTTCGCGGGCAATATAGATGCCCAACGGCATGGTGCGCGTTGTGCCAGGCATAGAGCCGGCGAAGGTCAACGTGGTGCCGAACTCGCCGAGCGAGCGCGCAAACGCCAGCCCGGCCGCAGAGACGAGTGAGGGCGCGATTGCAGGCAGGATTATCTTACGAGTAATCGTCGAGGGGCTCAGCCCCACGCCTGCGGCCGAGTATGTAATCTCCGGATCGAGTTGCCGCAGCGCCGCGTCAAGTGTGATGACAACGAACGGCAGCGCAATGAACACATGTGCAGCGACGACACCCGGAAACGCGAACGCGAACTGAATATGCAGCGCGTCCAACAGCGGCGCAGCCAAGCCTCGGCGTCCGAGAAACGCGCTGAGCGCCAAACCACCGACGACCGGCGGCATCGCTAGCGGAAGTAGCACGAGTACTCGCGCAAGGCCTGCACCTCGTCGCAAGTGTTGCATCCATAGCGCAAGCGGTGTGCCCAGCAGGAGTGTGATGACGCACGCCAGGACAGCGGAGCGCAGCGTGACGCGGAGCAACTGCTGTGTCGATGCGGAGGCAAGGATCTCACCGAGCTGGTCCCATGGCACACGTGCACCAAGCGCCAGGATCGGCAGCACAATGGCGGCGAGTGCAAGAAGCGCCAGGCCCCACACCAACATTGGTGTCTGGCGTGGGGCCTGGCGAAGCGTTGATTGCTGCATGAATACGGACTCTACCCGGTGGTTACTGTTGCGCAGCAGGGGTGAAGCCGTACTTCTCCCACACCACGGCCATTTCTGGGCTTGCAAGCAGTTCGAAGAGATTCTGCGCGGCAGCCTCGTCGGTGGTGTTGGTGGTTACAGCGGCGACGAGGGAGTTCGGTTTCTCATTAGCGTGAGGGATATTGAGAACCTCAACGCCATCACCAGCTGCAGCAGCGTCGGTGCGGTACACGAAGCCAGCGTCGGCCTCGCCGGAGACAACCTTGCCCAGGGTGTCGGAGACGCTGTGTTCCAGAGATACAGGGTTGATGGTGAGATTGTTCGCCGCGACAAGCTCGTTGGTCACCGAGCCACATGGGACCTGCGCATCACACACAACCAGGTTCACATCCTCTTTTTGGACATCCTCGACGCTCTTGATGCCCGCTGGGTTGCCTTTCGGCACCACGAGCACCATCGAGTTCGTCGCCACGACTTTCGGATTCTTTGCGACGCCCGCCTCGACAGCTTTGTCCATATTCTTCTGGTCAGCTGTGATCAACACGTCACCAGGTGCGCCCTCCTTCAGTTGCTGCACCAGGTCAGAAGAGCCGGCGTTGACGAACTCGAGGTTGCTCTCCGACATTTCCGAAAGGTCCTCGTTGAGTACGCGCGTGGAAGCCGCGCCCATCACGATGAGGTCGCTGGGTGCCTCAGCGGTCGGTGCTTTTGAGGCGGCGCTTTCGGAATCGGTGCCACCGGCGCAGGCGGTCAGACCGGTCGCGGCCAGGGCAGCCACGAACAATGTGGCAAGGCGAGTAGAGCGCATGAGAACTCCTTCGAGTACTGGTTTGAATATGAATATAAATTATCTTAAAAAAGGGGTAGACACGAAGAATGCCCCCGGAAGAAGAGCTCCGGGGGCAGCACTGGCGAGCGGGTTGAAGCACTAACGCTTCAATTGACGTCCGTTCGAGCGGATCGGCTCCCACTGGGCCTCAGAGCGGCGGCCCTGGACCTCTTCACCGCGCGAGCGGTAGACCACGTACGGCCTGGTGGAGTAGCCGACCGGTGCAGAAAATGCGTGGACGAGGCGGGTGAATGGCCAACATGCAATCAATGTGAAGCCAGCAAGCACGTGGACCTTAAACTGCCACGGAGCCTGCACCATCAGGTCCGGCATCGGGTTGAAAATCAGCAGCTGGCGCAGCCACGGCGAAATCGTTTCGCGGTAATCGTATCCGCCGGGCACACCGAAGACCTGCGTCGAGACAGTCGCGATAAAGCCGGAGCAGATCGCGATTGTCAAGAACACATACATGAACTTGTCGGAGGTGGCCGTCGATAAGAACACCGAACGGTTGACCACACGACGGTAGAGCAAGCCGAGCAACCCCAACACCACGGCGATACCCGCAATCGTGCCAGGAATCGTTGCGATGAGGTGGTAGGCATGGTCGCTGATACCCATGCCTCGGGTCCAAGTCTTCGGAATCGCTAGACCCATGAGGTGGCCAATGACCACGAAGACCATGCCCCAGTGGAACAGTGGCGAGGAGAGCCGCAGCAACTTCGATTCGTAAATCTGTGACGAGTGGGTAGTCCAGCCCATCTGGTCATAGCGCCAGCGCCAGATAATGCCGATGACAAACGCAGCGATGGCCAACCAGGGAAAGGCCACCCACAGGAATTCTTCAATACCAGTCATAGTGAGTTCAGTCCTTTAACTGTGGTTGGGAGATGCCGTTGGAAACGGCAGGGGAGTAGTTTCAATACCGACCATCTCCGCAGGAGGGCCCTGGCGAATCAGGTTGATGTAGCGAGCGATAGTTTCCTCGTCGATGCTGGGCAGCAACATGCACACAGCCGTGAGCAAGTGAGCGTACGGGCTACCCAGTCCGACCAGAGCGTGACGCAGCACCTCGAGGCCGTCTCGGTGCGCGGCAATCATCTCTAACGCGTGCTGTTGGGAGTCGGAGTCAGCGAACGCAAGCGCTTCCAGGACGACGCAAAGGTGGTCCGGCAGCTCCTCCGAGATCTCTTCCATCCCTAGACCTTCCAACTGTTGACGAAACGCCAAGATCGCGGCACCGCGCTGGCGGGTATCACCAACCGAGTAGTAGGAGAGGTGCAGCGCGCAGCGACGCCGCTGGTCGAAGGTCTCGACGTAGTGCTCCTGGAGTGGCAGAAGTCCGAGGCTACGTGCCCTGCCGATGAACTCCGCGATTTCCGCAGCAATAGGGCCTGGAAGCAGCCCGAGCTGTTCCTCGATGGTCTCCAACGTGGAGAAGAACTCCTCTTCTGGGTACCGCAACGTGAGGCTGAGCGCCATCGCTGCGATCTGACGCTGCTGCGTATCACACGCCACTGGTGCCACTAGTTCCTCGGGTACAACCCCGATTTGGGTTCGGGTGCTCATTACTGCTCACCCTCGCGTCGCGCGACGTTGCCGTCAGCACTCGGTCCTTCCTCGACCGGGTTCGGCGTTGGAGTCGATGCTTCCGGAGCAGCAGGGCGGTAGTTCTCGCTTGCAGTCTTCGGCTCGCGAGTCTTCAACGCGGTAGGGAACATCGCGTCAGGACGGTCGCCGGTCCACGACATGAGGGACACCTTGCCAGGCTGCGCGTTGTCGGCCTCTTCGTGGCAGGCGCTCGGCGCACCCATGCCCAGGTTGGCCATCAGGTCGCCACTGGCAGGGTCGACGCCACCAAACGGATCCAGCGAGGAAACACCACGCGGGGTCTCCGGCGAGGTGGTCGGGATGACATAGCGGTCGTCGTACTTGGCGATCGCCAGCAGGCGATACATCGCTTCCAGGTCTTTGCCAGTCATACCGACTGCGCTCGCAATCGCCTCGTTCGTCGGCTGGCCTAGGTTGATGTCGCGCATGTAGGAACGCATCGCGGCGAGCCTACGCAGCGAAAGCTCGACTGGGACGGTGTCACCTGCAGTGAACAGGCCAGCCTGGTACTCGAGTGGGATACGCATGTTGGAGATCGCGCTGAGCAGTACCTTGTGGTCTTCGCCGTCAGCGCCAGTCTTGGTCACCTGATCGACGATCGGCGATAGCGACGGGATGTACCACACCATCGGCAGTGTGCGGAACTCTGGGTGTAGCGGCAGCGCCACACCGTACGTGAAGATCAGATCGTAGATCGGGGAGTTCTGCGCAGCCTCGATCCAAGAGTGAGGGATGCCCTCTTCGGTCGCAGCCCGGACGACCTCAGGGTCGCGGGGGTCGAGGAAGAGCGACTTCTGCGCCTCAAACAGATCCTTCTCATCGGGTGTCGACGCCGCTTCGGCAACACGGTCCGCGTCGTAGAGCAGCACACCAAGGTAGCGCAGGCGGCCCACGCAGGTTTCCGAGCACACCGTCGGCTGGCCAACCTCAATACGCGGGTAGCACAACGTACACTTTTCGGCCTTGCCTGTCTTGTGGTTGAAGTACACCTTCTTGTAAGGGCAGCCCGAGACGCACATGCGCCAGCCACGGCAGCTGTCCTGGTCGACCAGGACGATGCCGTCCTCCGTGCGCTTGTACATCGCGCCCGACGGGCAGGAAGACACACACGTTGGGTTCAGGCAGTGCTCGCAGATGCGCGGAAGGTAGAACATGAAGGACTCTTCAATTTCCTTCTTGACCTCCAGGTTCATCTTCTCCAGGACGCGGTCCTCGTCCATGGTCGCAGTCGAGCCACCAAGGTTGTCATCCCAGTTCGAAGACCAGGAGATTGTGTCGATTGGCTTGCCGGTGATCTGCGACTTCGGACGCGCAGTCGGCTGCGTCTTCTGCCCAGCCGGGGCGCTAATGAGCTTCTCGTACTCATAGGTCCACGGCTCGTAGTAGTCCTCGATCGTCGGCATGTTCGGGTTGTGGAAAATAGTGGCCAGACGCTTGATACGCCCACCCTGGCGTGGCTTGAGCTTGCCGCTGCCGTCAAGCTTCCAGCCGCCCTTCCACTTGTCCTGGTCCTCCCACGAGCGCGGGTAGCCCACGCCGGGACGGGTTTCAACGTTGTTGAACCAGATGTACTCCGTGCCTTCACGGTTGGTCCATGCCTGCTTACAGGTCACCGAACACGTATGGCATCCGATGCACTTATCCAGGTTCATGACCATGGCAATTTGCGCCATTACTCGCATTAGTACTGCACCTCCTGGGAGCGACGACGGATGCGGGTAACCTCGTCGCGGTTGTTGCCGGTTGGGCCAATGTAGTTGAATCCGTAAGTCAAGTGACCGTAGCCACCAGCCACATGCAGTGGCTTAATGGTGATGCGGGTCAGCGAGTTGTGCGTGCCGCCACGTCGGCCGGAGCGCTCGTTCAGCGGTGTGCCCACTGTGCGTTCCTGCGCGTGGTTCATGATGACCGTCCCCTCCGGAATACGGTGGGTGACCACAGCACGCGCCGAGACAACGCCGTTGCGGTTGTAGAGCTCAACCCACTCATTGTCCTTGACACCGATCTTCTGTGCATCCGTGTCAGACATCCACACAACCTGCCCACCGCGGGAGATGGAGAGGACGTGGAGGTTGTCGAAGTACTGGGAGTGGATCGACCACTTGTTGTGTGGGGTGAGGTAGCGCACCGTGATCTCCGGGTTGCCGTCCTCACCCTTGAGGACCTCGCCTGGGCGAGTCTCGCCGTTGAGACGCATGCGGTCAAGCGGTGGCTTGAACACAGGAAGCTGCTCGCCGTAGTCGATGAACCAGTCGTGGTCGATGAAGTAGTGCATACGACCGGAGAGCGTGTTCCAAGGCTTATCCATCGCCAGGTTCAGGGAGAACGCGGTGTAGCGGCGTCCATCACGCTTGTCGCCGGACCACTCAGGAGAGGTAATGACTTCTTGCGGGCGTTCCTTGACCTTGTCCCAGACGATCTGGGCGTCCTCGGTGCCTTCCCAGAACTCGCTTGTGTCCGAGCCGAGCATCTTGCCCAGATTCTCGAAGCCGTTGCGCGCAACCTCACCGTTGGACACACCCGAAAGGTGAAGGATCGCCTGTGCTGCCTTCACGGCGGAGTTCAGTGCAGGCCGGTCACCCGCAGAGGCAGTTTCAGCGACGCCGTTCATGCCGAAGAGTTCACCAACCTGCTTTTCGACGTTAAACGGCGTGCCGTGTACATTCGTGCCAGCCTTCTCGGTCAGTGGGCCGAAAGACATCCACTTCTCGAAGATCTTGGTGTAATCACGCTCAACTGGAACCAACTTTGCCATCGTTTGGCCCGGAACCATGCCGACTTCCTTGACATCGGGCACCACGCCGTTTGCCATGTTCGGGTTGATCTCATCCGGAGCGTCGTGAGAGATAGGCGCAGTGACGACGTCCGTCTGCACACCCAGCCACTTGCCGGCCATGCGGGAAACAGCGTCGGACATGTCGCGGAAGATCTCCCAGTCGCTGCGGGCTTCCCACGGCGGGTTGATCGCAGCGTTAAACGTATGGATGAACGGGTGCATATCCGTCGTAGACAAGTCGTTCTTCTCGTACCAGGTAGCCGCAGGGAAGACGATGTCAGACACCAGGGTGGTGGAGGTATTACGGAAGTCCGTAGTCATCATCAGGTCGAGCTTGCCCATCGGTGCCTCGTCGCGCCAACGAATCGACTTCGGGCGCTCACCCTCGGCCAGCTCCTCCGCGGAGACATCCGAATCAACGCCCAACATGTGGCGCAGGAAGTACTCGGTGCCCTTCGCCGACGATCCCATCAGGTTCGTGCGCCAGTTCAGCAGGATGCGAGGCCAGTTCTCCGGGGCATCCGGATCCTCAGCAGCGAACTCCATCTGACCCGACTCGAGCTGGTCGACGATGTAGTCCTTCACATCCATGCCCGCCTCCTTGGCTTGCTCAGCGAGCAGCAGTGGGTTGCGGTTGAACTGCGGGTACGACGGCATCCAACCACGCTTCATGGCCTCGACCAGCGTCTCCGACAAGAACTTATCTTCCGACGCACCCTTACGCGCCAGAGGCGAGGCCATCCTGGAGGCCTTCGAGTTGTCGTAGCGCCACTGGGAGGTAGTCAGGTAGTAGAACCCGGTGGTGATCATGTGACGCGGTGGACGGTTCCAGTCATTTGCGAACGCGTACTGACTCCAGCCCGACTGCGGACGCAGCTTCTCTTGGCCCACGTAGTGCGCCCAACCACCACCGTTGACACCCTGGGTGCCACACATAGAAGTCAGTGCGAGGAAGGTGCGATAGATGGAATCCGCGTGGACGTAGTGGTTCACGCCTGCGCCCATGATGATTTGGGAGCGGCCCTTCGAGTCCAGTGCGTTCTGCGCAAACTCGGTGGCGATGCGTTCGATCTGCGCAACTGGAACATTGGATAACTCCTCGGCCCAAGCAGGGGTGCCGACCTCGGAGGCGTCGTTAAAGTCAGCCGGCCAGGAGCCTGGCAGCTGCAGCGTCGGGCGGTTCACGCCGTAGTGCGCAAGCATGATGTCGTACACGGTGGTGACGGTGCGGCCAGCAATCTTACGGACTGGGACACCGCGACGGTATACGCCAGCGCCGATAGGACCATCCGAGTTCAATGCCTCACGCGAAGCATCCATGTCGAAGCGTGGGAAGCATACTTCGGCGGTGCCGAAGGAGTTTGTGTCGGCCATGGACATCACCGGGTTGGCGTTGTCATGACGCAAGTTCCACTTGCCAGGTTCGGTCTTGTAGTGGTCCGCGATGGTGCCACCTGGATCGACAACAGTGCCGTCTGCTTCAATGTTGAGCAGGCGGTACTGGGCGTTATCGCTGTTGGCCAGGGCGGCGTCATCAAGCTTGTCTGCGGTGAGGAACTTGCCTGGAGTGAAGGTGCCGTCCTCGAGCTGATCAAGCTCCACCAGGAACGGTGCATCCGTGTACTTGAGCATGTAGTCCATGAAGTACTGCGGCTGCTGCGCAACGTGGAACTTGCTCAAAATGACGTGGCCCATCGCGAAGGCGAGGGCGCCATCAGTGCCCGGCGACATGCGCATCCATTCGTCGGCGAACTTCGCTGCATCGTTGTAGTCCGGAGAAACCACAACGATCTTGGTGCCCCTGTAGCGCACCTCAGTCATGAAGTGGGAGTCCGGAGTACGGGTCACCGGGATGTTGGAGCCCCACATCATCAGGTAGGAAGAGTTGAACCAGTCGCCGGACTCTGGCACGTCAGTCTGGTCGCCGAACGTCTGCGGGGAGGCAGGCGGGAGGTCCGCATACCAGTCGTAGAAGGACAGCATCGCGCCGCCGATCAGACCCAAGAAACGGGTACCGGCAGAGTAGGAGACCTGGCTCATCGCAGGAATCACTGTGAAGCCAGCGATGCGGTCTGGGCCCCACTGCTTGATGGTGTACACGTGCGCTGCTGCCGCGATCTCGACAGCCTCTTCGTAGGCCACGCGCACCAAACCGCCCTTGCCACGGGCGCCGACGTATGCGCGGCGCTTGACCGGGTCTTCCTGGATCGCACGCCAGGCAAGTACTGGATCGCCGTCGTGCTGCTTCTTTTCGTGGCGGTACATCTCCAGTAGCGCGCTGCGCACATACGGGTAGCGGATACGCGTCGGTGAGTAGGTGTACCAGGAAAATGAAGCGCCACGCGGGCATCCGCGAGGTTCGTACTCTGGGAAGTCAGGACCAGTGGTGGGGTAGTCGACAGCCTGGGACTCCCAGGTGATGACGCCATCTTTGACGTAGACCTTCCAGGAACAGGAACCTGTGCAGTTCACACCGTGCGTGGAGCGCACCATCTTGTCGAAAGACCAACGGTTGCGGTAAAACACGTCAGCTTGGCGGCCGCCCTCGAGGAAAATCTGCTGGCCGGAAGGCGTGACGTCGCCTTTGCGAACGAACCCACCGAGTTTGAACAGCGGGTTGGACTGTGTCGCATCAGTCATGGTTCACAATCTCCTTGAATGAAAGTGAGAAAACGGGGTCGTGAAGAGGGAAGAAGCTATCCCGGGAACGGAGCGTTCGGGCGGGCGTAGTAAATCCACGCGAGTGCTGTTGCGAAGATGAAGTACACAACGCAGCCCCAGAAGAACGTTGGAGCGCTCATCAGCGTGAGCAGAACACCGACGATGAACGGGCCGAACGCGGCGATTGCGCCGGTGAAGCCGATGACGCCGCCTGCCTGACGCTTTGGCAGAATCATTGGCATCTGCTTGAATGTGCCAGCGTTGCCGATGCCAGCGAAGACAGACATGGCCAGCATGGTGTAAAAGAACGGTGCCGCGGCGTCACCACCACGGGCAAGGAAAATTGCGGCAATTGCAGTGGTGACCGTCATGCCAACACCAGCGACGAACGTCCAGATTGCGCCGCCGTACTTGTCGCACAGTGGGCCCCACAGTGCGCGAACCAGGGCCCCGAGCAGGGCGTACATGAATGCCCAACCGAGCAGCTTCGTCGCGTTGTCGCCGAAGGAGTTCTTCATCAAGAGCGCGAGCTGAGCGCCGAATCCGGAGACGGCGCCGAACGTCATCACGTAAATGATGGTGAGGATCCAAGTGTTCTTGTTTCCGAAAATATCGATCTGCTGGCGGAAGTTTGCCTTCACCGGAACGTCCTTCAGCATCAGCCAGGACACGATGACCATGATGATGACCCAAGGGACGAAGAAGGCCGGAACGTTATGCACGTTGATCGCGGTACCTGAACCATCCGAAGCCTCGATCGTGCCGATCATCGTGATGCCGATGAGCCAAGGCGCCAGCAACAGTACGAACGACATGCCGAGGTTGCCCAGGCCTGCCTGGAGGCCGAGCGCCGTACCGGACTTTGCCTTCGGGAAGAAGTACCCCGTCGACGGCATAAAGCCTGAGAAGATACCGCTGCCGATACCTGTCATAAAGGACAGGATCATGAGCGTCGCGAATGAAGTCTCAGGACTCTGGACCGCAAAATACCAGCCGACCAGTGGGATGAGGAAGAGTGCTGTCGAAAGCGTAATGAGCTTTCGGGTACCAAGAACTGGTGGCAAGAACATCCAAATCAGGCGGAAGATACCAGCCGCCAGTCCTGGGACTGCAGTCAGCCAGTAAAGCTGTGCAGCAGTGAGGTCGAACCCGATCTCATTGAGGCGCGGCGCGACCGCCGCAACGATGTACCAGGTGACGAACCCGAAGAACATCGAAATTGTGGTGATCCAAAGTGTGCGCCATGCGATTCCGGCGTCCCACTTTTCTGGATCTTCAGTGTCCCAACCGGTGAGTACCCGTTGGGAGGTGTCGAGCTTGGACATGGGGTGAAATCCTCTTCAAAAATACGATAAAGGTCTATGTGGTCCGGGTGGATAAAAATGTTAGAAATACCCGAAACTACTATTAAGGATAGTGGCAGTGAACTGCTACTATCAACTTATCCACGAGAAAAGCCGTGTATTATTACGCAACATATGTGTGTCGTAATTCGGTGATTTGTACAGATGCTGGTGTTTGTGCAGGGAAGGAACACTTCATGGAATCAACTACGGCCCCTACAGCGGTAGTTATCGTCGTTTCTGACCGGGTTTTTGGGGGTGAGCGAAAAGACAAAGCGTCCCCCGAAGCTAGTCGGTTGCTCACTGAAGCTGGATTTCAGGTCGCACAACCCGTGATTATTCCAGAAGGCGACGAAGCGCTCCGCAATGCAATGGCACAAGCGGTGGAAGGCGGGAACTCGCTCATCCTCACCTGTGGTGGTACCGGACTGGGGCCCCGAAACCTCACCCCGGAAGTAAGCGAAGAGTTCATCTCCACACGGCTCCACGGCATCGAAACCCAAGTACTGATCGACGGGCTGGAGCATTCACCGCGCGCCGGACTTTGCCGAGGCCTCATTGGTCTCACTTCCCGGGAGCCTGGTGCAAGCCTCATCGTCAACGCCCCGAGTTCGCACGGTGGCGTGCGAGACACCCTCGGTGTCATCCTTGCGCTGTGGCCGAGTCTGACAGAGTGGGTTCGCTAACCAGACGCTACTCGGTAGCGGGAAACTCGACGTCCCCAAGCTCGTCGAGTTCCAACCGCGTATCGTAGTCGCGCTCAGCGCCAGTGCCCTGGACTCGTACTACGTGCTCAACCGCGTCGAAGAGGCGCTTCGCGGGAATGTCGCGTGAGCCCGCAGCGTCGAGTGCAGCTACTAAGGAGGCCCGGTTCCACACCGCACATAACGGTTGCAGATACCCATCCGCAGCTTCAACGACCGCAACGTCCGCACCGTCGCGAGCGGCTCGAGAGAGTACCGGGATCAGTTCAGGGGATCGTGGTGCGTCGACGGAGACGATAGCGACGAAGGGGGCGTCGATACGCGAGAGCCCTGCAGCAATCCCTGCGACGGGACCCCCGAACGGCGGATCCTCACTCACCGTAGGCATTCCCAGCGGTTTCGGACTGACGACGATGCGCGGCACATCATCAGGAATGCGGGCGCACACCGCATCAACGAGGCGGGTGCCATTCACTTTCACCTGGGCTTTATCGGCGCCCATTCGTGTCGAGCGTCCCCCAGCGAGCACAATGACGCCAACACCCTCCCACTTGTGTTGCACGCTTCGCACGCCTCGCACGCTATGTCTCGGGAAGCTCGCGCGACCAGTCGCCAGAGCGGCCACCAGACTTTGCCACGATCCCCATCCGGTGCACATAAGCCGAACGGTCGACACCCTTGACCATGTCCACGATGGCAAGTGCCGCAACGCTGACAGCGGTCAGCGCCTCCATCTCGACACCGGTGCGGTCCGCCGTGCGAACGGTGGCCTCGATGAAAACGTGGTCTTCGCGCAACTCCACGTCTACCGCGCAACCGTGTACGCCAATCGTGTGGGCGAGTGGCAGCAAGTCCGGCACGCGCTTCGCAGCCGAAATGCCTGCGACGCGTGCAACGGCTAACACGTCGCCTTTCGGCACGGTGCCTTCACGCAGTGCCTTCATCACCTCAGGCGAGCAAGCGACTTCACCTTGCGCGGTTGCATTCCGAACGGTTGGCTGCTTCTCCGTAACGTCAACCATGTAGGCCTGGCCAGCAGCATTGAGATGGGTAAATTTCATGTTGAGTCTTTCTTTCTTTAAAACAGCATCACTGGGATGCGAGTGGGGGCGTCGGTTCCAGGGGCAAGGACCGCGATTCCGTCCACTGCAGGTAGGGAAGCAACGAATCCGGAGCCGCCATGTCCGCCGGCAAAGGCTTCAGCGCGGACAGCACCGTGTTCGGTGTGCAGGCGCACAGGTACGAATACATGACGATCAGCACGCGGGGCGGGGAAGTGCGTATCGACGTCCGCTTCCACCATTGTTCGCTCGTCCATGCTGCAACGCGTGTGGTTTCCTGCACTCGCACGCAGTAACGGGATCGCGTACAGCGCGCACGAGACGAACGCCGCAACTGGATTTCCGGGCAGGCAAATAAATGCAGCGTCAGACCAACGTCCAACGCCCTGAGGACTTCCCGGGCGCTGGGCGACATGGCCGAACCACATATCTGGTGAGGAGGCTGTGATAGTGCGGACTACGTCGTACGCTCCAGCGCTGACTCCGCCGGTAGTGACCACGATGTCTGCCTGCTGCGCGGCCTGCTGGAGTAAGACCTCGGTCGATTGCGTATCGTCATCAGCGTGCATCGTGAATACCTTGGCGTAGCCGCTTTCGCGCAGAAGCGTCGCCACCATTGGCAGGTTTGAATCGGGAATTTGCGCGCCGCGAATGTCGCCGGGCCAGGCAACGAGCTCGTCGCCAGTAGAGACGACTGCGGCGGTCGGGCGTTCGAAAACGTCCACAGTGCGGACACCAGTGGCGACAAGTGCGGCGAGTGTGCCAGCATCAATCCGTGTTCCCTCTCGCGCAACGACTTCACCGACGCCGACATTCTCACCAGCGTGTCGGATGTGGGAACGGCCAAGGTCAACAGAAGTGATCTGGACCTCGTTAGGGAGAGGATAAGGGCCTCGGGGGATATTCGTCTGCTCGACTGGGACGACATGAAGACTGTCCTGTTGCGGCATCGGTGCGCCAGTCATGATTCGGACTGCATGGCCAGCTGGGCAATCGATTGCGTCATGTCCGGCCGGGATCTCACCAGCTACAGGCAGTACCCACGGCCCGTCACCGAATAGATCCGACTCGTGGGCTACGAAGCCGTCGACCGCCGAGTTTGAAAAAGGTGGCACTGGGAACCGTGCCACGACGTCGGCTGCGAGTACCTGGCCTACGCAGTCACCTAATGGGACATCGCGCTTAACGCGGGGCCGCGCCGCAGCCAGGACACGGGCCAAATGTTCGTTGACAGAAGGAAGAGTGTTCATTAGTTCTTAACCACCGATTTCGCTCATGAGGCGCTCCGGCTGCAGGAAGCCCTCGTCATCAATGCCGTGACCTGGCTTCTTCAGCCACATGGCTTTCGACCAGAGGTCCGCGAGCTCCGCGTCGGAGGCGCCCCCACGCATGACGTCGCGGAGCGAGACCTCGTCGGCCGCTTTCGAGAACAGGCAGGACCGGATGGAGCCGTCAGTCGTGAGGCGGGTTCGGTCGCAGGCGCCACAGAAAGGGTGTGTCACAGACGCGATAATCCCAAGCTTGCCGCTGCGAGTACCGTCTGTGACATCCCATAGGGCAGCGGGTGCAGAACCCCGTGGCTCGACGGCAGGTGCAAGCGTGAAATCGTGGCGGAGACGCTCAACCAAGTCATGCGCCGTCACCATGTCGGTGCGCTTCCACTGCTCGCGTGGGCCCAGCGGCATTTGTTCGATAAAACGCAGCTGCAGCCCGCGTTCCAGCGCAAAGCGTACGAGGTCTGTGACACCGTCTTCGTTGATGCCCGGCATCACTACCGCGTTGACCTTCACCGGCTGAAGGCCTGCTTCCACTGCGGCGTCGATGCCCGCAAACACGTCGTCGATGCGGTCTCTGCGGGTGAGCTGTGCGTAAAGCTCCCGATCCGTGGTATCGAGCGAAACATTCACTCTGTCGAGGCCGGCGTCGGCAAGCCCCTGCGCCCGGCGCGCAAGGCCCAGGGCATTCGTGGTGACCGCAGTTGAGGGTGCGACGCCCTCGTCGGTGCGCATGGTCTTCGTCTCACTGATGATGCGTTCCAACGAGCGCCGCAGCAGTGGCTCGCCCCCTGTGAAACGCACCTGGCGGATGCCGAGGTGCTCCACAGCCAGGCGGATCAGCCGGATAGTCTCCTCGTCGGTGAGTGCCTCTTCAGTTGGCATCCATTCAAGGCCCTCTGCAGGCATGCAGTACGTGCAACGCAGGTTGCAGCGGTCGGTAAGGCTGACCCGGAGGTCTCGTGCCGTACGCCCAAAACGATCGTCGAGCGTGCGCGGGGCGGGCTGCTCACCTGGGTCCAAGCTGGCGTTTGGTGCGAGCGGACCGTCGGAAGCTGCGCGGGACGCTAACGGCGATGCAAGAGGAAGGTGAATGGGCATAGTGCTGTCAATAATAAGTACGAATTACGCCAGGTCAAGAATTAGCAGTGAAAAACCCGTATTTATTGCTCGGGTGTTTGTGCCTTCCTTCCGCGGTTACCGGGGCCAGGTAGCGCGATAATCTCATAGTCGCCCTTGGCGAGGTGTTTCCTTAGGTCCTTCTTGTCAAACTTGCCCACCGAAGTCTTGTCGATCACGTCGACGAACGTCCAATACTCAGGTGCCATCCATGTTGGTAACACATCGGCGAGATTCTTTCGCAGCCGCTCCGCTGTTTCCGCGGTGCGCGGGATATCGTCCAAAAGCACGGTAATAGCCAGTGGGCGCTCGCCCCACTGGCGGTCGGGGAAGCCAATCACAGCGCACTCGATGACATCTTCGGCTTCCATGATGAGGTTTTCCACCTGTGCGGAATAGATCCATTCGCCGCCAGATCGGATAACGTCGCGTGCACGGTCGTACAACGTCATGTAGCCATCGGCGGTGACTGTTCCGACGTCACCAGTGCGCAGCCAGCCGTCTTCAGTGAAGTGGTGGCGGGCGTCATTGATCTCTTTGCCGCGGAACGTCGAGGCCAACTCGCCCTTTTCTTGGGTTGGCGAGTGGTAGTAGCCGTTGGCAACCAAATTTCCTCGTACCTGCATCTCGCCTTGTGAAAGGTCTGTTGATGCCATCACCTCTCCATCGTTGACCACGCGGTATTCCAGCCATGGCACAAACCGTCCCTGGGACACGCGATACGCCTGGCGAGCTTCGCCTGAAGCGCCTGATGGCGGGCGTGCCACCGTGCCGACAGTAGACGTTTCCGTCATGCCCCACACGTGGACGACGTCGACACCGTAGCGTTCCTCCCACACCTTGATCAGTGCAGGCGGGGCAGGAGAGCCTCCGACGAAGATCTCCTGCAAACTCATGCGCTCAGGCGGCGTATGCAGATAGTGCACCATTAGCTGGATCCACAGCGTCGGTACGCCGTGCGCTACGCGTGGGTGCGTCGAGGCAATAATCGTTGCAAGCGTCGGTGCGGAAACGTCGGCACCTGGTAGTACCATCGGTGCGCCGGTGACGTACGCTGCGAACGGTACGCCCCAGCTCAACACGTGATAGATGGGGATGCAGCACAGGAAAGACTCGCCGTGCGTAATCGCTAGTGAATCCGTTGAGCGAAGCGTCATCGCCTCGAGCCAAAGAGAGCGGTGCGAATACGCCACGCCTTTTGGCGCGCCAGTCGTTGCTGTCGAATACACCAGTGCGGCTGCAGTGTTTTCTGGCAGTTCCGGCCACGAGTACCGTGTTGCTTGGCCGTCGAGAAGCTGCTCGTAGCTATGCACCTTGGCAGCTCCGAACGACAACCCAAGGACGTCGTCGCTGAGCAGAGCGCCAATAAAGACAATGTGCTCAACCAGCGGGCACATCTCCATCACTCGGCCAAGCTTTTCAGCTAGCCGCGGATCAGCCACAATGACCTTCGCCTCTGAATGGTTCACCACATAGGCAATCTGATCCGGCATCAACTGAATATTCAGTGGGGTGAAGACGGCGCCTTTCGCGGCGGTACCAAACATCACCTCAATATGCTCGGAGCAGTTAAACATGAACGTAGCCACGCGCTGGTCCCCGTCAATGCCCAGCAAGTTTTCCGCAGCGTTGGCAAAAGCGCTGGCCCGCGCGCCAATGTCCGCAAACGTGCACTCTTCGGCGCCCGTGGGCCCCCACGTCGTACACTTCGTCGAGGCGTGAGCGGTGCGCCCATACTCCAAAATGCGACCGACGGAAAACGGCACTTCCTGCATCGTTGAAAGCATGGGCACCACTTTAGCGCGAATGAAGCACGCGCAATTCAATCATGCGATACAATACGAGGCGGATCATGCGCATCGCACGAACTTTGCTGCGCAGCCAACCTCATCGATCCGCTTCCCCTTTTTGCAATCTACGTGCAGTGGCGTAGTTTTATTACATGGTTTTCACTGACCATGGGGGAGCGCGCAGGCAATTCAGTTACTGCTAACGAAGTTGCAGCGCACAGTGAACGAAACGACACAATGCACACGAAAGCTTCGAATCAGTGTTCACTCTCTTTGCTGGCGAAGTGACGAAAGGACATCCGTGACAGATACGGGAAACGCAGCAGGAACTGACCTTCAAGCGCTGAAGATTCCTGAACTGCGCAAACTTGCTGCAGAAAAAGGCCTCAAAGGTGTCTCCGGTCTGCGGAAGGGCGAGCTTATCCAAGCAATTACTACTGGCACCGTGCCTGGAAAGGCTCCTGCGAAGGCAGTAGAACCTGCGAAGGCAGTAGAAGAGGAAACTCACAGCGACAACCGTCGCCGCGCCACCCGCAAGGCCGCAGATCCCGCTGAAAATAGTGAGGAACAAGGCGACAAGACGGGCAAAGAGGAAAAGGGCAAAGAGCAGCAGTCCGGGCAGCACGAGGGGCGCTATGAGTCCCGATCTGCGGCACGCCGTGCTCGCCGAAACCGTGCGCGACACAATCATGAGTCCCACGATGCCGACGCAGAACAGAAGCACTCGAACGACGAGAAGAACGATAAGCCCGAAAAGCACGGTAACGGCTCGGCCGACGAGAAGTCTGAAAACAACAACGACGGCAACGGCGGCCGCGGCCGCAACCAACGCAATGACCGCGGCGGTCGTAACAACCGCGACCATGACGAAGACGGGGGAGGCCGTCGTGGACGCCGTGGCCGTCGTGGACGCCGCGGCCGTGACAACAACCGTGACCAGCAGGATAACCAGAACATCCCACCAGAAGAGCTGCAGGAAGTAGCCGGCATCGTCGACGTCATTGACAACAATGCTGCATTTATCCGCACCACTGGTTACCGTCAGAGCAGCGCAGATGTGTACGTGAACAACCGCCTCGTTCGGGCGAATGGGTTGCGCTCCGGCGATGCGGTCATCGGTCAGGTGCGCGCGAACGGGCAGGGTCACCAGCATGGCTCTGGCCGCAACCGCCAGCGCTACAACCAGTTGGTCCGTGTCGATTCCGTGAACGGCATGACGCCAGAGGACGCTAAGCAGCGCAAGCAATTCCACAAGCTGACCCCGCTGTATCCGAATAAGCGTCTGCGCCTGGAGACAGAGCCAAACATCCTGACCACGCGAGTGATCGACCTGGTCATGCCGATTGGTAAGGGTCAGCGTGCACTGATCGTCTCCCCTCCAAAGGCTGGTAAGACGACAATTCTGCAGAACATCGCGAACGCAATCGCGAAGAACAACCCAGAGTGCTACCTGATGGTCGTTCTCGTTGACGAGCGTCCTGAGGAAGTCACGGACATGCAGCGCAGTGTGAAGGGTGAGGTTATCGCCTCCACCTTCGACCGCCCGCCGTCAGAGCACACCGCTGTCGCGGAGCTCGCGATTGAACGCGCCAAGCGCCTCGTTGAGATGGGGCAAGACGTTGTTGTCCTCCTCGACTCGATCACGCGTCTGGGTCGCGCGTACAACAATTCTTCGCCGGCATCGGGCCGTATCCTGTCCGGTGGTGTTGATTCCAACGCACTGTACCCGCCGAAGCGTTTCCTGGGTGCTGCGCGCAACATCGAGGAGGGTGGCTCGCTTACGATCATCGCTACGGCGATGGTGGAGACGGGCTCCGCTGGTGACACCGTCATCTTTGAGGAGTTCAAGGGCACCGGTAACGCCGAGCTGAAGCTTGATCGTAAGATCGCGGAACGCCGGGTCTTCCCAGCTGTCGACGTCAACCCGTCCGGTACCCGCAAGGATGACCTGCTCATGGGGCCGGATGAAGCGCGCGTGATGCACAAGTTGCGTCGAATCCTGTCGGCACTTGACCCGCAGCAGTCCATCGACATGCTGATCAAGCAGTTGAAGAAGACGAAGAGCAACGGCGAGTTCCTGATGGGCGTTGCCAACTCGGCACCAATGGTGGCTGATCAAGACGCAGAGGAGTACATCTAATGGCTGGCGAAGTTTCGCTTGTCGACGACTACGTCGCCGAATACGAGGGCATTCAGGCCCAGATGGGCGACCCAGATATTGCGGGCGACCAGGATAAATTCCGGAAGCTTTCAAAGCGCTACGCCGAACTGCAGCCGATCATCAAGGTCAACGACGCGCTGAACCAGGCGAGGGAAGATCACGAAGCTGCGGCTGAGATGGCGTACGAAGACAAAGAGTTCGCCGAAGAAGCTGAACGCCTTGCGAAAGAGATCGTCGCGCTTGAGGAGGAACTCGCGGACCTGCTCGCACCTCGCGACGAGCACGATGGTGATGACATCATCATGGAGCTCAAGGCCGGTGCTGGCGGTGAAGAGGCGGCCCTCTTTGCTGGTGACCTCGCCCGCATGTACCAAAAGTATTGCGAGAAGCACGGCTTGACCTGGGAAGTACTCGACTTGTCTGAGTCGGACCTTGGCGGCGTAAAGGATATGACCGTCGCGGTGAAGGCGAAGACGCCGTCACGTGACGGTGCATGGTCCAAGCTGAAATTTGAGGGTGGCGTACACCGTGTGCAGCGCGTGCCAGTCACCGAGTCGCAGGGCCGCATTCAGACGTCGGCCGCGGGTGTATATGTGTTCCCGGAGCCGGACGAAGTGGCGTCGGTAAATATTGATGAGAAAGACATTCGCGTTGATGTCTACCGATCCTCCGGCAAGGGCGGCCAGGGTGTGAACACCACTGACTCCGCCGTGCGTATTACCCACCTGCCGACGAATATCGTGGTGACCTGTCAGAACGAGCGCTCGCAGATTCAGAACCGCGCCCGCGCAATGCAGGTGTTGCAAGCTCGCCTTGACCAGCTCGAGCGCGAGAAGGCCGAGGCCGAAGCCGCCGAGGGACGCGCTTCCCAGGTGCGGACGATGGACCGCTCCGAGCGCATTCGGACCTATAACTGGCCCGAGAATCGTATCTCGGATCACCGCATCAACTACAAGGCGAACAACCTTGACACCGTGCTTGACGGAAACATGGACGATCTGATTACAGCGCTTCAGGCGCACGAGCGGCAGGAACGACTTGAAGCCGAGTAAACTCCCCGCTCAACAGGTCATCGCCCGTGGCGCGCAGATGCTTGCGGCCGCGGGCGTTGCCACGCCAGCAGTCGACGCGAGGTTGATCGCTGCCTGGCTTCTCGACGACACCCCGATGAACGTACTGTTCCTCGACGTTGACCAGGAGTTTGAAACAGCGTTTGAAGCAGCGATTCAACGCCGGGCATCGCGCGAACCACTCCAGCACATCGTTGGAGTCGCGCCGTTTGGGCCTTTGACGCTGCGTGTCGGACCGGGTGTGTTTATCCCGCGGCCGGAGACCGAGGTCCTAGCCGATTGGGCAGTGAAGACATTGCAGCAGTCCGCCACTTCGCAGGCGCCCACTGTCGTGGATCTGGGCACTGGTTCGGGCGCGCTCGCGCTCTACATCGCGAATGCGGTACCGTGCGCCGAGGTGATCGCGGTGGAGCGGTCCGAAGCTGCTCGCGAGTATGCCCAACGAAATCGCGATGAACTCGGCCTGAACGTCCGGATCGTCGAAGGGGACATGACTGATCACAACTTGTTGTCTACGCTGCATGGCACCGTAGACATGGTGGTAAGCAACCCGCCGTACGTTCCCAATACCGACGGTCTGGACCCAGAGGTCTACGTAGACCCACCGGAGGCAGTCTTTTCCGGAGACGACGGTATGGACGCGATACGTGGCCTGGTGCCGGTGGCTGCGACGCTATTGAAACCGGGCGGAGTATTTGCAGTTGAGCATGATGACGCAACTTCTGACCTGACTGTCGACGCCGTTACAGCATCCGGCACGTTCGAAAGAGTGGAGCGGTTAGCGGACCTCACCGGAAAGCACCGCTTTGTCTGTGCCCGGAAGCGGAGCGAGTAAGCTAGTCCGGTACTGAACAAAGGAGACGAGGAGCATTATGGCGAGTAGGGTTTTCCAGTGCCTCGAACCAGAAGAACGCGAACAAGGACTGCAGGCAGCAGAAGCCGCAGTGAAAGAGGGGCGTTGCATCGTCCTTCCTACTGACACCGTCTACGGCATCGGCGCCGACGCATTTAATAACCAGGCGGTGGCGACACTGCTGGCAACGAAGCGGCGGGGCCCCGATATGCCGGTGCCAGTGTTGGTAGGGTCTTGGACTACTATCCAGGGGCTCGTGCGGGAGTTCACGGACACCGCTAAAACTCTTGTTGAAGCATTTTGGCCGGGAGGGCTTTCGATCGTCGTTCCGGAAGCCCCGAGCCTTCCCTGGAATCTCGGCGACACTCGTGGCACCGTGTTGTTGCGGATGCCGAATCAACCCCTGGCGCTTGAACTTCTGCAGCGAACTGGCCCGATGGCGGTCTCGTCGGCGAACCTGACGGGCAATCCACCAGCGCTCAACGCGGCTGCTGCACGCCAGCAGTTCGGGGAGGCAGTCGGCGTGTATCTCGAGGGTGGGCCCGCCGAAGTTGGCACCCCGTCAACGATTATCGATATTTCTGGCCCTAGCCCAGTCATCCTGCGAGAGGGAGCTATCAGCACGGAACGCATTGCTCAAGTCCTAAAACTTGACCCAGAGCAGTTGCGGAGGAAGTAGATGGGCGGCGCCGGAGTCCCGCTGCGTGAATTGGGCTTGGTTCTGCTTGTTGCCGCAGCGATCACCTACCTGCTCACAGGCGTGGTGCGCACAGCGCTCGTTCGGACGGGCAGGGTGGCAGAGATCCGCAAACGCGATGTGCATACCCAGCCGACGCCTTCTGTCGGTGGCCTTGCCATGTTTACAGGGCTCGTGTGCGCCCTTTTTCTTGCGCAGCAGCTCCCGGCGCTCACACGTGGGTTCGCACCGGTGACGCCCGAGATGACGGCAGTCTTCGCTGGTGCGAGCGGCATCGTGATTCTTGGAATTATCGACGACCTCTACGAGCTTGGGGCCGTCGTAAAGCTGTGCGGACAACTCTTGGTAGCTGGCCTCATGAGCTTTCTTGGACTGGTCTTTACCGTCTTTTACGTCCCGTTTGGGGAGGGGACCACGCTAATCCTCGATCAAGTGCAGGGTATGTTGTTGTCCGCGTTCTTCACTGTGTTGATTATCAACGCTGTGAACTTTGTTGATGGCATTGACGGACTCGCTGCTGGCCTGGGGATGATCGCCGGGGGAGCTATCCTTCTCTTCTCCCTCACTGTGCTCCACGACCAGGGTGGTGCTGTTTCGGCCTACCCGCCGGCGATCATTTGCTCGATTCTCGTCGGAATTTGTGCCGGGTTCTTGCCGCATAATTTCGAGCCTGCCCGAATTTTCATGGGGGACTCAGGCGCGATGCTTATTGGATTGCTGCTGGCAGCCGCGTCGACGTCAGCGTCGGGCAAGATCAACATGTCACTCTATGGGGCTGCGGACATGGTGGCATTAGTGAGCCCAATCATCGTTGTGCTTGCTGCAATTGCCTTGCCGTTGCTTGACCTGATTTGGGCGGTTATTCGACGGGTGATTCGTGGACAGCGACCGTGGGAGGCAGACGCCGGACATATTCACCACCGACTGCTTCGCCTCGGGCATACACACAGACGCACTGTTTTGGTCCTCTATATGTGGATTTCTGCAGTAGCCCTCGGTGCGGTGAGCTTTTCGATCGTCCCCACCCGATTTGCTGTAGCTTTTACCGTCCTTTCGTTGGTGGTGGCCTTTGTTGCGACGCTCATTCCATGGCTGAAAGGCAAGATTGGCCCTGTATCTGTGTAGGATGTCCAATCGTGGATACTCCAAAGAACCCTGTGACGCCGAACCTGGAAGTGTCAGACACTGAGCAGTATGAGAACCAACGGCGGCCGCTGCTGCGTGCACTGCGCTTTGGAACGTTGGCATTGCTGGCGCTGCTTATCATCTCGCTGATGGCATGGGGGGCCGTGAGCGGCGCGCCAGGTCTTTGGGCTGTATTGATGGGGGTCGGTATTGGTGGTGGCTTTGTGCTGTTGACCGCTATCAGTGTTCTTGCGACGTCTAATTTCACCCCTACAACCACGATGGCTGTCGTCCTCGGCGGTTGGCTCATCAAGATGGTCGTCATCGTGCTTATCTTGCTTGGGCTTCGGAACGCGACGTTTTACGACTCGACAGCATTCGGCGTAACTACGATCGCGGCACTTGTTGTTGCGTTAGGCGCCGAAGCCATGGGGGTACTGAGCGTACGAACGGCATATATTCAGAAGCCTTAAGGCGTACAGACATTTGCGTTGCTACCCCCTCGCCTTGGGGTGGCAACGCTTTTCTATGTCGGAATGTAGGGGAATTACTACCGAATTTGTGGGTGTCTACCCCTTTTTGGAACGGGTGTGGGGGAAGTAACATTTTAGGTGAAAACGCCAGTACCAGCCATATTTAATGGCGTGGTACCGAAAAATGCTCAGAAGAAGCTTTGGAAGACCCCCTAAAGCGTGAAAATACGCTGTGACCTGTTAAAGTATCGGGCGGGTTAGTTAAGGTTTGCTGCTTCCTTATTTTTCGCTGGAAGAAGCACGAAAATACATCCCCTGTCCCGTGGTAGAAGATGTGCGACGGAGTCCGCCACGGAGACAGCTTGTTGGAGACGTCCATCGCACCGCACATTAAGTGCGGCCCGAGAACGGGAGAGAACGCTGAGCGTTACAACTTTGGCCATGAAGGGTACATTCCACGTACCCCAATTGGGTCCAGAATTTTTCCCGGGGCACACGTTCGACCAGTTTATTGGTGAAGATTTCGCCAATGGCTGGTTCGCGCTGGACCGTATCATGCTGGTTCGCCTGTTCATGGCGGCAGTACTGGTGGTCCTCTTTGTTATTGCTTTTAGGAAGCCAAAACTGGTTCCTAAGGGTCTGCAGAATATCGGTGAGTTGGGCGTGGATTTCGTCCGCATCCACATCGCCGAAGACACGCTGGGGAAGAAAGAGGGCCGGCGCTTCTTGCCGGTAATCGCGACAATCTTCTTCACGATCCTGTTCATGAATGTCGCCACGATCATCCCTGGCCTCAACATCTCGCCAAACGCACGTATCGGTATGCCGATTGTGTTGGCCGTTGTCGCCTACATCGCGATGATCTACGCGGGCGTGCAGCGCTACGGCGTTGCCTTCTTCAAGCACTCGACCGTGATTCCTGGGTTGCCGTTCGCTCTGCACTTCCTTGTTGTGCCGATCGAGTTCTTCTCGACGTTCATTCTGCGTCCGGTCACGCTGGCACTTCGTCTTATGGCGAACTTCCTGGCTGGCCACATCATTCTCGTTCTGCTGTACTCTGCTACGAACTTCTTCTTCTGGCAGATCTCGGCCTGGACGAGTGTGTCAGGGCTGACCCTGATCGCGGCGTTGCTGTTCACCCTGTATGAGTTAATCATTATCTTCCTGCAGGCGTACATCTTCGCTCTGTTGACTGCGGTGTACATCGAACTGTCGCTGCATGCAGACGCGCACTAACAAAGCGCAACCTACTGGTCAAACTGAATAAACCCCATACAAATTGTCACTCGTTTGTTTGCAGGAAGCGTTGCAAGCAAACACCAAGAAAGGGAACGACTTTCACATGAACGACATCATTCTTGCTCAGGCAGCAGCCGCTACCGAATACACCGGTCTCGGCACCATCGGCTACGGCCTCGCTACCATCGGCCCTGGTATCGGCATCGGCATGCTGGTCGGTAAGACCGTTGAGGGTATGGCACGTCAGCCAGAGATGGCCGGCCAGCTGCGTACCACCATGTTCCTGGGTATCGCCTTCGTTGAGGCACTTGCCCTGATTGGCCTCGTTGCAGGCTTCCTGTTCTAAAAAGAACTCACGAATTCCACGTACACTTTTTAGATCAGGAGCAACCAATGACTAACGTCAACGATATTTTCGTGTTGGCAGAGGGAGAGAAGCTTCCGCTTGAGGCGGAGCCGTCCATTCTCCTGCCTGCCATGTACGACGTGGTTTGGTCGACCGTTGTCTTCGTCATCGTGTTCTTGCTCTTCTGGAAGTTTGTCCTTCCGAAGTTCCAGGAAGTACTGGCGGAGCGCGAAGACCGAATCAAGGGCGGCATTGAGCGTGCTCAGGTTGCCCAGGCCGAGGCTAAGGCTGCTCTAGAAAAGAACAACGCAGAACTCGCTGAGGCACGTGCCGAAGCTGCTGAGATCCGTGAAGCTGCCCGGGCAAAGGGCAAGGAGATTCAGGCAGAACTTCGTGAGCGCGCTGAGGAAGAGTCTCGTCGAATTGTTGAAGCAGGCGAAAAGCAGCTTCTGGCTTTCCGCGAGCAGGTCGTCGCTGAACTGCGCAACGAGATGGGTCAGAACTCCATCAGTCTGGCAGAGCGTCTGCTGGGTACCGAGCTTTCGGATGATACCCGCCGCTCGAACACGATTGATGCTTTCCTCGCCGAACTCGACAACGTTTCTACGAGGAAGTAGGCGAAATGAAGGCAGCTAGTCGCGAAGCACAAACAAAAGTTTCTGAGCAGCTTGATCAGCTGATTCAAGGGGCAGGGGACACCGTTGCTGTTGCATTGCAGCTTGGTACGGAACTGTTCCTGACCGTGGATCAGCTGGACGCCGAGCGTGCACTGCGCATCGCTGTCGCTGATAACTCGCTTGATGCCGCGCAGCGTCGCGGGATCATCAACGATGTTTTCGGTGCCAAGGTGGCAGAGCCTACGGCACAGATCCTTGCTGCAGCAGCTTCCGAGGAGTGGTCAAACCCGCGCGAGTTCCGCGCAGGCCTGATCAACCTAGGTCGACGCGCGCTGATGAAGGGCGCGGAGGCTCAAGGGCAGTTGGAGCAGGTCGAAAACGAGCTGTACCAACTCTCCACCTTGCTTGAGAAGGAGCGGAAGCTTACTCAGCTTCTCTCCGACCGAACCGCTACAGCCGCACAGAAGCGCGGTCTGCTTGCGAATGTCATTTACGGCAAGGTCACCACGGTTACTGAAGCGCTAGCTTTGCAGGTCATTGGCCGTCCAGAACACCACCCGGTAGACGATCTCGCTGCTCTGGCAGCTGACGTCGCCGCGTTGCGTGGGAAGGCCGTGGCACGTGTGGTCACCGCACAGGCGCTCTCTGATGCGCAGCGCGATGCACTGGCACAGAAACTTGAGAACATTTACGGTCGTGAGATGGCGATCCATTCTGAGGTTGACCCCAGCCTCCTCGGTGGACTGACCATCCGAGTCGGCGATGAACTGATTGACGGGTCGACGCGCGGTAAGTTGAACCGCATGCGCACCGACCTTCTCGCCAACGCGACCCTTTAGTAAGAGATAATGCTGGAACAAACTACCGAGAGCAGGAAGAACATGGCGGAGCTGACGATCTCCTCCGATGAGATCCGTAGCGCGATAGCGAACTACACCTCGAGCTACTCCGCGGAGGCCTCCCGTGAGGAGGTCGGCGTGGTGACTTCGGCTGCAGATGGTATTGCCCAGGTTTCCGGGCTGCCAGGATGCATGACGAATGAGCTGCTCGAGTTTCCGAACGGCGTCATTGGCGTCGCACAGAACCTTGAGACCGATTCGATCGGTGTCGTGGTTCTGGGTAATTTCGAGACCCTCACCGAGGGCGACCAAGTAAAGCGGACAGGCGAAGTTCTGTCCATCCCGGTTGGGGAAGAGTTCCTCGGCCGCGTTATTAACCCATTGGGTCAGCCGATTGACGGCTTGGGCCCGATTGAATCCAACGAAGAGCGCGCACTTGAGCTGCAGGCTGCAGGCGTTCTTGACCGCCAGCCGGTCGAGGAGCCAATGCAGACCGGTATCAAGGCTATTGACGCCATGACCCCGATTGGTCGTGGTCAGCGTCAGCTCGTCATTGGTGACCGTAAGACTGGTAAGACTGCAGTCTGCATCGACACCATCCTGAACCAGAAGCACTTCTGGGAAACCGGTGACCCGTCGAAGCAGGTTCGTTGTATTTACGTCGCAGTCGGCCAGAAGGGTTCCACGATCGCCGGTGTTCGTGCAACCCTTGAGCAGCATGGTGCGCTTGAGTACACCACGATCGTGGCTGCTCCTGCATCCGACTCCGCAGGCTTCAAGTGGCTCGCACCGTTCTCCGGTGCAGCACTGGGCCAGCACTGGATGTACCAGGGCAAGCACGTGCTGGTGATTTACGATGACCTGACCAAGCAGGCAGAGGCATACCGTGCCATCTCGTTGCTGCTGCGTCGTCCACCAGGCCGCGAGGCATACCCAGGTGACGTGTTCTACCTGCACTCTCGTCTGCTGGAGCGTGCTGCGAAGCTCAACGATGAGCTGGGTGCAGGCTCGTTGACCGCACTGCCGATCATCGAGACGAAGGCTAACGACGTGGGTGCGTTCATTCCTACCAACGTCATCTCGATTACAGACGGCCAGGTCTTCCTCCAGTCCGACCTCTTCAACCAGGGTGTTCGCCCAGCTATTGACGTGGGTATCTCTGTGTCCCGTGTCGGTGGCGCTGCGCAGACTAAGGGTATGAAGAAGGTTGCAGGTAACCTGCGTCTCGACCTTGCTGCATACCGTGATCTGGAAGCGTTCGCTGCGTTCGCGTCCGACCTCGATGCAGCTTCGAAGCGCCAGCTCGAGCGCGGTCAGCGTCTCGTAGAGCTCCTCAAGCAGTCGGAGAACGCTCCGCAGCCTGTTGAGTTCCAGATCGTATCTATCTGGCTTGCAAACGAAGGCGCCTTTGACGTCGTTCCCGTCGAAGACGTGCGTCGCTACGAGTTCGAGCTGCAGGAGCACATTCGCTCCGTCGCTCCGGAAGTCTACGAACAGATCTCCGGTGGCGCTGCGCTCGACGATACGAGCAAGCAGACGCTGCTGCGCGTCAATGATGACTTCGCTCGCTCGTTCCAGTCCTCCACCGGTGAGCACATCGTGCGCGAGCCAGAGGCGGATCCGCTGGACAAGCGTGAGGTCAAGAAAAATACCCTTAACGTCGGCCGTCCCAAGAAGTAGTTCTTGGAACAAGACGTAAACGTCTACATATAGGAAGGGAGGAGAGTAAACCATGGCAACACTTCGCGAACTACGTGACCGTATTAGGTCTGTAAACTCCACGAAGAAAATCACTAAAGCCCAGGAGCTGATCGCGACTTCGCAGATCACCAAGGCACAGCAGCGCGTCGAAGCGGCAAAGCCGTATGCCGACGAGCTGAAAGACGTCATGGAACGCCTCGCAGCTGCGAGCTCCCTCGATCACCCCATGCTCCGTGAGCGTGAGAATGGTCGAGTCGCAGCAGTCCTCGTGGTCACATCAGACCGCGGTATGGCCGGCGGGTATAACCACAACGTGTTGAAGAAGGCAGCAGAGCTCGAGCGCATGCTTGAGGAAGCTGGCTACGAAGTCGTCCGCTACATCACGGGCGGTAAGGGCGTAACCCACTACCGTTTCCGCGATATGGAGGTCGAAGGCTCTTGGACCGGTTGGTCCCAGAAGCCTTCGTGGGAAGCGACCCACGACGTTCGTCGCCACCTGATCGACGGCTTCATGGCGAGCTCTGAAGGGACCGCTAAGTGGCGCGAGGGCCTGCACGGCCCTGAGGGTCAGGAGGTTCGTGGCTTCGACCAGGTACACGTGGTGTACACAGAATTTGTGTCGATGTTGACACAAGAAGCCAGGGTGCACCAGTTGCTCCCAATTGAGCCGGTGCTTGAGGATTACGAGTACGAGCAGGAAGACATGCTCACCACAAGCGGGGATGTGCAACCGGACATGGATTTCGAACCTGATGCGGATACGCTGATGGACGAACTGCTTCCGGCGTATGTTTCTCGCTCGCTGTACTCGATTTTCTTGGAGGCATCTGCAGCGGAGTCCGCTTCACGTCGTACGGCGATGAAGAACGCTACGGACAATGCGACCGAATTGGCGAACAACTTGTCCCGTGAGGCTAACCAAGCCCGTCAGGCAAAAATTACCCAGGAAATCACCGAGATTATCGGCGGCGCTGGCGCGCTGTCTGGTAGTGGAGAAAGTGACTAAATCATGACTACTGCTCACTCTTACGACGAGCTCGGCGAGGAGCCAACGGGTCAGGCTCAGAATGAGTCCGATTTCGCTCAGAACCCGGCAGGGTCTGAGAATGGCCGCGTCGTGCGCGTCATCGGCGCAGTCGTCGACGTGGAGTTCCCGCGTGGCGAGCTGCCCGCTTTGTACAACGCGCTTGAGGTTGACATCGACCTCGGCGAAATGTCCCGCACCATCGTGCTTGAGGTGGCCCAGTTCTTGGGTGACAGCCTCGTCCGCACGATCGCCATGGCACCAACCGACGGTCTGGTTCGTGGCGCACAGGTACGCGACTCCGGCAATCCGATCTCCGTTCCGGTTGGCGACCAGGTCAAGGGCCACGTGTTTAACGCGCTTGGTCAGTGCTTGGACGACCCATCGGTCGGCGTCGGTGGTGAGCGATGGGGCATCCACCGCGAGCCACCAGCGTTCAAGGACTTGGAAGGTAAGACCGAGATCCTTGAGACCGGCATTAAGGTCATCGACCTGCTTACCCCTTACGTGAAGGGTGGCAAGATTGGCCTGTTCGGTGGTGCTGGTGTCGGTAAGACAGTTCTCATCCAGGAGATGATTACGCGTATTGCACGCGAGTTCTCCGGTACCTCCGTGTTCGCCGGCGTCGGCGAACGTACCCGTGAGGGTACGGACCTCTTCCTCGAGATGGAGGACATGGGCGTTCTTCCAGATACGGCCCTTGTTTTCGGCCAGATGGATGAGCCGCCAGGGGTTCGTATGCGTGTTGCGCTGTCCGGCCTGACCATGGCGGAGTACTTCCGCGATGTTCAGAACCAGGACGTGCTCCTGTTCATCGATAACATCTTCCGTTTCACCCAGGCTGGTTCTGAGGTTTCGACCCTGCTGGGTCGTATGCCATCGGCCGTGGGCTACCAGCCAACGCTGGCAGACGAGATGGGTGTTCTCCAGGAACGCATTACCTCGACCAAGGGCCGTTCGATTACGTCGCTGCAGGCAGTTTATGTTCCGGCTGACGACTACACCGACCCGGCTCCGGCCACGACCTTCGCTCACCTGGACGCGACGACCGAGCTTTCGCGTTCCATTGCTTCCAAGGGTATTTACCCAGCAGTGGATCCGCTGACCTCGACCTCGCGCATCCTCGAGCCAGGTATCGTTGGCGAGCGTCACTACGAGGTTGCACAGCGAGTTATCGGTATTCTGCAGAAGAACAAGGAACTGCAGGACATCATCGCAATTCTCGGTATGGACGAGCTTTCCGAAGAGGATAAGGTCACGGTTATGCGTGCTCGTAAGATCGAGCGCTTCCTGGGCCAGAACTTCTTCGTCGCTAAGAAGTTCACCGGCGACGAGGGCTCCTACGTACCTCTCGAGGAGACCATTGACGCTTTCGAGAAGCTGTGCAACGGTGAATTCGATGCATACCCAGAGCAGGCATTCAACGGCCTGGGTGGCTTGGATGACGTTGAGGCTGCCTACAAGAAGCTGCAGGGCTAGGAGGCAATAATGGCTGAACTTACCGCTCAATTAGTCTCGGTAGACCGTTTGCTCTGGAAGGGTCCAGCAAGCATCGTGACTGCTCAGACTACCGAAGGTGAGATCGGCATTCTGCCTGGCCACGAACCCATCCTTGGTCAGCTCAAGGACAATGGTGTCGTGACCATCCGCCCAGTCGACGGCGAGCGCATCGTCGCCGCCGTCCAGGGTGGGTTCCTTTCCGTGCAAGGTGACAAAGTGACCATTCTTGCGGATTACGCCATCTTCGCCCACGAAGTGAATCGTGATGAAGCTCAGGCAGAGCTTCAGAACATTGATGACGCACTCGCGAAGTCTCGTGCAGAGGCCGAGCTTGCTGCCGTCCGTCGCAGTGAATCTCGCTAACGCGGTCACCGCGTAGGAGGAAGGTAGAGCGCCACGCTCAACCTTGTAAAGCCCCGCTGTTTTAGCAGCGGGGCTTTCCGTTTCTTCGTTGCTTGCACTGGCAGCGAAGGTCGCTAAAATGAAGCGCATACTTTCATCAAGGTCGGTTTGAACGAAGCAGAGGTGCAATGTGATCGTTTTACTGTACGTGGCATTGTTCTTTGTGTTCTTTGTTATCACTGTGTGCGTGTGGCGCTTTTTAATGTTCCGCAACTCCGGCGCGATAGGCCTGTTCCGACAGCTCCCGGCCACCGGGGTCCACGGTTGGCGCCACGGTGTGCTGATCTATCACGCGGAGGAGCTCCGTTTTTATAAACTGCGGTCCTTGTCATTCCAGTACGACATGTGCATTGAGCGCACCCAGACCAGCTTCGAGGGAATGCGAGCGCTGAGTCAAGAAGAGCAGTCGTTCATGCCAGGGATTAAGGAAGCCGTACTGCTGCACGGTGCCGATGGCGATATTGAATTCGCGGGCCAGAAGCGCGCGCAGATGGCGTTGATTTCATGGATTGAGTCTGCACCTGATGAGCGGCAGGAAAAGGTTGATTACGAGGCGCTGCGTCGGCGTGCGCTGCGTGACCGCGGCCGCGATCAGCGCTACTAGCGGGATAATTCCGTACAGAATGACACGACCGGTAGCCTAGTATCCATGCGTCTTGTCATTGCTCGCTGTTCAGTAGATTATGTTGGTCGTCTTGATGCGCATTTGCCGTCTGCGCTTCGCCTTATTTTGATGAAAGCTGACGGGTCTGTGTCGATCCACGCAGATGACCGTGCTTATAAACCACTGAACTGGATGACACCGCCGTGCACGATACGTGAACAAGCCGTCGTGGATATTGATGGGGAAGACACGGGGGACGAGTTGTGGATCGTGGAGAACCCAAAAGGCGAACAGCTTCGCATAACGGTCGAGGAGATCGTGTCTGATACCAACGTGGAGCTCGGTGAAGACCCAGGTCTTGTGAAGGACGGGGTGGAAGCGCACCTACAGGAGCTGTTGGCTGAGCATATTTCTACGCTCGGCGATGGGTTTACGCTCGTCCGCCGTGAGTATCCGACGGCGATTGGCCCAGTCGACTTGCTCGCCAAGGACGCAGACGGCAAGACAGTTGCCGTTGAGGTGAAACGCCGGGGAGGGATCGACGGCGTCGAGCAGCTCAGCAGGTATGTTGAACTGCTTAACCGCGATAGCGTACTTCGTCCAGTACAGGGTGTGTTCGCTGCGCAGGAGATTAAGCCTCAGGCCCGCACGCTCGCGGAAGATCGTGGTTTTCGCTGTATTGTGCTGGACTATGACGACCTGCGTGGAATTGAATCAGACGAGCTGCGCCTGTTTTAGAGGAGCGATGTAGCAGTGCCGCGAAGAAATCGGCGTCAAAACATCCAGCCGAGCTATATACTCCCGCGGGATGGGTCCACCTTTATCGGCACCCAAGAAATGGAAGGGCCGCGGTGGACGCATGGTGAGATCTACAAAGTGCGTCAGATTGGTTCTTCCGCAGCGCGGAAGTTCTACGTGTGCCCGGGGTGTAATCAGAACATTCCTCCGGGAGTAGCCCATGTCGTTGCGTGGCCGAAGGAAGTGGGGCGCGGGGCGGATGATCGCCGGCACTGGCATAAACATTGTTGGTCGAGGCGGTAGGGTATGAGGCATGATTGCAGCATTTTCAGTAGCACCAGCCGTCACTGACACGCCGAACGCGGAGATGTCGCAGGCCGTGGCACGCGCCGTGAAAGTAGTTCGTGAATCGGGGCTGCCGAATGAGACGACAGCCATGTTCACCACGGTTGAGGGTGAATGGGACGAAGTCATGGACGTTATTAAGCGTGCGACGCAGGCGGTGGAGGAAGTGTCTCCACGTGTTTCGCTGGTGATTAAGGCGGATATCCGCCGTGGGTTTACAGATATGCTCCACCAGAAGATGGAGTCTTTGAACAAGCATCTTGAGGAGAACTAGGACGTGACAGGACCACAATTTACGGCAGGGGCCGTTGATTTAGCTCAGGTAGCGAAGCAAGCGGAGGCCCGCGAGGAAATGCAGCGCGAGGGGTTTGTCCCAGTATTTACGGTTACTGAGGCAGATTTGGAAGCTAAGGTACTGCAGCGCTCAATGCAGATTCCGGTTGTCGTTCATGTCGGTAGTGCGCGTTCAGCTGATTCGGAGTCGCTACGGGCGACGTTGACCAAGTTGGCTACCGGTCAGCGAGGATTCGCGTACGCATACGTTGATGCTGATGCCACTCCGCAGATCGCGCAGGCGCTTGGTGTACGGATGGTTCCGACTACGCTCGCGCTTGCTGCTGGGCGCCCACTGACGAGCTTCGAGGGGGATCAGTCGGAGGAAGAATTGAAGCCCTGGCTCGAGGCATTGGTGAGCAACGTTGGCAGGCAGTTGCAGGGCCTAGACGAGGAGCCCGTTGAGGATGCTGCCCCAGCAGAGGACCCGCGTTTGGAAGAGGCCGCTCGTGCGATGCAGGCAGGTGATTTTGATCAGGCTACGGCTATCTACGATGCGATGCTGAGCGAGGAGCCTGGTAACAAGGAGGTTGCGCAGGCGAAGGCGACGGTGGCCGTCGTCAAGCGGCTTGACCCTGCGAACTTGTCGGTTGATCCTATTGCTGATGCTGCGGAGCACCCTGACGATGTCGCGAAACAGCTGGTGGCTGCTGATGCTGAGCTCGTGTCCGGTGCGCCTGAGAAAGCTTTCGACCGTCTGTTGGGCTTGGTCAAGCAGTCTCCAGAGGCGAAGGAGCGACTGCTCGAGCTCTTCGGGCTTTTTGACGCCGGCGACCCGCGTGTGCTCGCCGCTCGTACGAAGCTTGCGAGTGCTCTGTTCTAGCGTGACATGCAAAAGCCCGGGCCTGCAGGAACTCCTGAGGCCCGGGCTCTAGCGTTCTAGCGGCTCAGCTTGTACAGCTGTGCGCTCATTGCTGGTACGTGCAGCTCGATCGAGTGAGGGAAGTGATCCCACTGAACATCGTCGCTGTGCACAGTGTGTGGCAGGTCGTTGTTGGCACCGCCGTAGACGCCTGCGTCCGTGTTGATGAGTAGCTCCCACTCACCGGCGACCGGCAGGCCGATCCGGTAATTTGGCTGGGAAGCTCCGGACATGTTGATGACGGCCAGCACAGGGTTGCCCTCGGTATCCCACCGGAGGTAGGCAAGGATGTTGTGCTGTGAGTCGTCGCCCTTGACCCACTGGAATCCGGCAGGCACATTGTCCTGCGCGTACAACGCAGGGGTGTCGACGTACACCCGGTTGAGGTCGCGAACCAGTTGTTGGATACCGCGGTGGTACTCGTGGCCCCAGCCGTCAGAAATATTGTCCCAGTTGATTGAGTTCGCTTCGTCCCACTCGGTGGTCTGGCCCCAGTCACAGCCCATGAAGAGGAGCTGCTTGCCTGGGTGGGAGAACATATAGCCGAAGAGCGTGCGAAGGCCGGCGGCCTTGTTCCAGTCATCGCCAGGCATGCGCTGCCAAAGCGAGCCCTTGCCGTGGACTACTTCGTCGTGGCTAAACGGCAGGACGTACTGCTCGGAAAACGCGTAGACCAGTGAGAACGTGATCTCATTGTGGTGGTATGAGCGGTGAATCGGGTCGAGGGAGAAATACTCGAGGGTGTCGTTCATCCAGCCCATGTTCCACTTCAGGGAGAAACCGAGGCCGTCGTTTTCCGTCATAGCGGTCACGCCTGGCCAAGCAGTAGACTCCTCCGCGATGGTCACGATGCCTGGGTGGTTGCGGTGAACCGTTGCGTTCATCTCTTGCAGGAATTGGACGGCGTCCCAGTTTTCGCGCCCACCAAACTGGTTCGGGAGCCATTCGCCAGGCTGGCGGGAGTAATCGAGGTAGAGCATTGATGCGACGGCGTCGACGCGGAGGCCATCGATGTGGAACTCTTCGCACCAGTACAGGGCGTTAGCGACCAGGAAGTTGCGAACTTCGTTGCGCCCGAAGTCGAACACGTAGGTGCCCCAGTCTTTCTGCTCGCCACGGCGCCAGTCGGGGTGCTCGTAGAGGGCGGTGCCGTCGAAGCGGGCGAGTGCCCAGTCATCCTTCGGGAAGTGGGCTGGCACCCAGTCGACGATGACCCCGATGCCTGCTGCGTGTAGGTCGTTGACGAGTGCGCGGAAATCATCTGGAGTTCCCCAACGGGCGGTTGGAGCGTAGTACCCCGTGACCTGGTAGCCCCAAGAGCCACCGAATGGATGCTCGGCTACCGGGAGGAACTCGACATGGGTGAAGCCGTTTTCCATGAGGTACGGTACGAGCTCGTCGCGCATCGTCTGGAAGGTTGCGCCCTTCTTCCATGAGCCGACGTGGCACTCGTAGACGCTCATTGGGGAGTTGGTCGGGTCTGCTTCGCAGCGCTTTTGCGCCCAATCCTCATCTGTCCACTCGAACTCGGAAGGGGCGGCAACCACGGAGACGGTCTCTGGAGGTGTCAGCGTTTGCTTCGCCAGAGGGTCGGCCTTGTCGATGCGACGGCCGTCGGACGTCTGTACTGCAAATTTGTACGTGGTGCCTGCCTCAATGCCCGGGATGAAGATCTCCCACACTCCAGTCGAACCGAGGACGCGCATCGGGTACTGGTTTGGGTTCCATGCACAGAAGTCACCGACGACGGCCACGCCCTGTGCATTCGGTGCCCACACAGCGAACGAGGTACCAGTGACGGTGCCGAGCGTCGTCTCGTAGGTACGGACGTTGGCGCCGAGCACCTCCCAGAGACGCTCGTGGCGGCCTTCGCTAATCAGGTGCAGGTCGAGCGTGCCGAGTGTAGGCAGGAAGTGATATGCGTCGGCGACGGTCACCGGGTCGCCCTCGGGGTAGTGCACCTTGAAGCGATAGTCGGGCGCATTGGTGTCGGTCAAGCCGATCGCCCAAATATCGTCGCCAAGGGACTGCATTTGCCGGATCTCATCGTGGATGAGTAACTCGACGTTCGTTGCGCCGAGGAATCGGGTGCGAATGAGGGAGCCCTCGGGTGCCGCGTGCCATCCGTAGAAGTCGTGCGGTGCGTGGTGCTTGCATTCGAGGAGGCGGTGCCGGTCGTGAGCCGGGATCAGCAGTGCTGGGTTGACTGAATTTGCAGACATAATGATCTTTCTAGCGTCTGTTTGGTCGCGGTTGTTATGGGCGGTAGTCGTGATCTGAAATTTGCCGGAAAGCGAGCGCTTCTCTCTTCTGTGGCGCAACATCAGGCAGCTTGAGAATGTGAGCGACGTTGACTTCCGGTGCGAGGCGCACGTAGTTTTCTGATCCCCAGTCGTAGTACGCGTCAGTTACCAAGTCATGGACGGCAAACTGCGCACCATATTCGAGACCAACTGCCGGCGCGTCGAGGTACAGCGTGCCTTCCTGCGCGTTCCAAGGGTCGAGATTAACGACGACGAGGACCGCGTTGCCAGAGATCGCATCGACCTTCGAGTACGCGAGGATCTGGTCGTTGTCCACGTGATGGAAGCGAATCTGACGTAGCTGCTGCATCGCAGGCTGCGCCTTGCGGAAGCGGTTCAGCGAAGTGATGTAAGGCTCTAGAGACTGCCCGTTATTGAGGGCTGTCTGGAAGTCGCGTGGGCGCAGTTCATACTTCTCGGAGTGGTTGTACTCTTCGCTACCTTCTGCGACGGCTTCGCCTTCGAAGAGCTCAAAGCCGGAATATACGCCCCACAATGGGCTCATTGTGGCGGCAAGCGTGGCGCGAATTGCGAACGCGGCTGGACCTCCGTACTGCAGCGAGGCGTGCAAGATGTCAGGCGTGTTCACGAAGAGGTTCGGGCGCGAGACATCCGCGACGTCGACCATGTGCTCAGCGAAGTCGATGAGGTCACTCTTAGATACTTTCCAGGTGAAGTGAGTGTAGGACTGGGAGAACCCTGCCTTCGACAGCCCGTACATCACTGGTGGGCGGGTAAACGCTTCGGCCAAGAAGATGACGTCGGGGTGCGTCTCGTGGACGCGGGTGATCAACCAGTGCCAGAAGTTCACCGGCTTCGTGTGCGGATTGTCCACACGGAACGTTCGGATGCCCAGGTCTACCCAGTACATGACAACCCGGTAAATCTCCTCGTAGACCTTCTCCGGGTTGTTATCGAAGTTGATCGGGTAGATATCCTGGTACTTCTTCGGCGGGTTCTCGGCGTAAGCAATCGTGCCGTCTTCCAAGATGGTGAAGAAGTCGGGGTGCTCGCTCGCCCAAGGGTGATCCGGCGCAGCCTGCAAGGCCAAATCCAGCGCTACCTCCAATCCGAGTTCGTGCGCATGGTCAAGCATCGCGCAAAACTCTTTCTCACCACCGAGCTGCGGGTGGAAGGCATCGTGCCCACCGTCTCGTGAACCGATCGCCCACGGGGAGCCGACATCACCCTCCTCGGCGACAAGTGTGTTGTCTTTGCCCTTCCGGTTGATCTCACCGATTGGGTGGATAGGAGGGAAGTAGACCGTGTCAAAGCCCATTGCAGCAACGCGATCGAGCGCCTTCGCAGTGGTAGCCCAGGTACCGTGAACCGGGTTGCCTTCATCGTCCCAACCGCCGGTGGAACGCGGGAAGAGCTCGTACCACGAGTTCACCAGCGCATCGCGTCGTTCTACGTAGATATCGCAAATAGGCCCATGGGTGACGAGCTCCCGAAGCGGAAAAGCATTGAGAACTTCGAGTACTTCGTCAGAAATGCCGGCGAGAATTCGTTCAGCCAGTGGCAGCGCGGGGTTATCTAGCGCCGCAGCGGCCCGTTCGAGCACCTCGCGGTCTGGGGCCGGAGTCTGCGCAATTGCGGCTTCAAAAAGGTGGATGCCGTGGGCGATGTCGTTCGCCATTTCTTCGGTAGTCTGCCCGGCCTCCAGCTTCTTTGTGACGGCGTTGCGCCACGTCGCCATGACGTCACTCCAGGCATCGACGCGGTAGCGCCACAGACCCTGAGCATCGGGGACAAACACCGCGTGGGTGTAGTCCGGGCGGTACGGTTCTTGCTGCATGTGAATGGAGTACTGTTCTCCATTCGGATCCGTAATAACCAAGCTTGCAGCGATAGCGTCGTGGCCTTCTCTCCACACCAGGGCAGAGACTGGCACAACCTCACCTACCACCGCCTTTGCCGGAAGAGTTCGCCCGGAAACTTGAGGGCGTACGTCGTCGATACCAAAGCGTGCAACCATGTCGTTTTTGTCCTCACATGTGGCCGATGGAAGTCGGACACACCTATAGGTGTGCTCTTTCTTCTCTCAGACTAGCTAACTCTCGCGTTAAATATCGACATAAGGGTTCGCTTTCATCCGTGGCGATTCTCATACAACGATATGGTTACACTGAGAACTCAGTCGCTTGTTTTTCTATCCACCAAGACGCCGAAGTAGAAAGAAGCCAGAATGGTAGCCGTGAACGAACCAACCACTGATCCAGATCTGCTTATCGACTTCCGAGGAGTCGAGTTTATTCGCGGAGGCAACACGCTTGTTGGCCCTATCGACTGGCAGGTGGAGCTCGACGAACGTTGGGTCATCGTCGGCCCAAATGGCGCCGGCAAGACCACACTGATCCGAATGGCGGCTGCCCAAGAGTTCCCATCGCGCGGCGTCGCATTCGTACTCGGAGAGCGCATCGGTAAAACAGATATGCGTGACCTTCGCGCGGCAATCGGATTGACGTCCTCAGCGATTGCTTCGATGATTCCGCCAAGTGAAAAAGTTGGCGACGTCGTCGTCTCCGCAGGCTACGCGGTCGTCGGGCGTTGGCGCGAACAGTACGAGGACGTCGACTACGAGCAAGCACTCGAAGTCCTGGAACAGGTCGGGGCTATGCACCTTATCGACCGCACGTGGGGAACGCTCTCAGATGGAGAAAAGAAGCGCGTCCTCATCGCCCGCGCGGTCATGATCGACCCAGAACTGCTCATCATGGACGAACCGGCGGCAGGTATGGATCTCGGCGGACGCGAGGACCTCATCGCATACCTCGGCGACCTCGCACTCGACCCCGATGCGCCAGCTATGGTGATGATCACCCACCATCTGGAAGAAATCCCATATGGTTTTACACATGCCTTGCTGCTCGACGAAGGAACAGTGATCGCCCAAGGTCTTATCGAAGACGTATTGACCAGTGAAAACGTCTCTAAGGCGTATCACCAGCCAATCGAAGTGCAGCACGACGACGGCCGGTTCTATGCACGCCGTGCACGAAGCGCACGAAGTGGTGCGCACCGCGCATAACACCACGCGAGGAGGTGGAGCACCGTGTACCGCAAAACCGGCGCATTTTCTGTCGACGCAACAGACGCCGTCGACGCAACGGAAACCAGTGGGTTCAACGGGTCACGCCTGTCTGCCACCGTCATCCTTATCCGCGACACTCCCGACGGAATCAAGGTGTGGATGCAAGAACGAGTCATGAGCATGAAAAACTACCCAGGCATGACAGTTTTTCCCGGAGGTGGCGTCGATAGTCGCGACTTCCCACCCCGCGCCTGGAATGACGGAGACCTGTGGATTGGCAAGTCGGCAGTCTCTGTTGCACGAAGGCTCGGCGTCACCAAATACAAGGCACATGCCCTGCTGTTTGCCGCTGTTCGCGAATTGTTCGAAGAAACCGGAACACTGCTCGCCGTTGACGACGAAGGAACCCTACTCGGCGACGCACGTCCTTTCCACGACCAACGGCTCAAACTCGTCTCGCACGAGATCTCGCTTACGGACATGCTGCAGGCCAATGAACTCAACGTCTGCAGCGACCTCCTCATCCCATTTGCACGCTGGGTAGGTTGCTCGCACCGAGGTAACTGGTTCGACACCTTCAGCTTCCTCGCAAAAGCACCCATCGGACAAGAACCAGACGCGGAAACCGGCGAGGCAGACGACGCAAACTGGTTCTCCCCGAAGCTACTCATGGAAGGATGGCGCGCCGGGCTCGTTCGCTTCGTGCCATCAACATGGGGGCAACTCCAACAGCTGTGCTCCTGCGACACCTTCGAGGATGCGGTCAAACTTGCACGCAACGCCGACATGCGCCCGATCATCGGAGACCCCGCCGATGATCCGCGCTACCACGAGTTTTTCCACCAGCACCCGACAGATAGGATCGGGACGCCCAAATGAGTTTTACTTTGGACGAGGTTGGGTTCCTACGGGACAACCTGCAAAAGATTCTGGCGCTTGGACCGGACCTCGAACTCATTCCAAGTACGCTAATTCGCGACAGAGCCGTACTGGAAAAGGAATTCGGCGATCATGCCCGTGTCGTTTCGGAGTTACTCGCTGCGCAGCGCAGCGCCCGTGGGAAGATGCCCGAACATTGGCTTACCGATAGCGACGCCGCGCAACAAGCAACGCCACAGCTCGTTGCCGAATACAGAGCGCAGCTGATCAAGGATTTCGGAGCAGCCACGGTCCACGACGTGACCTGTTCAGTGGGAAGCGAAGGGGCGTCGATAAGAAAACAACAGCTCTCTTGGATAGGCTCCGATCTCGATCGCGTACGGCTTGCGATGGCTCAAGCAAACCTTGCCGACGCCAACGTGCTCCTCTGCCAAGCCGATGCACTGCAACCCATTAGCCGCGCCGATGTCATCGTGGCTGACCCAGCACGACGCGCCAACGGCCGACGAATCACCGACCCAGCAAAACTCCTACCACCCCTGCCAGACCTCGTGGAAGCACATCGTGGCAGAGAACTCGCAGTAAAGTGTGCACCCGGAATCGACTACAGCGAGTGGAGCGGGCTCGTCAGCGTCGTCTCTCTCGATGGCGGCGTCAAAGAAACCTGCCTGTACACAGAAGGTTTCGGATCCGGCATTCGCGAAGCGGTGGTGCTGCGCGCGGACGGTTCGCGAGAGATAGTGAGGTCGGACGAGCCTGACGACACCACTGTCGCCGAACCAGGTACTTGGATGATCGAGCCCGACGGAGCGATCATCCGCGCCGGGCTAGTTCGCCACTGGGCGCACCGGCACAGCTTGTGGATGGTGGACCCGCACATTGCATTTCTTACGGGTGATGAGCTTCCCGCAGCAACGAGTGGCTTCCGTTTCTTAGAGGCTGTGCCGTTCAAGCGTCTTAAGGCAGCACTGGCCAACTACCAAGCGGGGGCGCTTGAGATCCTCGTACGCGGGGTAGACGTCAACCCGGACCAGCTTCGGAAGAAGATGAAGCTGAAAGGGCACCGACAGATGGCGGTACTTATTGCGCGAACAGGCAACAGCCCGACTGCATACATTTGCGAGGCAAGGGAGCATCAGCGCGTAGGGTAGTGCGCATGAAGTATCTCGATCACGCTGCAACTACTCCGATGCGTCAGGTAGCAATCGATGCCTGGGTTGAACACGCAGGTGCGTTGAATCCCGGTGCGCAACACGCAGCGGGACGCCAAGCCAACGCGGTGCTTGCCGATGCAAGAGAACAAGTCGCGGAGTTGCTTGGCGCGGACCCGGTTGAAGTGATTTTCACAGGCTCGGGCACCGAGGCAGACAACATCGCGGTCCGCGGTCTCTACGAAGCCATGCGTGGCAAGCAAGGGGACCGGGTGGTGTGTTCACCGGTTGAGCACTCGGCAGTGCTCGAGACTGTCAAGGCACTAGGAGCACAGCACGTGGATTGGCTCCCGGTAGGCGACGACGGCCACCTGTCGGACCTCGAGGCGCTTGACACTCCGGCAGCTGTGGCCGCAGTGATGTGGGCAAACAATGAGACTGGCGCACTCCAGCCAGTGAAGGAGGTTGTTCGCAGAGCTGCGCTTCAGAACACTCCTGTTCATGTGGATGCTGTGCAGGCCGTTGGAAAGGTCCCCGTTCACTTCCACGACCTCGGTGCTACCACATTGGCAGCGAGCGCACATAAGTTTGGTGGGCCACGCGGAACCGGCCTACTGCTAGCGAAACGCTCGCCGGCGCCGACCGCATCGATTCACGGTGGCGGCCAGGAACGTGGACTGCGACCAGGGACGGTAGACGTGGCCTCTGCCGCTGCAACAGCTGTAGCACTGGCGGAAGCATGCTCTGAGATGGATCGTGAACGCGAACGCGTGAAGGAACTTCGCGATGCACTCGTGGCAGGTGTACAGCGTGAGGTCCCGGACGTGGTGGTAACAACCCAGGAGCCAGCTGTGGAGGGGCATGCCCACTTCATGTTCCGCGGTGCCCACGGGGACGCGATGCTGATGCTGCTCGACTCGTTGGGCATCGCTGTATCAACTGGGTCTACATGCGCAAGTGGTGTGACCCGAATGAGTCATGTGCTTGAGGCGATGGGCGTGGAGGAAGCGCTCGGCTTGGGCGCGCTACGAATTTCGCTGGGGCGAACGAACACACGTGAGGACGTCGACTACTTTGTCCAGAACATCGCTGATGTAGTTGCGAAGGCGCGAGCGGCGGGGAACATGTAGATCTCACGCGATAGTGGGCGAGTTAACGTCGATGTGTTGGCGTTGTTTGCCGGGCCCGAACCAGTACAAGCATCATGCTGGTTCGGGCCTTTCATACTTTCGACCCAACCCAACGGGGGTAAAACACGGGGGTACCAACTGTTCAACGATCACGAAAAGGTCTGCCTAACGCATCCATAGGGCCTAAGTTTGGCTACACCAGACCATGAAAGGTTTTTGGTATAAAAAGATTGTGCATTAATAGTGTCGGCGACACGTGTCGAATGACACATGTCGTGCCTGGTAATCCCGATTTGCTTAGTATTCTCTTACCTACTGTTGCACTAGAGCGCATAATATACGGGTGAGTTGATTGTTGAACACCCGTCGACAGGTGTCGGTGGGTTTGTTGAACATGTTGGGTTTGCTGCGATGGTTTCTGAGTGTTTTTTAAGCTATGTGTGCAGGTTGTGGGGCTAGATGTGTTGAACAATCCGGGTTTTGTGGGCGTGTT